>OMVS01000008.1 GCA_900314575.1 uncultured Olsenella sp. | reverse complement strand
CTTGGACTGCCAGTTCCAGGAGTCGCGGCACATGTCGTCGATGGTGTACTTGGCCTCCCAGCCCATCTCGCGCTTTGCCTTGGAGCAGTCGGCGTAGTTGGCGTCCACGTCGCCCGGGCGGCGCGGGTCGATCTGGTAGGGGAGGTCCTTGCCGCAGGCCTTGCCGAAGGCCTTCACGATCTCGAGCACGCTGGTGCCGCGTCCGGTGCCCAGGTTGAAGATCTCGACGCCGGTGCGGCCGTTCATCCAGTTGAGCGCCGCGGCGTGGCCGGTCGCGAGGTCGCACACGTGGATGTAGTCGCGCACGCCCGTGCCGTCGGGCGTGTCGTAGTCGTCGCCGAAGACGTGGACGCACGCGCGCTTGCCGATGGCGACCTGCGCCACGTAGGGCAGCAGGTTGTTGGGGATGCCCTTGGGGTCCTCGCCCATGAGGCCCGAGGGGTGGGCGCCGATGGGGTTGAAGTAGCGAAGGAGGACGACGTTCCACTCGGGGTCGGCTGTGTGGAGGTCGGTGAGGATCTGCTCGATCATCCACTTGGTCCAGCCGTAGGGGTTGGTCGCCGGCTTCTTGGGGCTCTCCTCGGTGAGCGGGAGCTTGTCCGGGTCGCCGTAGACGGTGGCGGAGCTGGAGAAGATGATGTCCTTGCAGCCGTGGTTGCGCATCACGTCCACGAGGGTGAGCGTGTTGCCGAGGTTGTTGGAGTAGTACTCGATCGGCTTGCTCACGGACTCGCCGACGGCCTTGAAGCCGGCGAAGTGGATGACGCGGTCGATGCGGTGCTCCTCGAAGACGCGCTCGAGGGCGGCGCGGTCGTTCACGTCGGCCTGCACGAAGGCGAGGTTGCGTGCGGCCTCGGGGCCTACGATGGTCTCGATGCGGCCGACCACCTTGGGGCTCGCGTTGGAGAGGTCGTCGACGATGACGACGTTGTAGCCGTCCTGCAGCAGCTCGACCACGGTGTGGCTGCCGATGAAGCCGGCGCCACCGGTGACGAGCACGCAGGTGTCCTGGGGATTCCTCTGTTCGCTCATGCTACCTCCGGAGTGACAGGTGCAGACGGGGTGCGAAGGCGAGGCGGGGCGGCGCGCGGGCGCGTGCCCGGGCCAGCTTCCTGCCAACGTGAGTAGAGTATAAGTCGCACACCATTCGCCGACGGCGGCAAGCGAAACGGCCACGATTATCCCAGGGGCGCCCCTACGTCCTCTCGAGCGGGTCGGGCGCGTAGCCGCCGCCGAGGGTGAAGTGGCGCGCGGCGTGGAGGTAGTTGATCTCGCGCAGCTCCAGCCTGCCGTCGATGTAGGGGGCGTACATCGCCTCCACGCTGCCGACGCCCATGCTGCATCCGCTGCAGTTCTCGCAGCTCGAGTCGTCGCACCACGAGAGGGCCTTGTTGACGATGCGGATGCGCTCCTCGCGCGTCGTGTCCTTGATCAGCACGCTCCTGCCCATGGCTCCCGCCTCCCCGGGGTGTCGGGGCCAGGACTGCGGTTGGGGCGGCGCTCCCGGGGCCCGGCCTTGCGGCCGGCCCCGGAGGCGCAACCCCTGGGCCCCTGTGACTCCCCCTCCAACCGTTATACCCGACGGCCGACCGGCCGGGCGCCTCGCGGCCGAGAAAATGAAACGACACAAGTGACATATATGCGAGGGGGGCGGACGGACGGAGGGGCGGGGGCGGCGCATGCTACGATGCCGTATCGGACGCCGGGTCGGCGTCCGGGAGGGGGTCGCATGGGGACGATGAGGCTGCTCGCCCCGGCCGGAGGGCCGGAGCAGCTCGACATGGCCATCCACTTCGGGGCGGACGAGGTCTACCTCGCCGGCAGGGAGTGGGGGATGCGCTCCCGGAGCGACAACTTCGACCGCCCCCAGCTCGCCCGCGCGGTCGAGCGGGCGCATGCGGCGGGCGTCGCCGTCCACCTCGCGGTCAACACGCTCATGCTCGACTCCGACATCGAGCGCCTGCCCGACTACCTCCGCTTCGCCGACTCGATCGGCGTGGACGCGGCGATCGTTGCGGACCTGGGGGCCATCGCGCTCGTGCGGGAGTGCGCGCCCCACGTCGAGGTCCACGTGAGCACGCAGGCCTCCGTGATGAACGCCCGCGCCGCGGAGGAGTACGCGCGCCTCGGCGCCCGGCGCGTCGTGCTTGCGCGCGAGCTCGCCTTGGAGGAGGTCGCGGGCGTCAGGCGCAGACTCGACGCGGACGGCTTCCCGGGCCTCGAGCTCGAGGTCTTCGCCCACGGCTCCATGTGCATGGCCGTCTCGGGCCGTTGCCTCCTCTCGAGCGAGATGGTGGGCCGCTCGCGGGGCGCCAGCTTCGGCGCGTGCGCCCAGCCGTGCCGCTGGGGCTACCAGCTCGTCGAGGAGCGCCGCCCCGAGGAGCGCAGGATGCCGGTCGAGGACGACGGCAGGTGGAGCTACGTCCTGTCGAGCAACGACCTCGAGATGCTGGACCACCTGGACGACCTCGATCGCGCCGGGGTCAGCGCCATCAAGCTCGAGGGTCGCGCGAAGGGCGCCTACTACACGGCGACGGTGACCAACGCCTACCGGCACGTGCTCGACGGCGAGCCCGCCTCCCGCTGGATGGGCGAGCTCGACGCGACGAGCCACCGGCCCTTCTCGACGGGGTTCTTCTACGGCGACCCCACCCAGAACCCGGGCGACGTCGACTACCTGCGCGAGAAGGTCATGGTGGCCACGGTCGTCTCGTGCGCGCCCGCCGCGCCGGGCCCGGAGGGGCGGGCGCGCTTTGCGGTCGAAGTCGTGTGCCGCAACAAGGCGCGGGCGGGCGACGAGCTCGAGGCGGTCTGCGCGGGCGAGCCCGTGCGTACGCTGCGCCTCGAGGGGCTCGAGCACCACGACGCGCTCGCCGGCTGGGAGCGGGCGGGCGAGCTCTCGCGGGCGATGGAGCGCTACCGGCTCCTCTCGCCCTTCCCCCTGCGGCCCCTGGACGTGCTCCGCAGGTAGCCCGGCGCCTGCGCGCCCCGGCGCCGCGACGGGCGGCGACGGGGCGCGGGCGCAGGCGCCTACCCGCGGGACTGTGGCGGGAGCTGGGCGCGGGTCGCGAGCCTGGCCGCGGCCGGCTCGTCCGGCCAGGAGCGCACGCGCTCGAGCATGCCCTCCACGTCGAGCACGCCGAGGGCGAAGCCCTTGCGCACGAGCTCCTCGGGCACGAACTCGTCGTACTTGTCGAAGTAGGGGACCTCGGTGGGGTAGAGCAGCTCCATCGGGTCGAGCGGCTTGGCGGCCTCCTCCTTCACGACGCGGTAGAAGGTGCGGGCGTCCGCCCTCATCACGAACTGCATGAAGTAGGGGCGCGACGAGTCGAGCCCCTTGAGGCCGAGGCGCTCGCCGCACCGGATCTTGAGGAAGCGCTCGAGGGCGAGGAAGGCGTAGCTGCCGAGCCAGGGGAAGAGGCACCACATGGTGCCGCCGAGGCAGACGAGCGGCTCGCTCGCCACGCGGGCGAACGAGGCGACGTGGCGCGCCTGGGCGAGCCGGGCGCGGGCGTTGCGCTTGAGGTAGGGGTAGCTGCGCCCCTCCTCGAGGACGCCGCGCATGCGCTCGAGAACGTGGGTGTCTATGTCTCCCGCGACCATGCCGAAGTAGGCGGGTACCTTCCCCTTGACCTTGGTGCACTGGATGAGGTGGCGCTTGTAGTCGATCTCCTCGATGACCCAGACGGCGCCCGCTATCGCGATGCGCTCGCCCACCGGGGGAGGCTGCACGATCGTGCCGAGCTCCTCGGACTCGCTGCGGACGGTGTACTCCTCGTCCTCCGCGAAGACGGCGTAGAAGCGGAAGTCGTTGCAGACGCGCTCGCCGGCGAGGCCGACGACGAGGCCGCCCTCGTCGGTGCGCTCGAGGTGGTCGATCTCCAGCAGGTGGCGCAGGAGAACGGCGTAGTCGTCCAGGGAGATGCGGTGGAAGGGCGTGAGGGTGAGCACGCGCCTCGCGAGCTCTGGGGCCGTGAGCTCGCCGGACGAGGCGAGCGTCGCCATGGTCTGGTGGTAGAGCAGGCTGAAGGGCAGCCCGTCCAGGCGGGGCGGCTCGACCCAGCGGTCCTCGACGTAGAGCTGGACGAGGGCGATGCCCTGCAGGAGCTTCCAGGGGATCGTCTCCGGGAGGAGCGCCCGGGCCTCCGGCTCCTCCTCGCGCATGAGGAACCACATCTCGGGGGGCTGGCCACGCCTGCCGGTGCGGCCCATGCGCTGCAGGAAGGAGCTCACGGTGAAGGGGGCGTCGATCTGGAAGGCGCGCTCGAGGCGGCCGATGTCTATGCCTAGCTCGAGCGTGGAGGTGGTGACCGTGGTGAGGCAGCTGTCCTCCTCGCGCATGAGGTCCTCGGCGGTCTCCCTCAGGCTGGCCGAGAGGTTGCCGTGGTGGATCAGGAAGCGGTCGGGCTCGCCGCAGGCCTCGCAGTACTGCCTGAGCGAGGTCGTGACGGACTCCGCCTCCTCTCGGGAGTTGGCGAAGACGAGGCACTTGTGGCCCTTGGTGTGCTCGAACACGTAGGCGAGCCCCGGGTCCGCGAAGACGGGCGCGCTGTCGCTGGGCTCCTCGTGGTCGGGCTGCTCGGGCTCTGCGCCTCCCGACACCTCGGGCGCGTCCTGCGCCCGCTCGGCCCTCGGGGGCACGCGCTCGCAGCTGGGCTCGGCGAGCGGTACCTCGTAGGAGGGCTCGCTTGCGGCCTCCCCTCGTCCGAGGCCGTCCTCGCCGCGCTCGGGCGCCTGGGGGCCGGTGACGTAGAAGTGCTCCATCGAGATGCGCCAGCGATCCTTGGGGGCGTCGAGCCTGGGGATGACGCAGCGCCGCCCCGTGCCGGCGGAGAGGTAGGCGCCGGCGGCGGTGGGGTCGCCGATGGTGGCAGAGAGGCCGATCCTCCTGGGGTTCACGCCCGCGAGGCGCGAGAGCCGCTCGATGCAGCATAGGGTCTGGTCCCCGCGGTCCCCACGGAGCAGGGAGTGGACCTCGTCGATCACGACGAAGCGCAGGTCCGAGAAGATCCTCCCGATCGCGGCGTGGCGGTGCAGGAGCATGGATTCGAGCGACTCCGGGGTTATCTGGAGGATCCCGGAGGGGTGCTTGAGCATCTTGGCCTTGTGGGACTGCGAGACGTCCCCGTGCCAGTGCCACACGGGTATGTCGCCCTCGGCGCAGAGGTCCTCCAGGCGGAGGAACTGGTCGTTAATCAGCGCCTTCAGGGGGCCGATGTAGATGCAGCCGACCGAGGCGGGAGGGTCCTCCCAGAGCTCGGTGAGGATGGGGAAGAAGGCCGCCTCGGTCTTGCCCGAGGCGGTCGACGCGGTGAGAAGGACGTTGTCGTCCGTGTTGAAGATGGCGTCGGCGGCCGCGACCTGCACGGAACGGAGGCTCTCCCAGTTGTGGTCGTAGATGAAGTCCTGGACGAAGGGTGCGTAGCGGTCGAAGGCGCCCATGGTGCGGCCTAGATCTCGAACTCGGTGAAGTCGTCCTCGCGCGCGCTCGAGCCGTCCGCGACGGAGGCGGGGGAGGCCACGGGGCCTGAGAGGAGCTGGTCCTTGAGGAGGTCGGCGGGGGAGAGCTTGGGGTTCTGCGAGAGGATGTCGAGCATCTCCACGAAGTCCCTGATGACCTCGCGGGGCGTGAGGTGGGTGTCCGCGCCGACGCGGCCGTACTCGGCCTGCAGGAACTGGACGAGCTCGTCCTCGGTGATGGTCCGCTGGTAGCCGAAGAGTCCGGCGTGGATGTCCGCGAGCTTCTCCGTGAGGACGAGGAGCTCCTCGTAGGTCAGGGGCTGCAGGTGGATCACCGGGGCGAGCAGGTCGACGAGGCCGTCGGACGCGAAGCGCCCCTGCGTGAGGCGGGAGCGCAGGGCCTCGTAGGAGTAGAGCCCGCGGCGGCGGTCCTCGATCGACTGGGGCGTGCCGCCCATGATGATGCCCAGGTAGTGGGCCTTGCCCTGCAGGGTGTCGTTGTACATCGTGAGGATCTTCTCGTAGTTGTACTGGCGGCTGATGGCGTTGGGGATCTTGTACAGGTTGACCAGCTCGTCGATGAGGACGATGAGCCCCTTGTAGCCGGCGCCGCGGAAGAACGCGGCGAAGATCTTGAGGTAGTCGTACCAGTCGTCGTCGCCGATCACGATGTTGACGCCCAGCTCGCGCCTAGCCTCGCTCTTGGTGCGGTACTCGCCCCTGAACCACTTGGTGACGAGGGACTTGGTCTCGTCATCGCCCTCGAGGTGGGCGCGCCAGTAGCGGGTGAGGAGGCGCGCGAAGTCGTAGCCGTGGACGAGCTCCTCGAGCGAGCGGACGCACTCGAGGATCTTGCGCTCGACGGCCTCGGCGAAGCCGTCGTCCTCGGGGTGGAGGCCCTCCCCCACGGTGACCTGGCCCTCCACGTTGGAGATCCAGCGGTCGAGGATGAGGTTCAGGGCGCCGCCCTCGGGACGGGTCTTGGTCGAGAGGTTGCGGACGAGCTCGCGGTAGGTGGCGAGGCCCTGGCCGGAGCCGCCCTGCAGGCGCCGCTCGGGCGAGAGGTCCGCGTCGCAGACGACGAAGTCCTTGCCCATGGCGTGGTTGCGGATGGTCTGGAGCAGGAAGCTCTTGCCGCTGCCGTACCTGCCGACGAGGAAGCGGAAGCTCGCCCCGCCGTCCGCCACGAGGTCGAGGTCGTGCAGGAGGGCGCCTATCTCGCGCTCGCGGCCCACGGTGATGTAGGGCAGGCCCACGCGCGGCACGACACCGCCCTTGAGCGAGTTGACGATGACCGACGCGATGCGCTTGGGGACGCGCTTGTTGCCCGTGGCTGCTGACATGTTCCCTCGATTCCCCGAAGCGCACGATGGCCCGGTTGCTCGTGACCTTGGGCTGAAGCCTGATTGTACACTACAGGACGGGGGAGGGGAACAGTTGTTCTAAATAAAGTTCTCACAGGTCCTCGCGACCGGCGCGCCGCGAGGCCTAGGCCCCGATGAGCTCCCGCACGTCGTCCGCGTAGTCCTCGACGGCTCGCCAGCCGTCGTCGGTCTCCTCGACGACGGCATCGCCGACCTCGTCGAAGAGCTTCTCGTTGATGGAGTCGACGAGGACGGAGGGCAGGGGCGCGCCCGGGCCGAGGAGGTCGTCGATCGGCCTGGCGTCGAGGATCCGCTCGAGCGCGGCGAGTTCGAGCGGCGTGAGGCCGAGCGTCTCCGCGCCCTCCTCCCCCGCGCCGCCCTCGGGCACGTCGCCGCCGGCGGCCTGCGCGGGAGCGGTGTCGCTGGCTGCCTGCGTGGGGCCTGCTGGTGCGACGACGCCCGCGGCCGGCGAGGCGCCCGAGGGCGCGGTCCCCGGCTGGGGGGCCTCGTCGGCCGTGGCCTCCGAGGGCGGCACGTAGCCCTCGCGCTCCTCGTCCACGAGGAGCGCCTCGCGGGTCGTCGCGGCGGCGGAGCGGATGTGCGCCAGCTGGGAGAAGTCGATCCTCACGCGGCGGGCCTCGCGCTCCTGCTCCTCCTGCCAGACCTCGCTCGCGGCCCCCTCGACGATGCGCACGAGGTACTTGGGCAGGCCCTTCGGCTTGAGCTGGTGGCCCTCCTGCCAGGCGGCCCTCATCTGGCGGTCGATCTCGTGCAGGACGAGCGCGAGCTCGCGCGAGGGGACGCAGCGGTCGTAGCCCTTGAGCTCGCTGAGGCGTCCCTCGGAGCGGATGACGAGCTCGACGTCGCTGAGGCGCACCTCGACGTCCGGCAGCCCCTCGGGCTCGACGTAGGGGAGGCCGCGGAACGGGGTGTAGCCCGTGGCCCAGGGGGGACCGAAGAGGCCGTCGACGAAGCCGACCTTGCGCCTTCGCGCGCAGTGCTCGCACATGGCGGCGAAGACCCTGGCGGAGACCCGCGCGGCGGCCTCGGGGTGCGTGCGGAAGAAGGGCGAGTGGTTGGGCTTGCGCGAGGAGAGGTCGAGCATGGCGCGGAAGACCTGCTCGTCCGTGATCGGCGCGTCCTTGTCGGCGATGCATTCCATCGGGTCGCGCGCGAAGGCCGAGCGCGCGTCGCCCGTGACGCGGGCGTACTCCCTCCGGGCGTCCTCCCGGGCGAGGGCTCCTCCCGGCCCGGCGGCGGTCCGCGCGGCCCTGCGCGCCGCCGCCGCGTCCGAGACGGCGCGTCCCTCGGCGATGCGCAGCACCCTGACCGCCGCGCCGAAGGTCCGCTCCCACTCGGAGACCGCGAGCGCGGGGTCCGCGCCGAGGCAGACGACGCAGTCGTCGAGCCAACCCGAGAGCTCGCGGACGAGGTTGGGGCCCATGCCGGACGTGCAGAGCTCGGGGGCGGCGTCCCTGAGGCGCAGGAGCTCGCGCGCGCAGGCGTCGCCCCAGGCGGGCGCGGCGTCCTTGCGGGGCCGCCCGCTCCCCTCGGGCTCGGCGGGGCCCTCGGACCCCGGGTCCTTCTCGTCCCGCCGGCGCCCGCACCCGACTCCGTTGACGAGCTCGGCGGCGAGGAGGCGCGCGTAGGCATAGGGGATCGTGGACGCCACGCCACGCCTCCACTCGGCCCTCCAGGCGAAGTAGCCGCGCAGCTCGAGGTTGCCCAGCGCTCGGTAGGTCGGCAGCTGCTGGTAGACGTAGATGGCGGAGAAGGACGTGTCGTCCGCGTAGTCCTCGGCGAGGCGGGCCTGGCGCACGAACAGCTCCGCCTCCTGCCTCCTGCCGGAGTGGGGCAGCTCGTGCTCGAGCGCGCGCAGCTGCCGGAGCGTCTCCGGCAGGGAGGAGGTGCCGATCGTCGCCGGCCTCCAGGCGCGTTCCGCGCGGGCGGTCGAGCGCTCGTAGGACCGGCGGATGATCTCCTGGTACTCCTGGCTGCTCCGGCTCCGGCGCACCTGGGCCTCGCCCGTGCGGGGCGGGGTCCCGTCCGCCTGGGTCGGGGTGCGTTTGGAGGGGGCGTCGTTCGGGCGGCTGGCGTCGCGCGACTCCCGCTCGCGCCTGAAGTCGGCGCCGGTGCGCAGGATCGGCTCGTCGGAGTAGGTGCGCGTCGTGATGCTCGCGTCGCCCTTGTCGCCCATGGCCTCGAGGACGGAGTCGACGATCTCTTGGATGCGGTCCCGGCCGCCGGGCCCGCCCTCGGTGGGGTCTACGTCGGACACGTTCCTCCTTCGCGTCTGGGGTACGCGACCAATTCTAGCCGTGCGCGCCCCGCGCGGCGGCCCGCCGCATGGGAAAGGGGCCCGCGCGGCCGGCTCGTACCGGTCGCGCGGGCCCCAGGCTCGGGTCCCTCCGTGCGGGCGTGGTCGCTAGTCTGCGAAGTACGCCACGCCGCCCTCGAAGAGGGGCTGGTAGGGGTTGCCGTCGACGTTCTTGTAGGTTCCGGAGGTGTAGCGCTCCGTGTGGCCCATCTTGCCGAGGACGCGCCCGTCCAGGCTCGTGATGCCCTCGATGGCGAGCATGGAGCCGTTGGGGTTGACGTCGAGGTCGAGGGACGGCACGCCGTCCTCGTCCACGTACTGGGTCGCCACCTGGCCCTTGGCGACGAGCTCGTCGAGAAGGGCCTGGGGCGCCACGAAGCGGCCCTCGCCGTGGCTGATGGCGATGGTGTGGACGTCGCCGACCGCGCACTTGGAGAGCCAGGGCGAGAGGTCGCTCGCGACGCGGGTGCGCACGAGGCGGCTCTGGTGGCGGCCGATGGTGTTGAAGGTGAGGGTGGCGCACTCGTCGCTCATGTCCACGATGTCGCCATAGGGCACGAGGCCGAGCTTGACCAAGGCCTGGAAGCCGTTGCAGATGCCGAGCATCAGGCCGTCGCGGGCGTTGAGGAGGTCGCGGACGGCCTCGGTGACCGCGGGGTTGCGGAAGAAGCTCGTGATGAACTTGGCGGAGCCGTCGGGCTCGTCGCCGCCGGAGAAGCCGCCGGGGATCATGACGATCTGCGAGCGGCGGATCTCGTCGACGAGGGCACGCGCGCTCTCGGCGACGCGCTCGGGCGTGAGGTTGTTGACCACGAGGGTCGTGACGTCGGCGCCGGCGCGCTCGAAGGCGGCGGCGCTGTCGTACTCGCAGTTGTTGCCCGGGAAGACCGGGATCACGACGTGCGGGCGCGCGAGCTTGACGGCGGGGGCGGACATGCCGCCGCCGGTGGTGTGCGAGACGGTCTCCACGCGCTTGCCCGCCTGCTCCCACGGGTAGACCTCGGCCAGGGGCTCCTTCCAGGCCTCCTCGGCGTCGGCGAGGTCGAGGCCCTTGTCGCCCACGATCCAGAGGTAGTCCTCGACCACGGTGCCGAAGGGCTCCACGAAGACGCCGGCTGGCGCCTCGGGGCTCACGCCGGGCGCGAGCTCGACCACGAAGCTGCCGTAGGCGAGGTTGAAGAGGCGGTCGGTGTCGAAGCCCTCGTCGAAGCGGATGCCGAGCTCGTTGCCGACGCACATCTTGAAGAGGCCCTCGGCCCAGCCGCCGTAGCCGGGCGTCGCCACCGCGCGCGCCTCGCCGCGGCCGACGAGCCCCTCGACGGCGTCGAAGGTCGCGAGCAGCGACTCCGGCGTCGGACGCAGGTTGCACTCGCCGTAGGCGGGCAGGATCGCCCACAGGCGGTCGCCGGCGCGCTTGAGCTCGGGGGAGCACACGCGCCCGACGTTGCCGACGGCCGTGGCGAACGAGACCAGGGTCGGCGGCACGTCGAGGTCCTCGAAGGAGCCGGACATGGAGTCCTTGCCGCCGATCGACGCGACGCCGAGGTCCGCCTGGGCCATGAGGGCGCCGAGGACGGCCGCCGCGGGCTTGCCCCAGCGCTCGGGGACGTCGCGGAGCTTCTCGAAGTACTCCTGGAAGGTGAGGTAGGCCTTCCTGTGCTCGAAGCCCGCGGCCACGAGCTTGGAGAGCGACTCGACGACGGACAGGTACGCGCCGCGGAACTGGTCGTGCTCCATCAGGCGCGGGTTGAAGCCCCAGGCCATGCCGGAGCAGGTCGTGGTCTCGCCCTCGACGGGGAGCTTGGCCGCCATCGCCATCGACGGGGTGAGCTGGCGCCTGCCGCCGAAGGGCATGAGGACCGTGGCCGCGCCGATCGTGGAGTCGAAGCGCTCGGAGAGGCCCTTGTTGCAGGCGACGTTGAGGTCGGAGAGGACCGCGTCGAGCCTGTCGGCGAGGTCGTCGCCCTCCCAGGTGGGCTGCCAGGGCTCCTGGTGCTCGATGTGGACCACCTGGTGCTTGGGGGCGCCGTTGGAGGAGAGGAACGCGCGGCTCACGTCGACGATGGTCTTGCCGCGCCAGGTCATGACCAGGCGCGGGGACTCGGTGACGCGGGCCACGACCGTGGCCTCGAGGTTCTCCTCGGCCGCGTAGCCGAGGAACTCGTCCACGTCCTCGGGCGCAAGGGCCACGGCCATGCGTTCCTGGGACTCGGAGATGGCGAGCTCGGTGCCGTCGAGGCCCTCGTACTTCTTGGGGACGCGATCGAGGTCGATGTAGAGGCCGTCGGCCAGCTCGCCGATGGCGACGGAGACGCCGCCCGCGCCGAAGTCGTTGCAGCGCTTGATCAGGCGGCAGGCGTCGCCGCGGCGGAAGAGGCGCTGCAGCTTGCGCTCGGTCGGGGCGTTGCCCTTCTGGACCTCGGCGCCGTCCTTCTCGAGCGACTCGACGTTGTGGGCCTTGGAGGAGCCGGTGGCGCCGCCGATGCCGTCGCGGCCGGTGCGCCCGCCGAGCAGGACGATCTTGTCGCCCGGCGCCGGGCACTCGCGGCGCACGTGGTCGGCCGGGGTGGCGCCCACGACGGCGCCGATCTCCATGCGCTTGGCCACGTAGCCGGGGTCGTAGACCTCGTCGACCTTGCCGGTGGCCAGGCCGATCTGGTTGCCGTAGGAGGAGTAGCCGGCCGCCGCGGTGCGGCAGATCTTGCGCTGAGGGAGCTTGCCGGGCAGGGTCTCGGAGACCGGGACCCTCGGGTCGCCCGCACCGGTCACGCGCATGGCCTGGTAGACGTAGCTGCGGCCGGACAGCGGGTCGCGGATGGCGCCGCCGATGCAGGTGGCCGCGCCGCCGAAGGGCTCGATTTCGGTCGGGTGGTTGTGGGTCTCGTTCTTGAAGAGGAAGAGCCAGTCCTCGTCGGTGCCGTCGACGTCCACCTTGACCTTCACCGTGCAGGCGTTGATCTCCTCGGACTTGTCGAGGTTTGTGAGCTTGCCCTCGTGCTCGAGCCACTTGGCGCCGATGGTGCCCATGTCCATGAGGCAGACGGGGCGCTCGGCGCGGCCGAGCTCCTCGCGCATCGCGAGGTAGCGGTTGAAGGCCTCCCAGACGACCTCGTCGTCGATCCTCACCTGGTCGAGCTGGGTGCCGAAGGTGGTGTGGCGGCAGTGGTCGGACCAGTAGGTGTCGATCATGCGGATCTCCGTGATGGTCGGCACGCGGCCCTCGTCGGAGAAGTACCTCTGGCAGAACTGGATGTCGGCGAGGTCCATGGCCAGGCCGCGCTCGTCGATGAAGGCCGCGAGCTCGTCGTCCGTGAGGTCGAGGAAGCCGTCCAGGACCTCGACGTCCGCGGGCTCGGGGTAGGCCACGCGGAGCGTCTCGCGCTCCTCGAGGGAGGCCTCGCGCGACTCGACCGGGTTGATCACGTAGCGCTTGACGGCCTCGAGGTCGGCGTCGGTCACGTCGCCGCCGATGGCGTAGAGCTTGGCGCAGCGCACCTCGGGGCGCTCGCCCTGGGAGATGAGCTGCACGCACTCGCTCGCGGAGGCCGCGCGCTGGTCGAACTGGCCGGGGAGGGACTCGACGGCGAACACGCGCAGGCCGGAGAGGTCGGGCAGGTCGCGGGAGGCAACGTCGCTCTGGGGCTCGCTGAAGACGGTGGGGATGCACTGCTCGAACAGCTCGTCGGAGATCCCCTCGACGTCGTAGCGGTTGATGAGTCTGAGGTCGGTGATGGCCGAGATACCGAGCGTGTGGCGCAGCTCGTGCCGGAGCTGGCTCGCCTCCACGTCGAATCCAGGCTTCTTCTCTACGTAGACGCGAGAGACCATAGGTCCTGCCTTCCCTGGTTGTCGTTGCCGGAGGGTACCCGTCCATGATAGTTCGCCCGCACGGCCGGGCGGGGCAGTTTACGGAGGTTTGCGCAGCGTCCACGGACCACGGCGGCCCGCCGGCGGCGGGCTTGGCTATCATTTCCGCATCCCGCGACGGAACGGAGGTTCAGCCATGTCCGGTGAGGCTTCAGCTGTCGGGGCGCCGTCTTCGACGTGGGCGGCCGAGAAGGACGCGCGCCTGCGCGCGTCCGTCAGGAACGAGGACTTCGCGCTCGTGTCCAGGCCGCTCGACCCCGGCCTCGAGCGCCTCGAGCGCTCCGGGCGGACGAGCGAGGCTATGCGCAGGATCGAGGGGGAGCTCGCGGCCGGCGACCTCGAGCCGGAGCGCGCGGCGCGGCTGCGCGTGGAGCTCTACCGGCTCAGGCGCGTGTGCCAGGAGTACCGCCTCAGCAGGGAGGACGTGCTGGGAGGCCTCAGGGGGAGGCTGAAGGTCGCCTCGGGCGACGCCGACGCCCTGCTCGACGAGCTGATGGAGCGCCGCCTGGTGGACTGGCGCGAGATAGACGGCGAGCGCCGCTTCCTGCCGCGCTACCTGGAGACCCTCGAGCGCCACGCCGGCGAGGTCCCCGGTCTGGAGGCGAGTCGGGACCCGGACGCCAAGGGGCTGGTCCGCACCCTCGTCTCCATGCGCGAGACCTGCTCGCAGGCGCGCCGCATCACCCTGCGCGCGACCGTCGCCTCGAGGGCGCCGGTGGCGCCGGAAGACGTCGTCAGGGCCTGGCTCCCGCTGCCGGTCGAGTGCGGCGAGCAGCGCGGCGTCGAGGTCTTCTACGAGTCCACGCCCGGCGGCGTGGTCTCGCCGGTCGACTCCGCGCAGCGGACGGTCTTCTGGGAGGGCAGGGGGGCCGAGCTTCCCCTCGTGGAGGGCCGCGCGAGCTTCCAGGTGCTCTACCGCTACACCATCCAGGTTCCCTACGTCGCCCTCTATCAGGCCGCGGACGAGGCGGGCTCCAGGCGGCGCCAGGGCGTGCCCACCTACCCCGGCCCCGCGGACGCGCCGGCGGACCTCGCGCCCTACCTGGGCGAGAAGGCCCCGCACATCGTCTTCACGCCCTTCCTGCGCGCGCTCGCGCGCAGGGTGGTGGGCGAGCGGCGCGACGCGCTCTCGCGCGCCCGCGCGATCTACGACTACGTGACGAGCAGCGTCAAGTACCACTACCAGCCGGCCTACGTGGCCCTCGGCAGCATCGCCGACACCACGGCGCGCACCCTCACGGGCGACTGCGGCTGCATGTCCCTGCTCTTCATCACCCTCTGCAGGATCGCCGGCGTGCCCGCGCGCTGGCAGAGCGGCCTCTACGTGCGACCGCAGGGCGCCCGCCCGCACGACTGGGCGCAGTTCTACGCCGGGCCCTACGGCTGGCGCTGGGTGGACTGCTCGTTCGGCGCGAGCGCCTACCGCTCGGGCGACGAGCTGCGCCGCACCCACTACTTCGGCAACCTCGACCCGCTCCGGATGATCGCCTGCACGGACTTCTACGAGCCGCTCACGCCGCCCGACGACGCCCTGCGCGAGGACCCCTTCGACAACCAGCGCGGCGAGATGAGCGTGGGAGGCGTCGGCCTCGCCGGCTCCGAGATGGAGCGCTCCGTCGAGGTCGTGGACTTCGAGGAGGCCTAGGGAGGCCGGGCGCGGGCGGGGCGCCCGCGCCCGGCCGGCACCCGCGAGCGCCGGACGGGCGCCCCGCCCGCCGGGCGCCTAGACGCCCCCCAGCAGGAGCAGGCCCGCCACGTAGGCCGCCGCGAGGGCGACGAAGCCCCAGTCGGACGGGCGCATCGCGAGCGGGTGCCAGCGGCTGCGCGTCTGGGCGCCCTCGTAGCAGCGGGCGCCGAGCGCGCGCGAGAGCCCGTTGGCGTGGCGCATGGAGCTCGCCAGGAGGGCCACGATCACGGGGCCCACGGCCTTGACGCGGTGGACGGGCGAGCCCTGGCCGAAGGCGCCGCCGCGCGCGGTCTGCGCGTCGATGACGGCGGAGGCCTCGTCGGCCAGCGTCGGGATGAAGCGCAGCATCAGCGAGAAGATCATGGCGATCTCGTGGGCGGGCAGGCCCAGGCGCGCCAGCGGCGAGAGCAGCGAGTCGAGGGCGTCGGTGAGCGAGGTCGGCGTGGTCGTGAGCAGCAGCAGGGCACAGGCCACGACCGCGATGACGAGCCTCAACGTATAGAGGACGGCCGCCCAGGCGCCGTCGGTGGTGATGAGGATGGGGCCCAGCTGTGCCAAGGGCGTGCCCGTGGGCCGCACGAGCAGGTTGAACAGGCTCAGGATGGCGAAGGTCGCGATCAGCGCCCGCGTGGAGGCGAGGACCTTGCCGAGCGGCACGCGCGAGGAGGCCACGAGGGCGACCAGCGCCGCGTAGCCGTAGGCGAGCTGCAGCGGGGAGTTGATGAAGAAGCAGGTCACCACCAGCACGAGGATGCACACGAGCTTGGCACGCGGGTCCATCCGGTGCAGCGGCGACTGGGCGGGGTAGTACTGCCCCAGCGTGATCCGGAGAGCCATGGCTACGCCTCGCCCCCCTTCGCGGCCCCGCTGCCGGTGCGAGCCGCGCCCGCGCGCCGGGCGACGGCGCGCGCCAGCGCCTCCGTCGTGAGCGGCCGTCCCAGCCCGTCCACGCCAAGCTCGCCGAGGAGAAGCGCCCAGCGCAGCGGGAGGGGCAGCCCCAGGCCGGCCTCAGCGAGCGCGCGGCCGTTCTCGGGCGAGAAGACCTCGGCGGGCGTGCCCCGCATCAGGACCCGCGACCGGTCGAGGACCACGACGCGCTCGGCCTCGGCGGCCTCCTCCATCGAGTGCGTGACCCTGATGACGGTGGCGCCACGCGCGTGGACGTCGTCGAGGATGGACTCCAGCTCGATGCGGCCGCGCGGGTCGAGCCCGGCGCTCGGCTCGTCGAGCACGATCGTCTCGGGCCGCATGGCGAGGATACCCGCGAGCGCGCAGAGGCGCTGCTGGCCGCCGGAGAGCTCGAAGGGCGAGTCGTCGGCCTTGTCGGCGAGGCCCACCAGCGCGAGGGCCTCGGCCACGCGCCGGGAGACCTCGCCGGCGGCGAGGCCCAGGTTGGTGGGGCCGTAGGCCACGTCCTGGGCGACCGTCTCCGCGAAGAGCTGGCGCTCGGGGAACTGCATCACGTAGCCGATGCGCCCGTGGATGAGGCTGCGCGAGCGCTTGTCGGCCGTGTCGAGCCCGTCGACCCTGATGGTGCCGGCGTCCGGCGTGTCGAGCGCGCAGACGAGCCTGAGCAGGGTCGACTTGCCCGACCCGGTCTGGCCGACAATCGCGACGCTCTCGCCGCGCAGCGCCTCGAGCGAGACGTCGTCGAGGGCCGACCCCGCGGGCGTGCCCGCGATGCCGTCGGCGTAGCCGTAGGACACGTGGTCGACAAGGACCGCGGGCTCCTCGGCGCCTGCACCGCGCGCGGGCGCGGGCGTGGGGCACAGGCCCTCTGCGGGCGCGGCCTGGCGACCGCCCTCCCCGGCGGCCGTCGCGGGGCCCGCGTCCTTCTCGCCCGGGGCCGGGGCGTGGGCGCAGACGGCCGCGACGGAGGCGGCGAGCTCCTGGGGGTCGCAGGTCCAGCCCACACCGACGCCCAGCTCGGCGAGACGTCCGGAGAGCCGCGCCGGGAAGGGCTCCTCGAGCCCCAGGTCGCGGATGTGGTCGGCGTGCGCGAAGACCTCCTCGGGCGTGCCCTCGAGGCGGACACGGCCGTGGTCGAGCACGACGACGCGGTCGGCCGAGAGGGCCTCGTCCATGTAGTGGGTGATGTGGACCATGCCGATGCCGGACTCCCGCAGCTCGCCCATGACCTCGAGGATCGAGCGGCGCCCGCGGACGTCGAGAAGGGCGGCGGGTTCGTCGAACACGATCGCGCGCGGCTCCATGGCCAGCGCGCCGGCGATGGCGAGCCGCTGCTTCTGCCCGCCGGAGAGCAGCGTGGGGTCGGCCTTCGCGTAGTCGTCGAGGGCGACGCGCCGGATCTCGCGGCGCACCCGGCGGCCGATCTCCTCCGGGTCGAGGCCGAGGTTCTCCGGCCCGAAGGCCACGTCCTCCTCGACGACGGTCGTGACGATCTGGTCGTCCGGGTTCTGGAAGACGAGGCCGATGCCGCGGCGCGCGCGGCGGTAGGCGTCGAAGTCCACCCTGCCGTCCGCGAGTACGCGTTCGCCGAGGAGCGTGACCTCGCCCTCGTCCGGGGCGAGGAGGCCGCAGAGCACGGAGCCCAGCGTGGACTTGCCGGAGCCGTTGGCGCCCAGGACGCAGAGGCGCTCCGCGGGGAAGACGTCGAGGTCGACGCCGTCCAGGGCGCGGACGCCGTTGTCGTAGCGCAGGGTGACGCCGCGAAGCGACAGCAGGGGCTCCTCGCCCTTCCGGGGGGCGGGCCTCCTGTCTGCGGCGCACGGGGCCGTGCGGACTTGGCTGGGGGACGTGCCCACGCGCTCACCTGCCTTTCTTTGGGGGTGCCGCCGGCGCACCCGGCGCCGGCGGATCGGAGAGGGGACGGCGGGCGTGCGCCCACCGTCCCCGGGACGTGCTGAATCTCTGTTCGGCCGCCAAGTGGGGGTGGCCCCGGCTACCTTATCGCCTTGGAGACGGGCCTCAGCAGCAGCCCCGCGACGACGCCGTTGATCGCGGCCTTGAGGACGTTGAACGGCAGCAGCGCGGGGACGATCAGGGCCTTGACGGCCTCGACGGGCATGCCGGCGTACAGCGGCGTGAAGACCAGGTTGCCGAGGATGGCGGCGGCTACGCAGATGACGCCGCCCGCCACCATGCCCACGACCGCGCGGCTGGGCGAGGGCTTGGTGCGAAAGATCAGCGAGGCGGGCACGGTCATGGCGAAGGTTACGAGAATCGCCATGATGGTCCCGTAGATGCCGCCCGAGGTGCCGAGGTGCACGAGGTAGGGCAGGACGGACACGACCGCGCCGACCGCCGGGCCGAACGAGAAGCCCGCGAGGAGCGCGACGATCCCGGACGGGTCGTAGCGCAGCCACTCGATGCCGGGGATGATCGGGAACTCGATGAACAGCGTGCAGACCGCCGAGATGGCGCAGAACAGGGCGCACACCGCGATGCGCCGGGTGGACCAGCCGCCGTTCTGGTCGGTGGTCGCGTGCTTGTCGAGGGATGGTTGTGCCATGGTGGCGTCTCCGTTTCTTCTATCCGGACTCTGACCGTTGGTCCTGGACTCTCACCAGGTCAACCGCTCTCGCGGGTCGCGGACTCCGCCGGGAGCCCTGTGCTTCCCGGTCGTTACCGCCAGTGGGGAATCTCACCCCGCCCTGAAACTGACGGGCAGGAGCATAGCACGAACGCTCCGCGCGTCAACGGATACGCTCCCCGGGTTGTTACAAGCGCGAAAGGAAGGGCGCGCGGCCGAGAAGGACGTGTGGGCGAGAGGGGCGCGCGGCCCCGGGCGGGAGGGGCGCCTGCTGGGATAGACTGCGGGTACGAGTATGCTTGATAGATGTATGCACGAGGCCGATGCGGGCCTGCGCGCCGCCGGGGTGCAGGCCGTGAGGAGGGGCGATGTCAGGGGAGACGTTCGACAGGCGGGCCGCTGCCCGCGGGCTTGCCGCCATCCTTGGGAGCGGGCGGGTGCTCGAGGACGAGCCGATGAGCGAGCACACCACCTTCCGGGTCGGCGGCCCCGCCGACCTCTACGCCGTCCCGGAGAGCGCCGACGGGCTGGTGCGGGCCCTCGCCTGGCTGCGGGAGCGCGACGTGCCGTATTTCCTGCTCGGCAAGGGGTCGGACCTGCTCGTCTCCGACGCGGGCTACCGCGGCGTCATCGTCGCCGCCGGCGACGGGCTCAAGGGCTTCTCGCGCGAGGGCGACGAGCTCACCTTCGGCGCGGGCGTCTCGCTCAAGGACGCGACCGACAAGGCCCTCGAGCTGGGGCTCGGCGGCCTGGAGTTCGCCTGCGGCATCCCGGGGTCCGTCGGCGGCGCGTGCTACATGAACGCGGGCGCCTACGGCGGCCAGATGGCCGACGTCCTCGTGCGCGTGCGAGCGGTCATGCCGGACGGCTCGGTCGCGGACGTGCCCGCCGACGAGCTCGAGCTCGGGTACCGCACGAGCCTGATCAGGACCGCCGGGCTGGTGGTCGTCTCCGCAACGGTGCGCCTCGAGCCGCGCGACCCCGCCGAGATCTCTGCGACCATGCAGGACCTGACGAGGCGCCGCGAGGAGAAGCAGCCGCTCGAGTTCGGCAGCGCCGGCTCTACCTTCAAGCGGCCGGAGGGGCACTTCGCCGGCAAGCTCATCACGGACGCGGGGTGCAAGGGCTACCGCGTGGGCGACGCACAGGTCTCGACCAAGCACGCGGGCTTCGTGGTGAACCTCGGCCACGCTACCGCCGCCGACGTGCACGCCGTGATCGAGCACGTGCAGGAGGAGGTCGAGCGCCAGTTCGGCGTGAGGCTGGAGTGCGAGGTCATCTCGCTCGGATAGCGGGCGCGGGCGGCCGGCGGGGCCGGGCAAGCCTGGGGGAGGGGCGGCGCGGGCTTCAGCCTGCGCCGCCCCTCTCGTGCGCCTCTGCGTCCCGGCCGGCGCGACTCCGAGGACCTTCTCGGCCCTGAGGTCCTTCTCGCCCCGGGCTGCGCCGCACGAAACCTGCTGCTTACATATTCCTACTTGCAAACTAGGAATATGAGTGCCATTCTTTGTCCCAGCGAGTTAACGGGCGGGCGAAAAGGGACCGTCCTTCTTACCTCGCGGCTAGCGGAACGTCATCTATAGGAGGAGCATCATGAAGTTCGCAATGCGCACGGAGTCACTCATCGGCCAGACCCCCCTCGTAGACCTCTCGCCACTCGCGGGTGGCGCTGCCAGGGTCCTCGGCAAGTACGAGGCCACCAACCCCGGAGGGTCGGTGAAGGACCGCATCGCGAAGGCGATGGTGGATGCGGCGGAGCGCGACGGCTCGCTCAAGCCCGGCGGCACCATCATCGAGCCCACTAGCGGCAACACCGGCGTCGGCCTGGCCATGATCGCGGCCGAGCGCGGCTACAAGATGATCCTCGTGATGCCCGAGACCATGTCGATCGAGCGCCGCAAGCTCGCGGCCTCCTATGGAGCCACGATCGTCCTCACCCCCGGCGCCGAGGGGATGAAGGGCGCCGTCGCCAAGGCCGACCAGCTCAAGGCCGAGACGCCCGGCGCCATCGTGGCCGGCCAGTTCGTGAACCCCGCCAACCCCGAGGCCCACTACAAGACCACCGGCCCCGAGATCTGGCGCGACACCGAGGGCACCGTGGACGCCGTCGTCGCCGGCGTCGGCACCGGCGGCACCATCTCCGGCACCGCCCGCTTCCTCAAGGAGCAGAAGCCCGGCGTCTACGCCGTGGCCGTCGAGCCGGCGGAGTCCCAGGTGCTCGCTGGGAAGCCCTCCGGTGCCCACCGCATCCAGGGCATCGGCGCCGGCTTCGTCCCCAAGACCTACGACGCCTCCGTCGTCGACGAGGTGTTCCCCGTCGCGTCCGACGACGCAATCCAGACGAAGAAGCGCCTCGCGGCCGAGCTTGGCCTGCTCGTGGGCATCTCCTCCGGCGCCGCCGTCGCGGCCGCCGTCGAGCTGGCGAAGCGTCCCGAGTTCGCCGGTAAGACGATCGTGGCGATCCTGCCCGACACGGGCGAGCGCTACCTCTCGATGGACCTGTAGCCGGCTGGCTGCAACCTATCGCAAAGCTGGCGTAACCGGCCGGCCCTCGGGGGAGGGCCGGCCGCACGAGAGGGGACGGCGATGAGCCTGGCAGGTGCGCTGGACGCGCAGGGCGAGAAGGGCCTGGGGGCCGGGAGCGGCCTCGGGGAGGGTGCCCGTATGCAGGAGAGGGTCTCGTGGCGGCAGCGCCGGCGCGAGGACGTGGAGGCTATGCTCGCGCGCGACCCGAGCGCCACGAGCCACGGCGACGTGCGCCGCAACTCCACGGGGCTGCACGCCATCTGGGCGTTCAGGCGTCAGCACTGGCTGTGGGAGCACGGCCTGCACGAGCTCGCCCTGTTCCTGGCGCGCCGCTCGCGCAAGCGCTACGGCATAGAGATTCACCCCGCCGCCACCATCGGCCGGCGCTTCCTGATAGACCACGGCATGGGCATCGTGATCGGCCAGACCGCCGTCATCGGTGACGACTGCCTGCTCTACCAGGGTGTCACGCTCGGCATGACCGGCCACCACGGCGGCAAGCGCCACCCGACGCTCGGCGACAACGTGATGGTGGGCGCCAACGCCACGATCCTGGGCAACATCCGCATCGGCGACAACGTGAAGGTGGGCGCAGGCGCCGTCGTGGTGCACGACGTGCCCTCCAACGTCACCGTGGCGGGCGTGCCCGCGACCATCGTGCGGGACCACCGCTGCTGGGACACCCCCCACCTCACCGTGGTGCCCTCTCCCGAGGACCTCGACAACGAGAACGTGCGCTGGTCCTGCGCGCTGTAGGGCTCTGGCTAGTCCAGGTCCAGCGTTTTCCCGTCGTGCCAGCTCGCCAGGCTGGCGTCGTCCATGTCGGGACGGGAGTCGAACGCGAAGCCGCCGTCGAACGTCACGGTCGCCCAGCTCGTGAAGGCGCTCCCCGTCGGGTCCGTGCCGTTCGCGCGTACGGCCACGGTGTTCGGCTCGGCCTCGCTGACGAGGAAGTCCGAGCCCTGGAAGTCGAAGAACATCGTGCCGTAGAGGGCGCTTCCCTGGTATGTGACCTCGTGGGCGGCCGTGTCGTAGGAGAACGCGGAGATGGAGAGGTTGGCGACCCCGCCGGAGCTGACGAACAGCTCGTCCACGCCGTCGGAGTCGATGTCCCACAGGCGGACCCAGTTGGACGAGCCGTTGGTCTTCATGAGGCCTATGAGGTCCTGTCGCGACCCCAGGTACTCTGCCGACGTACCCGCGGCCTCCTGTGCGAGGAAGTCCAGGACGTACCCGGACCAATCCCCGTCCTCCACGAAGCGCTCGTAGGCCTCGTGGGCCTCGTCGTTGCCCGTGCGCCCGAGGTCGGGGCGCACGGAGGCGACGGCGGCCGACGCGTCGGGCATCGCGTACGTCCCGGAGGCGCTGCTCGCGCCCCTGTCGGCGGTGTCCACGATGGCCCGCTTCACCTGGTCCCCGGTGAGGCCGGGGTCGAGCGCGTAGCACAGCGCGGCGATTCCTGACACGTGTGGCGCGGCCATCGAGGTGCCGCTCCAGCCGCCCTCGTAGCCCCCGGGGACCGTGCTGCAGATGTCTACGCCCGGAGCGGCCACGTCGACGCGGTTCCCGGTGTTGCTGAAGGCCGCGAGCCGGTAGCGCCCGTCGCCGGCGTTCTCGGCCGCGCCAACGACGATGATCCTATCCTTGAGCCGCTCGTCGGTGATGCCCGCGAAGATGCCGGTCTCGACGGCGTCGCAGCCCTGTTCGCCGTCGTTGCCGGCGGCCTGCACGATCACGAAGTCATAGCCCCTGTCCAGCAGCTTCCCGAGGAAGGGGGTGTAGACCTGGGCGTCGAGCTCGGAGGCCCTCCGCGCCTCCTCGTGGCCCCTAAAGGTGAGTCCCATGCTGACGTTGATCACCCGACAGCCGCTGGAGACCAGCTCGGCCAGGCCGTACTTCCACTTCATGTAGCCGTCGTAGTGGCCGTTCAGGACCGTGGGGTCGCTGTCTTCGCCCATGGTGGAGAAGCCGTAGAGGTCGGCGGTCGGAGCGATTCCCGCGATGCCCCTTCCGTTGTCGAAGCCTGCGGCTATCGTGCCTGACACGTGCGTGCCATGCTTATCGTCTGGATGGCTCGGGTTGTTAATGACCCTCGCGAACGACAGGTCCTCGTGCGAGGCGTCGAACATGCTGTCGATGACGCCGACGGCCACCGGCTGCATCTCGTCCACGAGGTCCCACGCGTCTGGGGCGTCGATGGCCTCGACGCCCCAGTTGGAGCCCTCCGGGTCGTCCGTGTCCCAGCCCTCCTGCCGCCAGACACCGTCGTTCGGGACGTAGCTGGCGTCCGTCTCGAACAGCTCCTCCGGCATGGCGACCTCCACGATGGGGTCTTCGGCGAGGCTCTCCGCGAGCCTCTCCATCTCGTCGAGCGTCTTGGGCTCGTCGAGCTGTATCTGGTAGTCACCGGTCAGGCCTATCTCGCCGACGACCTTGCCGCCGATCCGGGAGGCGAGGTCGTCGACCTGCTCGCGTGAGGTGCCGGAGACGACGGTCACGTCGATGACGTCGTTCACGTAGTAGGTGTCCGCGCCATCCTGGACGATGCTCCCTGGCTCCGGCTCCTTGTAGGACATCGCCGCCTCCGGTGAGCCGCCATCGGACGGGCCTCCCTGGGAGGGCTCGCTCCGGGCGGAGCTCTCCGCCGCGGCGCCCGTGGAGCCGCATCCGGCGAGGAGGAGGGCGCACAGGGCCATGGGGACCAGCGCCAGTGCGGCGAGCCACGCTCTTCTCATCTCCGGGCCTCCTTGGGTCGGCGGTGCGTGGAGGGGCCCCTCGACCCCTCGGCACATACTATAATAAATGCAATGGTTGAGAAGGTCCAATGCGCGGCGGGCGTCTGCGACCAGAGAGAAGCCGCCGGCAGACGGGCTTCTCGTCTGCCGGCGGCTGGCTTGGTCTTGCCTCTGGCGGTCGGGGCCTGGCGGGCCTAGTTCTTGAGCGAGTTGAGCGGGGCGGGGAACTGCCCGCCGCGGTGGGCCAGGGTGGTGCCCGCGAACCGGTTCACTCCCATGACCGGTGCGCTGCCGAAGAGCCCGCCGAACTCGAGCAGGTCGCCCTCGCGCTTGCCGATGGCGGGGATGAGGCGGACGGCCGTGGTCTTGGCGTTGATGACGCCGATCGCCATCTCGTCGGCGATGATGCCGGCGATCGTCTCGACGGGGGTGTCGCCGGGGATGGCGATCATGTCGAGGCCGACCGAGCAGACGCAGGTCATGGCCTCGAGCTTCTCGATGGAGAGGGACCCGTCGCGCGCGGCGCGGATCATGCCCGCGTCCTCGGAGACGGGGATGAAGGCGCCGGAGAGGCCGCCGACGCTCGAGCTCGCCATGACGCCGCCCTTCTTGACGGCGTCGTTGAGCAGCGCGAGCGCGCACGTCGTGCCGGGGCCGCCGCACTCTCCCACGCCGATGATCTCGAGGATCCTGGCGACGGAGTCGCCGGCGGCCGGGGTCGGCGCGAGCGAGAGGTCCACGATGCCCTTCTCGACGCCGAGGCGTGCGGAGGCCTCGCGGCCGATGAGCTCGCCGGCGCGCGTTATCTTGAAGGCAGTCTGCTTGATCATCTCGGCGACCTGCGTGAGGTTGGCGTCGTCGGGAAGCGTCGAGAGCGCCGCCGCCATGACGCCGGGGCCGGAGACGCCGACGTTGATGACCGCGTCGCCCTCGCCGGGGCCGTGGATGGCGCCCGCCATGAAGGGCGAGTCCTCGACCATGTTGGAGAAGACCACGAGCTTGGCGGCGCCGTAGCAGTCGATGTCGACCGTCGCCTTGGCAGCCTCGACCATCGTCTGGGCCATGAGCAGGACCGCGTCCATGTTGATGCCGGCGCGCAGCGAGGCGACGTTGACGCTCGAGCAGACGCGCTCGGTGGAGGAGAGCGCGTGGGGGATGGAGGCGATGAGCTTGCGGTCCGTCGCGCCCATGCCCTTCTGCACGAGGGCGGAGAAGCCTCCCATGAAGTCGATGCCGAGCGTCTCCGCCGCGCGGTTCATCGACTGGGCGATGGGGGTGAGGTCCTGGTCGGGGCAGCCCGCCGCGATCTGCGCCACGGGGGTGACGGACACGCGCTTGTTGGCGATGGGGATGCCGTACTCGCGCTCGAGCTGCTCCGCGACGGAGACGAGGTTCTCGGCCCTGCTCGTGATGCGGTCGTAGACCTTGTCGCACAGGCGACCCATGTCCTCGTCCGCACAGCCGTAGAGCGACACGCCCATCGTGATGGTGCGCAGGTCGAGGTTCTGCTGCTCGACCATGTTGAGCGTCTCTTTTACCTCTTCGGGCGTGATTGCCATGGGACTTCCCTCCGGTGGTTCGGCCGGCGCCCGGCGCCGGCTCGGAGTGCCGGCGGGCGCCAGGGGCTTTTCGTGACAACGATTATGCGCCCCGCCGGTTTCTATCTGGTTGACGCCTCGCACGTCTTTGGCGCGAGGCGCCGGGGCGGGCGAGCCTCTCAGGGCCCGCGAGAGCGACCCGCGTGTGCGGGGGCCGCCGGCGCGGGGCTCAGTCCTCGGCCACGTCGAAGCAGAGGAGCGTCTCGCCCTCGAAGGGGCGCTCGGGGCCGAAGACCGGGTCGGTCGCGGCGGGGAAGCCCGGGTGGTGGATGGCGTCGGGGAAGAGCTGCGTCTCGAGGGCGACGCCCGCGCTCGGGCCGTAGTGGGCGCCGTCCTTGCCGTGCGGCTCCGAGAGGCCGCCCGCCGTGAAGACCTGCAGGCCGGGGGCCGTGGTCAGGACGCGCAGGCGGATGTGGGACCTATCGCCGACGAGGGTCGCGGCGAGCGTCGGGCCCGCGTCGCCCGCGGCGTCGGGCCCGACGCAGGACGGACCCGCCCCGCAGCGGGCGTCGAGCGCGAAGTTGTGGTCGAGCCCGCCGGGCACCGCGGCGAGGCAGTCGCCGATCCGCCGGGGGCGCCTCAGGTCGAGCGGGGTGCCCTCCACGGATGCGAGCTCCCCCGTGGGCACCAGGTCCTTGTCGGTCACGGTGTAGCGGCTCGCGGCGACCTGGAGGCTGTGGCCGCAGACGTCGCCCGCGGCGTGGCCGTTCAGGTTCCAGTACGCGTGGCAGCAGAGGTTGACCAGGGTCGGGGCGGAGGGGACGGCCCGGTAGCGCAGGCCGAGGCAGCCGTCGCCCGCGAGCGCGTAGGTCACGCGCACGTCGAGGTCGCCGGGGAAGCCCTGGTCGCCGTCGGGCGAGAGGAGCGAGAAGGTCACGGAGGAGTCCCCGACGCTCGCCTCCCACCGGCGCTGGAACCACATCTCGCGTCCGCCGTGCAGGCAGCTGCCGGCCAGGTTGGCGCTGAGCTCGTAGGTGGTGCCGCCAAGCTCGAAGCTGGCGCCGCCGATGCGGTTGGCCACGCGCCCGACGGTCCCGCCGAACGCCATGAGGTTGTCCGCGTAGCCGGTCGCCGAGTCGTAGCCGAGAAGGACGTCGGGCAGGCGCCCCTCGCGGTCCGGCACGCGGCACGAGACGAGGCAGGCGCCGAGGTCGGTCGCGCCCACGACCATGCCGCGGCCGTTCGAGAGCAGGTAGAGGTGGGCGGGACGCCCGTCGGGGGCCGTCCCGAAGGGCAGGGTCGTCACGGGCATGGCATCCTCCTTGCGACTGCAGAGCGGGGTCGCGGGGCCTCGGCCGCCGCTGCCAGAGATGCTACCCCTCGCACGTGGGCCGCGCGGAGCCGGGCGGCTGCTGGCGCCGGCCGAGCGGACGCCCGGGCGGTGACCAAAAAGGCGCACGTACCATCTGCCCTGGCCCCGCGCCCGCGCGGGGAGGCAAGCAACGCAGAGGGAGAAGAGCATGAACACGTTTTCTGCAACCACCACGAAGCTTCCCGAGAGCTGCCAGGTCGAGGCCGCGTCGCGCGGTTTCAAGCTCATGATCGACGAGCCCGTCGACGCCGGCGGCACCGACAAGGGGATGAACCCCGTCGAGATGCTGCTGTGCGCCCTGGGCGGCTGCCAGACCCTGGTCGCGTGCATGAACGCCCCGAAGCTCGGAATCGAGCTTTCGGGCTGCCGCGCCGAGCTCGAGGGCGACATGGACCTCTCCGGCCAGAACCCCTACAACGGCTACCAGGAGATCCGCTCCACCCTCCACGTGAAGTCCTGTGCCCCGCAGGAGAAGCTCGACGAGCTGGCGGCCGTGGTCGAGCACAACTGTCCGGTGGGCAACACGCTCAAGGGGTCCTGCAGGGTCGCCTGCAGGGTCGTCGCGGACCTGTAGCGGAGCCGGGCGGCGCGCTCGCCGGGCGCGGTCGCCGCGGGGCGCCGCCAGCGCCCCGCGTGCTACGCTACCGGGACGGCCCTGCTACCGGGGAGTCTACGGAGGTATGCGCATGGAAGGTCCGGTTTTCTCGCAGGTCGGCGAAGCCCGGCTGGTCCTGTTCGGGGCGCCAGGGGGGAGCAACGGCTGCCTCAGCGTCTGGGCGCCCTCGCCGATCGAGCTGCACGGGCACCGGTTCGCGAGCGTCGGGCAGTACCTCGTTCACGCAAAGGCCATGACCTTCGGCGACGAGGCGACGGCCATGCGCGTCTTCGCCCTGGACGACCCCTCCTACCTCAGGAACCTCTCCCGTCAGGTGACGCCCTTCGACGAGGGGCGCTGGGCGGGCGCCCGCGTCGGCCTCGCGCGCGAGGCCCTCAGGGCCAAGTTCGAGCAGGACGACGGGCTCGCGGCCTTCCTGCGGGCGACCGGTGACGCCACGATCGGCGCGTGCCTGGGCGACGACGCCCTCTGGGGCACGGGCGTGGCCGCGGGCTCCCCTGACGCCGCGATGCCCCTGGCGTGGTCCGGCAGGAACCTGCTGGGACGCCTGCTGGAGGAGGTGCGCGCGGGGCTCCCGGATCCTGCGGCGGCAGGCACCCCCGAGGGCGCGCGGCCCGCTTCCGTCGCGGGGACGGAGCCCGCCTCGGGCGGCGCCGCGCCCGCTCCGGCACAGGCCCGCTCGCTGCTCGAGCTGAAGCTCGCCGCCATCGGCGGCGCGGAGTCCGGGGTGCGCGACCTTCTCCACGCGCTCGACGGCGCGATGGTGGTCGTGCCGGTGCAGGTGGTCGACGCGCCGGAGGACTACCGTGCCGCGATATCCGCGCTCGGGGTCGGGGAGTCCCTGCCGCTGCGCGAGGGCACCCAGATAGAGCCGTGCGTCCTGGGCGACGGCGCCGGCGAGCGCTGGCTGGCGGCGTTCACCGACGCGGGCGAGCTCGACGCCAAGTCCCTCGCGGGCTTCTCCTTCGTCAACCTGCCGATGGCGACCGCGGTGGGCATGGCGCTCAACGGCGGCGGGCTCGCCGGGGTCGTGCTCGACCCCTTCACCCAGGCGATGCAGCTCCCGGAGGGCGTCCTGCGCGACCTCGAGGCGGGCAGGCTCTAGTCGCTTCGCGACGGCGGCGGCCCAGGCTGGCGCCCCGTCCGTCGTGCAGAAATGTGAAAGCCAGGTGCAGACTGCGCCTCCTCCCAACCCCGTGCGAGCAAATTGCACACCGTGTGCAATACTTCACGCAGCGTGCAATATCAGGCACCTGTCCAGGGAGGAGGGGAGATGCGCCAAGCCGTGCGCGAGGAGGAGTCCTGCCCGACGGAGGCGTGCGACCGCCGCACCCTGAGGACGCGGCGCGCCCTGCGCGACGCGCTCGCGGAGGAGATAGCCGCGACGGGCGACCTCGGGCAGGTCACCGTCACCGCGGTGACGGACCGCGCGGGCGTCACCCGCCGGACGTTCTACTCGCACTTCCGCGACATCCCCGACCTCGTCGGCCAGCTCGAGGCGGAGGCCATCGACGAGCTGAGGCCGCTCGTGGCCGCCCTCGCCCGCACCGACCTCGACGAGCTCGCCTCCGCGCTCGCAGACTGCGAGCCCTGTCCCGGCGCGGAGGACGTCCTGCGGTTCTTCAAGGACCGCGCCAGCTACCTGCCGGCCCTTCTCGGCGACGGGGGCGACCCCGCCTTCGTGGAGAAGGTCAAGGGCATGGTCCGCGAGGTCGTGCGCGACCGCGCGGCCGAGGGCCTGCCCCTGGGCGCGCTGGGCACCTTCCTCGACTACTACCTCGCCTTCGCCATATCGGCCGAGGTGGGGGTCCTCGTCCAGTGGCTCACCACGGGGATGCGCGAGAGCATCGGCCTCATGGCCCGGCTGATGACGGGCCTCATGTTCGTGCGCCCCGGCGACCTGTACGGCAAGGCGATCGACTTCGACGTCCCCTCGTTCGGGATGACGCTTCTCGGCCTATCGCAGCTCCAAGGAGAAGAAGATGACTAACTACGTGAACGACCCGACGGCGCAGAAGGCCGCCAAGCATCCGCTCGAGCTCAGGCAGGTCGGCGCCGAGCTCATGCCGGCCGAGAAGGCCGACTTCTCCCACGCGCACCTGCGCCTGGGCATCGACGTGGGCTCGACCACGGTCAAGCTCGCCGTCATCGACGACAACGACCACCTGGTCTACGCCAACTACGAGCGCCACCACACCGACGTCAAGGCGACCGCCCGCGAGGTCTTCGAGAAGGCCCGGAAGGTCCTCGGCGGCGCCCGCATGCGCGTCTCCATCACCGGCTCGGGCGGCATGCTGCTCGCCAAGTGGCTCGACGTCGAGTTCGTGCAGGAGGTCATCGCCTCCAAGCGCGCCGTCGAGACGCTCATCCCCCAGACCGACGTCGCCATCGAGCTCGGCGGCGAGGACGCCAAGATCATCTACTTCGACAACGGCATCGAGCAGCGCATGAACGGCACCTGCGCGGGCGGCACGGGCGCCTTCATCGACCAGATGGCCTCCCTCATGGAGACCGACGCCCTCGGCCTGAACGAGCTCGCCAAGGGCGCCCGCCACATCTACCCCATCGCGAGCCGCTGCGGCGTCTTCGCGAAGTCCGACGTGCAGCCGCTGCTCAACGAGGGCGCCGCGCGCGAGGACGTGGCCGCCTCCATCTTCCAGGCGGTCGCCAACCAGACCGTCTCGGGCCTGGCCTGCGGGCATCCCATCCGCGGCTACGTCGCCTTCCTCGGCGGCCCGCTGCAGTACCTCTCCGAGCTGCGCAAGCGCTTCTACGTCACGCTCAAGCTCGACGAGGAGCACCGCGTCATCCCCGAGAACGCGCACCTGTTCGTGGCGACCGGCGCGGCCCTGGCCGGCGAGTCCGACAAGTACGTGACCTTCGCGGACGTCATCGACCAGCTCGACAACCTGCGCGACACCCAGGGCTCCGAGGTCGCGCGTCTCGACCCGCTGTTCGCGACCGAGGAGGACTACCGCGCCTTCAAGCGCCGCCACGACGCGCAGGTGGTCGCCAAGGGCAGCCTCGACGACTACCACGGCCGCGTGTTCATCGGCCTCGACGCCGGCTCCACCACCATGAAGGCGGCCGTCGTCGGCGAGGGGGGCGAGCTGCTCTACACCTGGTACGACAACAACAACGGCGACGTCCTGGGCACCGCCCGCAAGATCATGGACGACATCTACGACCACCTGCCCTCCGACTGCACCATCGGCCACGTGACCACCACGGGCTACGGCGAGGGCATCCTGATCGAGGCCCTGCAGGCGGACTCCGGCGAGATCGAGACCGTGGCGCACCTGAGGGGTGCCAAGGCCTTCGTCCCCGACGTCAACTTCATCCTGGACATCGGCGGACAGGACATGAAGTGCCTGCAGGTCAAGAACGGCATCATCGAGCACATCGCCCTCAACGAGGCGTGCTCCTCGGGCTGCGGTTCGTTCGTGGCAAACTTCGCCGACTCCATGGGCATGAGCGTGCAGGAGTTCGCCGCCGCCGCCGTGCGCGGCGAGCACCCCGTCGACCTCGGCAGCCGCTGCACCGTCTTCATGAACTCCCGCGTCAAGCAGGCGCAGAAGGAGGGCGCGACCATCGGCGACGTTGCGGCGGGCCTGTCCTACTCCGTCATCAAGAACGCCCTGTTCAAGGTCATCAAGCTGCGCGACTACGACGAGATCGGCAAGTACGTCGTGGTCCAGGGCGGCACCTTCATGAGCGACGCCACGCTCAGGGCCTTCGAGCTCCTGACCGGCCGCGACGTGATCCGCCCGGACATCGCCGGCACCATGGGCGCCTACGGTGCCGCCCTCCTCGCGCGCGACCGCGCCGGGGCGGACGGGACCTCCACGGTCCTCTCGCGCGAGGCGATTGACGCCCTCACGGTCAAGCACACCAACGCGCACTGCGGCCGTTGCTCCAACAACTGCCTGCTCACCATCAACTCCTTCGGCAACGGCCGCCGCTTCATCACGGGCAACCGCTGCGAGAAGGGCTCGGGCAAGCCGGCGGCCGAGCGAAGCAAGGCGCCGAACCTCTTCGAGTTCAAGAACAAGCTGCTCTTCGACCGCGAGAGCCTGCCGGCCGACGAGGCCCCGCGCGGCACCGTGGGCATCCCGCGCGCGCTCAACATGTACGAGAACTACCCGTTCTGGCACACCTTCTTCACCAAGCTGGGCTTCTCGGTCGTGCTCTCCGACAGGACCACGCGCAAGACCTACGAGGCGGGCACCGAGTCGATGCCCTCCGAGTCCGTGTGCTACCCGGCCAAGCTCAGCCACGGCCACATCATGAACCTGCTCGAGAAGGACCCGGACTTCATCTGGATGCCGTGCATCCGTTGGGAGCGCCAGGAGGACGACGGCGCCACCAACCACTACAACTGCCCGATCGTCATGAGCTACCCGCAGGCGCTCGAGCTCAACGTGGACGAGCTCGCCGCCCCCGACGTCGAGTACCTCGATCCCTTCATCCCCTACGATAAGAAGGACGACCTCAAGCACCGCCTGTACGAGATCCTCCAGGTCCAGCGCAAGAGCGACGCCGAAGCCGGTCACGGCCGCTTCAAGGGTCCCGACCTCACCCGCCACGAGGTCGACCAGGCCGTGAACGCCGCCTGGGAGGCCGACGTCGCCTTCAAGGACGCCATGCACCGCGCCGGCGACGAGTGCCTCAAGTGGATCGAGGACAACGACGCCCACGGCATCGTGCTGGCGGGGCGCCCCTACCACAACGACGGCGAGATCAACCACGCCATCCCGGAGATGCTGCACGGCTTCGGCTTCGCGGTGCTGACCGAGGACTCCGTGGCGCACAAGATGGAGCCCGAGCGCCCGATCCGCGTCATCGACCAGTGGATGTACCACAGCCGCCTCTACCGCGCGGCGCGCTTCGTCGCCACCCGCAACGACCTCGACCTCATCCAGCTGCAGTCCTTCGGCTGCGGCCTGGACGCCCTCACGACCGACGAGGTCCAGGAGATCCTCGAGGCCTCCGGCAAGATCTACACCGTCCTCAAGATCGACGAGGTCTCCAACCTCGGCGCCGCCCGCATCCGCGTGCGCTCGCTGATGGCCGCCCTCAAGGAGGAGCGCGCCGAGCTCGAGCGCGAGACCAGGGCCGGGCTCGTCGGCGAGGTCGCCCCGACCGGCGTCCACCTGGCGGACGGCACCCTCGAGCGCGCCCGCGAGACCGACCTCTCCCGCCGCACGCCCGTCTACCGCGAGGCCGCCAGCGCCGCCTTCAAGAAGGTGCGCTACACCAAGCAGATGCAGGAGGAGGGCTACACCATCCTGTGCCCGCAGATGGCGCCCATCCACTTCGAGCTGGTGGAGCCCCTGCTCAGGAGCGTCGGCTACAACGTGGTCCTTCTCCCCTCCGTGGACCACGCGGCCGTCGACACCGGCCTCAAGTACGTGAACAACGACATCTGCTACCCGTCGATCCTCGTGACCGGCCAGCTGATGGAGGCGGTCCTGTCCGGCAAGTACGACCTCAGCCGCACCGCGGTCCTCATCACCCAGACCGGCGGCGGCTGCCGCGCCACCAACTACATCGCCCTCATCCGCAAGGCGCTCAAGGACTCCGGCCACGCCGACGTCCCGGTGATCTCGCTCACCGCGGCGCTCAACCTCGACGAGAGCAACCCCGGCTTCCAGCCGCTCAAGAACCCGGTCCTTCTCAACCGCGCCGTCTACGCGCTGCTCTTCGGCGACCTCGTCATGCAGCTGCTCTACCGCGTGCGCCCCTACGAGGCCGAGGCGGGCTCCGCCGACGGGCTCTACGAGGACGTGATGCGCCGCGCAAAGGTCGAGATCTGTCGCGCCACGCGCCGCAGCTTCTACGAGCTGTGCCAGGACACCATCGACCGCTTCGACGCGCTGCCGCTCGTGAACGACCGCTCCAAGCCGCGCGTCGGCGTCGTCGGCGAGATCCTGGTCAAGTTCCACCCGACGGCCAACAACCAGGTCGTGCGCGTGATCGAGGCCGAGGGTTGCGAGGCGAACGTGCCGGGGCTCGTGGACTTCTTCCTCTTCGGCATGTCCAACCAGATCAACATGAACGACGAGCTGCCGACCAAGGCGGTGAACCGCCTGACCCACGGCCTCGGCATCTCCTACGTCGAGGGGCTGCGCAAGCCGATCAACGACATGCTCGAGAAGAGCGCGCGCTTCGAGCCCTACGGCTCCATCTACCATCTGGCCGAGGAGGCCAAGCAGGTCCTCTCCCTGTGCAACACCATGGGCGAAGGCTGGCTGCTCACGGCCGAGATGGTGGACCTCATCGAGTCTGGGACGCCCAACATCATCGTGTGCTCGCCCTTCGCCTGCCTGCCCAACCACGTGGTCGGCAAGAGCGTCATCAAGCGTCTGCGCCAGATGCACTCCGAGAGCAACATAGTGGCCGTCGACTACGACCCGGGCGCCTCGGAGGTCAACCAGCTCAACCGCATCAAGCTCATGATCTCCGTGGCCAAGGAGAGCTTCAGGTCCGCCCAGGCCGCAGGCGATGGCGCGCCCGCCTTCAGGCTCTCCAACGCCGACGACCCGACCGAGCGCGAGATGCCCGCACCGCTGCGCCACTACCGTCGCGCCGGAGAGCTCGAGGACTCGATCGTCAACGAGGGGGGCAGCGCCGGCGGCGCCTACGCGGGCTACGGCGAGGTCCCGACGGCCGCCGACGGCACCTCCGACGGCGGCCGGACCTACGGACGCGGCGAGGGTCGCATCCACCTCTCCGCCGAGCAGCTCGCCCGGATCGAGGAGGCGGAGCGCAAGGCAGGAGTAAGGTAGCCTCAGCAAGGCAGGAGTAAGGTAGCCGCGCCAGGGGCCCACGAGACGGGTCGCAGAGCGCAGGGTGGCAACCCGGGGCGTCGCGCCAGGCCGCGGCGCCCCTTTCAGGATTGGAGAAGAACATGGCAGAGGATCCCATCCCCGAGCCGGGGGAGCCCCGGCTGAGCGACGTGGCCGAGCGCTTCATGCGCCTCGTCCGCGTGGGCTCGCAGTCCGACCCGGAGCGCGCCGACCGCACCCCCTCCACCGAACGACAGCACCACATGGCGGAGGTTCTCGGCGAGGAGCTGCGCTCGGTCGGCTGCGAGGACGTGAGCGTGGACGAGCACGCCTACGTGCTCGGCACCCTCCCCGCGTCGCCCGGCGCCGAGGGGCTGCCCGCGCTCGGGCTGTGCGCCCACATCGACACGGCGCCCGACGCGCCGGGCGAGGGCGTGTCCCCGCACGTGGTCCACTACGAGGGCGGCGACCTCGTGGCCGGCGTGGTCGCGGGCGAGCCCGTCGCCACCTCCCCCGCGCAGGTGCCCGACCTCGAGCAGTTCGTGGGCCAGGACATCATCTGCTCGGACGGCACCACCCTGCTCGGCGCCGACGACAAGGCTGGCGTCGCCGAGGTCTGCTCCCTCATCGCCCGCCTTCACGACGACCGCACGCTGCCCCACCCGGAGCTCAGGGTCGCCTTCGTCCCCGACGAGGAGATCGGCCACGGCGCGTCCCTCCTCGACCTCGAGCGCTTCGGCGCGCGCTGGTGCTACACCGTGGACGGCGAGACCCTGGGCGAGGTCAACTACGAGACGTTCAACGCCGCCGAGGCGAACGTCCTTATCCACGGCGTGATGATCCACCCCGGTTCCGCCAAGGGCGTCATGGTCAACGCCATCACGCTCGCGGGCGAGTTCCTCGACCTCGTCCCGGCCGCGGAGCGACCCGAGTACACCGAGGGCTACGAGGGCTTCTACCACCCCACGCAGGTCTCGGGCACGGCCGCCGAGGCGAGGCTGCAGCTGATCGTGCGCGACCACGACGCGGGCGCCTTCGCCCACCGCGCCGAGGTCCTGCGCCAGATCGCGGCCTTCATGAACGGCCGCTACGGCGAGGGCACCGTGGAGGTCGAGGTCCGCGAGGAGTACCGCAACATGGCCGAGTGCTTCGACGACTGCCCGTTCCTCATCACCAACGCCCTCGACGCCAACCGCGAGGTCGGCCTGGACGCGCGCTGCGTGGCGGTCCGCGGGGGCACCGACGGCTCGCAGCTCAGCCTGCGCGGCCTGCCGTGCCCCAACCTAGCGACGGGTGGCTACAACGCTCACTCGGTCCGTGAGTTCGTCCCCGTGCGCAGCCTCGAGATCACGGTCGACGTGCTGGAGCGCCTCGTAGCCAAGTTCGCGGTCCCGCAGACGGGGGTTCTGGAACCCTAGACGGCGCACGGTGCCGAAAAACCTACCAGCGTACTACAATATGCGCGACGAGGCGAGAAGGGCCGGCCTGCAGCCGGCCTTTCTCCTACCGATGAGCTGGCCACGCCAGTGGATCCGCTCGCCCACACCTTCGACGACGCTACGCGACCGCAGACGACTGCCTGTCACCACATCGGGCCCGGGCGCGATGGGCCCCAAGAGAGCGAAACCCAGACAACGGGTCCGAGCGCGAGTGACCCGCTAGATCGAAACCAAGCGCTGGCGCGCTACCAAGCCGTTGGAGCCGGTTGGCCAGATGAGCCGGCACGTACGTTGAAAGGTCGGGTGAGGGCTGATGGAGCCGATGCTCTTCGCTACCGTCAGCATGAGCCTGCCCATAGTGGCAGCCCTGATGGAGCACTTCGACGACGCGGGCATGTCGGAGAGGCACCACAGCCACCATGACACCTACATGGTCTCCGGTGCGCTCTCGCGATCGGTCGTCGCGTCGATGGCCTTCGCCGCGATCATGGGAATCGTCCTCAGCTGGCTGTGCGGCATCGGCGTCTTCGACGTTGCAGAGGATATTGTCCCGGGGTTCTTCCTGAGTTTCCTCGTCGCCTCCTTCTGCATGTGGGTGATGATGCGCCGCTACCGCGTGGTCACCTACGACGACCGCATGGCCGTGACGCCCCTCGTCGGCCCCACGGCCGAGGTGAGGTATCGCGACATCACCTCTATCAGGAGGATGGGCCCACCGCCCGTCGGCGGCGGCGCGAGCGTGGGCGTGTGGTCGGACGGCCGGCGCGTGGCGACGATCTGGTCCATGGTGGACGTGGAGCAGATTCTCATGCGCATCGACCGCTTCGACGCCCTCGTGGGATAGGATGGGTCTTCGGGCGCGTACCTGTGCGTCCGACGTCTATCCCACCGCTCCCAGAGAGGCGTCCCCTTGTTCAAGCTCGTCCTGTCCGACATGGACAACACCCTGATCCCCATAGGGCGCTCGCACGTCTCGGCCCGCACGCTCGTCGCGATCCAGGCGCTGCGCGCGGCCGGCATCGAGTTCGGCCCGTGCACCGGCCGCGGGCCGGTCGAGCTGGCGCCGTTCTTCCTGCACGACGCGGACTACTTCCAGACGGGCGTGCTCTTCAACGGCCAGATGGTCTACGTGGACGGCGAGCTCGTCTCCGAGAGCCTCTGCGCTCCGGGTGACCTCCGCCGCCTTCAGGAGGCGGCGCTCGCTTACCCCGGGACCTGCCTCTTCTACTATCCGCAGGAGACCGACGAAACCAATCCCGCGTACTGCGTGGGGGCCTCGCCGGAGGAGGCGGCCGCCTATGGCAGGCGCTACCGCTTCACGCCGCACGTCGTGGACGAGGCGCCGGAGGTCCCCTACATCTCCGTCACGGTGGCGACCAGGGGCGGCGCGGGGGTCGTCGGCGCCGTGCGCGACGCCGTGCGCGTCGAGGGGCTCGCCCTGGAGCTGGTGGAGACCTTCCCCGGCTGGTGCGACGTGCTGCCGCGCGGCGTCAACAAGGCCTCGGGCATCAGGGTGCTGGCGCGAGAGCTCGGCGTCTCCCCGGACGAAGTCGTCTTCTTCGGCGACGCCGAGAACGACCTCGAGGCCATCGCGGAGGTCGAGAACTCCGTGGCGGTCGCCAACGCCATGCCCGCGGCGGCACGGGCAGCCCGCTGGCACGTGGGCGCCTGCGCGGACGACGGCGTCGCGGTCGCGATGGTCGACATCGCGCTCGCGGCCCAGCGGGGGGAGCGGCCTGCGTTCATGCGGGAGGCCGGCCGGGCGGACGCAGGCCGGGCGGTGGCGTCCGAAAGCCAAGGAGGAGGGGTGACCCGATGATCAAGCTTGCGGTCTCGGACCTGGACGACACACTCATCGCGGTGGGGCGGCCCTGCGCCACGCGCCACGCGATCGAGGGCATCCACGCCATGCTCGACGCGGGGCTCCACTTCGGCCCCGCCTCCGGCCGCGTCCCGTGGGACCTGGGGTGGATGTTCGACGGCGACGCGCGCTGCTTCGCCACGGGCACGCTCATCAACGGCCAGCTCGTCTACATCGACGGCGAGCTCGTGCTGGAGAAGGTCCTCGACACGCAGGAGCTCGCGCGAATGGGGGAGCTCCTCAAGAGCATCCCGGGCGTGGCCCTCATGGTCGACGACTACGGCGACCGCTTCGCCGTGGGCGTTACCGCCGACGAGATCCATCGCTTCCACGGGAGCTTCGACCGGATAGGCTCGGTGCGCACCCGCGTGCCCGACAAGAAGATCGTGAAGGCGAACGTGCACGTGGTCGGCAACCCCCGCCGCCGCGAGGACGTGCGCCGGCTCCTCAGCCGCGAGTTCGACGCCTTCGATTTCGTCTTCCCCAACCCCAAGGCGCCCCTGGTCGACGTGCTGCCCAAGGGGTGGGGCAAGCACCGCGGCGTGGACTACCTGCGCAGGGAGCTGGGCCTCGCTCCGGAGGAGGTCGTGGCCTTCGGCGACGCGGAGAACGACCTCTCGGTCCTCGGCAGCCTCCCCAACAGCGTCGCGGTCTCGAACGCCGACCCCAAGGTCGCCGCCAGCGCGCGCTGGCACATCGGCGCGAGCGCGGACGACGCGGTGGCCGACGCGCTCTTCGACATCGCGCGGGCGGCCGAGACGGGCGGCCTGCCGGCCTTCATGAGCCCGGAGCGGGAGAACCTCGCGGCTACCTGGACGCCTGTGGACGCCGCTCTCGAGGAGGCGTAGCGCGCCGAGGGCGTGCGGTCCGGCACGCGGCCCGGCGAGCGGACCCGCCGCCGCCCGGAGGGCCGCCGCGACCACGCCGCCCGGAGGGCGCACCTGCGCCGCCACGCCGCGTCCTTCTCGAATTACGCACGACTGCACCTGCTGAAGACAAAAGGCCTGCAAATCCACAAACCTAAACTCAACCGTGCGTAACTGCGCCACGGTGGCACCTCTGCTGGGCAGTCGCCCGCCCCGGTTATGAGGGCTGGCCGGGGGCGTGCCGGCCGGGGGCGTGCTGGCCGGGGGCGTGCCGGCCGGGGAGCGCGTGCCAGCTGGGGGCGCCGGCTATGGGCGCGTCAGTTTGAGGATGAGCTTCTGACGGCGGATGAGCTGCAGGTCGCTCGGCCGATCGAGCGGAATCCCAAGCAGGCTCGCGAGCTGCCGGGCGAGAAGGTCCATGCGCTGGGGGCTCGCCACCTGCGGATAGCGCACGCGGAGGACCCTGTAGCCAAGGCTCGTGAGGGCGTTCTGCCGCTCGTTGTCGGCGGCCAGCCTCTCGGGGGAGCCGGCGGGATGGAAGTCGTCGCCGTCGTACTCGATTGCGACCTTCGCCTCCTCCCAGCAGAGGTCGGGCGTGATCTCGGACATGCTCGAAAGCTCGCGCTGGCCTGGCAGGAGGCTGATCGGCCGGTTGAGGCTGGGGCGGGGGACCCCGTATCCGCCCATGTCGACGGGCAGCGTCAGGATGAGCGCCAGCGCGGTCTCCATGGGCGAGCCAGAGCGGTCGTAGGCCAGGTCGAGCGCGCGCCGGGCGCGCGTGATGCCCGCCGACGCGGGCATGCGCCGCAGGAACCCCCGCATCTCCGCCCTGGACGCGAGTGGCTCCCTCCCGAAGGCGGTCGTCGGGCTGCCGGGGTGGGGCGGCCGATAGGTCGAGGAGAACTCGCACGCAGCGACGACTGCGTCTACCTGCTGGGATATGCCGACCCAGGCGAGCAGGTCCCTCTCCGCGAAGTCCTGCTCCGGGAGGCCAAGCTCGGCGCGGATCCGGCTCTCCTCGCGGGACTCCCGCGCCGCGGCGCCCCTCGAGAGCTTGGTCGGCCGTCGGGAGCACGCGAGCTGCAGCACCACGAAGCCGGGGTCGCTCACCAGCACGCTGTCGTTGGCCTTCCAGAGCGACCTCTCCAGGATTCCGTAGGACCAGACGTGCAGGTTCGCCTGGCTGCCCCGCGACCGGGCCTCCGCGGTGGGCACGAGAAGGTCGAGGGGCTTGTCGAACGGCTTGAGGAAGTCCAGGGCTCCGCTCGCCATGGCCGCCTTCGCCTGGCCCTGCGTGGAGACGCAGGGCGCTGCGAACATGAGGAGGAACGGCCGCTCTGGCACCCTCTCGATCCCACTGTCCGCGAGGGAGAAGAGCGCGCGGCGCGCGGTGTCGTGGCTCAGGTAGGCGATTCGGTGCGCCTCCTCGCGGGGAGTCGGCGCCGCGGAGCTGTTCGGTGCCGTGGGACTGCCTGGCGCCGCGGGCTCGTCCGACGCCGTGGGTCCACTTGTCGCCACGGGGTCGTCCGACCTGCGCTTGCTCATAGGGCCTCCTTCGTCGGGGAGGATGGGGCGCGATGCGGTCGCACCGGTTCTTTCAGGCGATGGCCCGAGGTGGAACTACGCACGATTGTGCTTAAGGTAGCTGAAATGCCTGCAAATCCACAAACCTAAACTCTATCGTGCGTAATTCGGAATCCCGGAGCGGTCGCACCGGCGGCGCGACCGGCGCCGCCGGTCATGCTACGAACGGTGGCGCGAGACGTGCGCCTGATGCGCCTCGTGCCGCTGCGGGTGTCGGGCGTCCTGCGGACCCTGCGGACCCTGCGGACCCTGCGGACCCCGACCTTGCCCGAGGTGCTGGGCGTGCTTCGGTCGCGTGCGTTCCGTCGTGGGCTGCGGCGCGCGAGGGGCCCGGGAGGGACGGGCGTCGCGGACGGGGCCACGCCCCACCTGCGGGCGCTGCGAGCGCGTCGCGCGCGTGGCCTGGCCCGGCCGCGTGCCCTGGCCCTGCGCCGGGCGCGGGCGGCTTGGGGGAGTACGGGGCCCGCGACCGCGCCCCTCTGCGGAGGGCCGCTGGGTCAAGGAGTCGTCGCGCGCGGCGGCAGAGGCCCTCCTGCGCTCTAGGGTGCGCCTGCGCTCGAGCTCGTCAGCCGAGGCGGCACGAGCGCGCCCGAGGGCCTGCGCGGCAGCGTTGCCAGCCTGCGCCAAGCCCCTGCTGGCGGCGTGCGCGCCTTCGCCGACGAAGCGCCCGATGCGGACGACCTCCTCGGCGGCCGCCTGCCGCTCGTGCTGGAGGCGCTGCTGGGAGGCCATGTGCTGGGCCTCGATGGCGGGGATCATGGGGCGCACCTGGTCTGCGGCCTGCACGCGAACCGGTCTGCGGCCTGCACGCGAACCGCCCGAGCGCGCAGCGCTGGGGTGTCCGTTGGCGCCGCCACTACGCGGGGCATGGCGACGGTCTTGTCGACCGCGAACGGGGCGGGCGCAGGGGTGCCTTGCGAGCTCGGCGCGCCCAGCGCGGCCTGGGCACGCATGTCGGCCGGGGAGGCCGGCTGCTGCGATGCCGCCGTCGGTGCGCCCACAGGGTCGCTGATTGCGCCGGCGGCCTGCACGGACGCGTCTGCGCAGGCTGCGGCCGCGCCGTCGGCGCGCGGGCGGATGCGGGGGTAGGCGAGGGTGTCTCCGGGGGAGACCTTGCCCACGCGGGAGCGGACGCGGCGGGAGTCGTCGCTGCCGGCCTCGCCGTGCAGAAGGGCGTCGAGCGAGAACGAGCCGCGGGTGAAGAAGCCGCCGTCGGAGCGACCAGGGGCCTCTGTGGCGGTCGCGGCGCGGCGCAATCCGAGGCTCTTCTCGCCTGCGGCGTGAGCGGCGTGTGCGGCGTGCGCGTCGGAGCCGGCGTCGTGGGCGCGGGCTCCGGTGCCGGGGGCGAGGCCGCCCGCGTCCGCGCCCGGGAGGTCGAAGGGGAGCAGCGAGCGGACCTTGTCCGCCAGGGACGCCCGGGGCGTGGAGCCGTCCCGGATGCCTGCCACG
>OMVS01000023.1 GCA_900314575.1 uncultured Olsenella sp. | reverse complement strand
ACCTCGCCCCGAAGGATGCCAAGGTCCTCGGCATTGTCGGCCCCGGCGTCATCAACTCCATTACGGTCGAGACATTTGCTGCACTTAGACCGACACTCGACACGCTGAAAATCAAGGGCCGTGGCAAGGCTTCTATTGACCGCTGCATCGCCTATGTCAAGGAGAAATGCCCACAGTTCAAGAACTTCATTGTCTGCGACACCATTGAGGAGTGCGTCCGCGACTCCGATATCATGAGTTTCGCCACCTCTACGCCCACCGCTACGCGAAGAAGACCCTCGACGTCCTCGGCCCCACGATCGACCCGGCGGCCGTCACCGCCGACCGCGGCGAGGCCCTCGCCGTCCTCGAGGAGGAGGACCACGACCTCGTCTGCTCCCCCGAGCTCAAGGGCGCCCTCGACCACCTCTCCGAGCACGACGCCGAGCTCGACGAGACCACCCGCGCGCAGGTCAGGGTCCTGCGCCGCACCCAGGAGGAGATGACGCTCGTCCCGGCCGCGGACCAGGCCGAGCTGACGCGCCTCACCTGCGAGGCGAACGCCGTCTGGGCGCGCGCCAAGCACGCCGACGACTGGGCGAGCTTCGAGCCCTACGTGGATAGGCTCGTCGCCCTCATGAGGCGCATGGCCCACGAGCGCGACCCCAGGCGCGACGCCTACGACGTCTGGCTCGACCACTTCGAGCAGGGCACGAGCCGCGCCTTCTACGACGACTTCTTCGCCCGGGTCAAGGACACGGTCGTGCCGCTGCTCATGGACATCCGCTCCAAGGGCTACCAGCCGAGCCGCGACTGCGTAGAGGGCCGCTTCGACGCCGCCCGCCAGTGGCAGCTCGCCCGCGACGTCGCCGAGCTCGAGGGGGTCAACCTCGACGCCTGGTGGCTCACCGAGACCGAGCACCCCTTCTCCGAGGCCATGACCACCAACTACGCCGTGACCGCCGCGCACGTCTACGAGGGAGACGTGACGCGCAACCTCTACACCATGCTGCACGAGGGCGGCCACAACTCCTACGAGCAGGGGGTGGACCCCTCGTTCAACTACACGTCCCTCTCGGGCGGCACCTCCGCGGGCATGCACGAGGGCCAGTCACGCTTCTTCGAGAACTACGTGGGACGCGACCGCGCGTTCGCGCCGCACCTGCTCGAGCTGCTGAAGCGCCACTTCCCCGGACAGATGATGCGCGTGACGCCGCAGCAGTTCTGGCTCGCCACCAACCGCGTCGAGCCGCAGCCCATCCGCACCGAGGCCGACGAGCTCACCTATCCGCTGCACGTTATCATCCGCTACGAGATCGAGCAGCTGCTCTTCTCGGGCGAGGCGAAGGCGGCCGACGTGCCCGGCCTCTGGAAGGAGCGCTACAAGGGCTACCTCGGCGTCCGCGTGCCCAACGACCGCGACGGCGCGCTGCAGGACTCGCACTGGTCGACCGGCTACTTTGGCTACTTCCCCACCTACGCGCTCGGCGGCGCCTACGGCGCGCAGCTCAGGGACCAGATGCTGGCGGACGGCGTGGCCTGGGAGGACGACCTCTCGCGCGGCGACCTCACCGAGGTCCGCGAGTGGCTGCACCAGCACATCTGGCGCTACGGGCGCTCCAAGGACCCCGACGAGCTCATCCGGATGGCGTGCCACACGGGCTTCGACCCCTCGCACTACACGCGCTACCTGGACGAGAAGTACCGCGGCATCTACGGGCTCTAGCGGCAGCGCGGCGGTACTGCCCGCGGCCGGCGCGGCGGTGCGGGCCGCGGCCGGCACGGCGGAGGAGACGCACGAGCGAGGAGGGAGGCGCGCCCATGAGGGCCTTGCTTCAGAGGGTCGAGGAGGCGCACGTCGAGGTCGGCGGCCAGGAGGTGGGCAGCTGCGGTCGCGGCTTCCTCGTCCTTCTCGGCGTTAGCCCCGACGACACCGCAGAAGTGGTGGACGCGCTCTGGGAGAAGGTTTATCATCTGAGGGTGTTCGGGGACGAGGCCGGCAAGACGAACCTCTCTCTCGCTGACATCTCGGGGGAGGTGCTGGTGGTCAGCCAGTTCACGCTCTTCGCGGACTGCCGCAAGGGCCGCAGGCCCTCCTTCAACGGCGCCGCGGAACCGGGGCTGGCGGACGAGCTCTACCGGCACTTCTGCGACGTGGCCGCCCGCGACGTGCACGTGGAGCACGGCACGTTCGGCGCCGAGATGCGCGTCTCGCTCGTGAACGACGGCCCGTTCACGATCTGGCTCGACGCGGACGAGCTCGCCCGTCCGCGGCACACCCACCGTTAGCGGCGGCGCGGCCGCCAAGGCAAGGCGGCGTGGCCGTCAAGGTCAGGCGGCGCGGCCGCCCGAGAGAAAGGATTCGCATGTCCGGCTTCTTCAAGGAGTTCAGGGAGTTCATCTCCCGCGGCAACGTGATGGACATGGCAATCGGCGTCATCATCGGCGGCGCCTTCACGGGGATCGTGACCTCGCTCACGAGCGACGTCCTCCAGCCGTTCATCCACATCATCACCGGCGGCGGCACCGAGGTCTCCGGGCTCGACGTCACCGTGGGCGACACGACGATCGGCTTCTCCAACTTCATCAGCGCGATCATCAACTTCCTGATCATCGCCCTCATCGTCTTCTGCATGGTCAAGGGCATGAACAAGCTCGAGAAGACCGTGCAGGAGAGCGCCAGCAAGCTGCTCAACAAGCAGAAGGAGGAAGAGGCGGCCACGACCCCCGTCTGCCCGCACTGCCTCGAGGAGGTCAAGGCCGGCGCGACCCGCTGCCCGCACTGCGGCGGCGAGATCCCCGGCGGCGCGCACGTCTAGGCGCCCCGGCTCCAACGCACGTCTAGGCGCCGGGGGCTCCGGCGCACGTCCCGGCCCCGGCGCCCCCGCCTCGGGACCGGCTCGCAGCAAAGCCACCGGCCCGGGCGTCACCCTCTTCCGCGAGCGGAAGCGCTGACGTTGCACGCGGGCCCCGCGCAGCCAGGCCCCGAGGGGCCGGGTCCCGCGGGGCCCGCGTGCAGCCATTCTGTCGACTCGTGCATTTCGGCGACTTGGGGACGGGTCGAGGCGGCGCCGAGAGGGCCTCGCGAGCGGAAGACGGCCCCCGGCGGCGGAGGACTCGCGGAATCCTGGGCAGACGTGGCGTCCCGCCATCGCGGCGGGCGGCGGAAGCGTCGCGAGCCCCCTCCGACCCGTCCATAACCTGTCGAAATGCACAATCCCGCGCTGATAGTTGCATCGGCTCGCGCGCGGCCCCGGGCCGGCCGCGGCCCCGGGCCGGATGCTGCCCCGGGGCCGGAACCCTCGCGCCCGAGCGCCGCCCACCCCGCCGACCTGCGGCCGCGCCCCGGGGCTACGCCTCCTTGGGGACCCAGCTCGCGATGATGGTCATGTCGCCCGTAAAGGTGAGGTCGCCCGAGCGCGCAGGCGCCACGAAGTGCGCGCCCTTCTCGAGCTCGTGTCGGCCGGCCGGCGTCTCCACCGCGCCAGCGCCCTCGACCACGGAGACGCAGACGAACGGGTGGTCCTGCCTCAGCGTCACGGACGTCCCCTCGGTCGGACGCAGGCGCACGACGTCGAAGTTGGGGCAGCTCATGAGGCTCGTGATGCCGTCCACCTCGGGAGCCGTGACCTCGCCCGACGCCGGCGGCACGAGCGAGAAGTCCACCACGTCGAGCGTCTGCGGGATGTGCAGCTCGCGCCGCGTGCCGTCGGCCTGCACGCGGTCGTAGTCGTAGACGCGGTAGGTGACGTCGGAGGACTGCTGCGTCTCGAGGATCAGCGTGCCGCCCTCGATGGCATGGATCGTGCCAGGCTCGATGCGGAAGAAGTCGCCCGCCTTGATGGGCACCTCGTAGAGCAGCTCGGACCAGCGGCCCTCCTCGACCATGCGCGCGAACTCGGCCCTGTCGTGGGCGCGCTGCCCCACGACGATCTTGGTCCCGGGCTCGGCGGAGAGCACGTACCAGCACTCGCGTTTGCCGAGCGAGCCGTTCTCGTGCGCGGCGGCGTAGGCGTCGTCGGGGTGCACCTGCACGGAGAGGTTCTCGCGCGCGTCGAGGATCTTGATCAGCAGCGGAAAGCGGTCGCCCGAGGCGCCCGCGAAGAGCCCGCGCTCGCTCTCCCACAGGTCCGACAGGTACCTGCCGTCGTAGGCGCCTCCGGCGACCGTGCAGTCGCCCGCGGGGTGCGCGCTGATGGCCCAGCACTCCCCGATGCTGCCGTCCGGGATCTTGTAGCCGAACTCCGTCTCGAGCCTGCGGCCTCCCCAGATCTTCTCGTGGAACACTGGGTTGGTAAAGATCAGGTCATCGAAGTCGTCGCTCACGCCTGCCTCCTAGCGCCGGAAACCGTCACGTCCTCGGGAACTGACACGGCACAAGCATAGCAAGGCGCACGCACGGCGGCGGACAAGGACGCGCAGTCCGAGGCCGGGCGCGGCCGGCTACGCGTCGACCACGACCTCGTCGCCCTCGTCGTGGCAGCGGACCACCTCGCGGGCGACCTCGCGCGCGAGGGCGAACTCGTCGCGGCGGAACATGGCGAGCACGATGCGATCGAAGCGCACCACGTAGGGGACGAGGGCGTCGAGCGCGACCGGCAGCGCGCGCTCGAGCGGAAAGCCGTAGACCCCGCACGAGATGGCGGGGAACGCGATCGAGGCGTCGCCCGCGGCGAGCGCGAGGTCGCACGAGCGCTCGTAGCACGACGCCAGGAGCCGCGCGCCCTCCTCGAACGAGTGCTCCGAGAAGACCGGGCCGACCGTGTGCACCACGTGGCGCGCCCAGGAGATGCCGTAGGCGCCCGTCAGCCTGGCGTCGCCCGTGGGGCAGCCGCCCTCGTCGTGCAGGCGGCGGCACTCCTCGTCCAGGCCGGGGCCGGCAGCGCGGTGGATGGCGCCGTCGACGCCTCCCCCGCCCATGAGGCCGCCGTTGGCCGCGTTCACGATGGCGTCGACGCGCTGGTCGACGACGGAGCCGTGTACGATTTGGATCATGGCAGCCTCCCCGGAGCGGGCGCAGGGCGCCCGGCCGACAACGGCAACGGCTCGTGCGCCGTCGGCGCCTACGGCGACGCCGACGGCGTGCGGAAGCCTACGCGCACAGAAAAAGAGGCGAGGCCGTGGGAGCGGATGCGCCAAGGGGAGTGCGCATCCCGGACGGGGAGAGGAGAGGGACCCTTGTCCGCCCACGGGCGTCGTCTCTTATTCCTACCAATCCACTAGGGATATGTGCATCTTAGGGCTGGCCGAGAAACTCGTCAAGCCCCGGGCGAAAGTTCGGGGCGGCAAGCCCGGGGCGACTCCCCCCGCCTCCCCGTCCGCAGGCGCATCGCACCCGTGGGGGCACGGGTTCCTCCCCTCCGCAAGGGGGTGCGCTACATTAATGCAAGCCTGTCCAGGGGCCACGGGCACGCGGGCGCCACGGGCACGCGGGCGCCGCGCGCCGACGGACGCCGCAAGGCCGCCGGCGCCAGCACGGCGCCAGGCCACGGGCGCCGGCCTCGCGGCTCGAAACGGGCACCACGCACGGGAACGCACGGGACGCAGGGGGCATGCGATGCGCACGTACGACTTCTACACGGGAAGCGAGTTCTTCGCCCAGGACTACCTCGGGGCCCACCTCGTCGACGGGGGCGTCGTCTTCAGGACCTTCGCCCCGGCGGCCGAGGCGATCGAGGTCGTCGTCGAGGGCGTGCCCCACCCCATGCACAAGGTCGAGGACGGCAACTTCTGGGAGCTCCTGTGCCCCGACGCCCGCGAGGGCTGCGCCTACGAGTACCGCATCCACCACGCCGGCAGGAGCGTCGACCACGCCGACCCCTACGCCTTCGGCTCCGAGCTGAGGCCGTGCCATCGCTCCGTCGTGCGCGACCTGACCTACGAGTGGGGCGACACCGAGTGGATGGCCCACCGCTCACGGGGCGACGACCGCCCCATGAACGTCTACGAGCTCAACCTCGGGAGCTGGCGCAAGCGCTCGGGCGACGAGCCCTCCGACGACCCGGCCGACTGGCTCGGCTACGAGGAGGTGGCGGCCCCCCTCGTCTCCTACCTCACCGAGAGCGGCTACAACTTCGTCGAGTTCATGCCCCTGACCGAGTACCCCTTCGACGGCTCGTGGGGCTACCAGCCCACCGGGTTCTTCTCGCCCACCAGCCGCTTCGGCGAGCCCCGCCAGCTCATGGCCCTCGTCGACAGCCTGCACCAGGCGGGCATCGGCTGCATCCTGGACGTCGTGCCGGTCCACTTCGCGACCGACCCCTGGGGGCTCGCGGACTACGACGGCACCCCGCTGTTCGAGTACCCCAACGACGCCGTGGGCGTCTCCGAGTGGGGCAGCCACAACTTCATGTACTCGCGCGGCGAGAGCCGCAGCTTCATGCAGTCGAGCGCCAACTTCTGGCTCGGCGCCTACCACTTTGACGGGCTGCGCATGGACGCGATCAGCCGCATCATCTACTGGCAGGGCGACGAGGCGCGCGGCGTCAACGCGGACGCGGTGAGGTTCGTGCGCACCATGAACGCGGGCGTCAAGTCGCTCAACCCCGGCGCCTTCCTGGTGGCCGAGGACTCGACGGACTTCAAGGGCTGCACGGCCGACGCGAGCGAGGGCGGCCTCGGGTTCGACTACAAGTGGGACATGGGCTGGATGCACGACACGCTGAGCCTCTTCCAGACCGACCCCTACTTCCGCGCGGGCAACTACCACAAGCTGAGCTTCTCGATGATGTACTTCGGCAACGAGCGCTACCTGCTGCCGCTCAGCCACGACGAGAACGTGCACGGCAAGGCGACCGTGGCGCAGAAGATGTGGGGCGACCTCGACCTCAAGTTCCCGCAGGCGCGCGCCCTCTACCTCTACATGATGGCCCACCCCGGCAAGAAGCTCAACTTCATGGGCTCCGAGGTGGCCCAGCTGCGCGAGTGGGACGAGCGGCGCGAGCAGGACTGGTTCCTGCGCACCTACCCCACGCACGACGCCTTCTACCGCTACGTCTGCGAGCTGAACCACCTCTACCTCGCTCACCCCGCGCTCTGGGAGCTCGACTACGAGCAGGCGGGCTTCCAGTGGCGCCAGGTCAACGACGAGACGCACGTCGTCTACGCCTTCGAGCGCCGGGACCGCTCGGGCGAGCGGCTCCTGTGCGTCCTCAACCTCGCCAACTGCCCCCACGAGGGCTACGAGCTCGAGCTGCCCGAGACCGACTCCGTCGAGGTCCTTCTCGACACCGACTGGCAGCGCTTCGGCGGCGCCACGCCCGACGGACGCACGGGCGCGCGGATGGACGCGGGCGCGGGCACCCTCGCGCTCGACCTGGCGCCGCTCTCCGGCCTGCTGCTCGCGCTTTTGCCCACCAGGGGGGAGGGCGCCGGCGAGGACTCCGCCACGGGGGCGAGAAGGACCTCGACTCGGTGCGCCGGCGCGTCCGACACCGCAGGGCGCTAGCGTCCGCCGACCCCGCAGGGCCTCGGGCTGCCGAGGGCCAAGCCCGCCCGGCGCCGGCGCTGGGCGGACAGACGCGAATCGAGGAGAGATGGAAGAGAAGCTCTGGGACGAGTTCGTCACCTACGTCAACCTCTACTACGCCATCCAGCAGGCCTGCATGACGCAGGAGCGGCGCCCCGAGGGGGCGCCGGCGGGCCTGGAGGAGTTGTGCTCCGAGGCGAACCCCTTCCTCTGGGACGCGGCGGGCTCCGCCGACCCCAAGCTCTACCAGGACTTCTCCCGCCGCTTCGAGGAGCGCTTCGACGGCGGCTACTCGACCTCCGCGGACGGCCTCGACTTCTGCCACGACTGGCTCCGCTCCCTCGAGGGCGGCCGCTACGGCAGCGGGCTCGTCTCCTCCTTCGACTCCGTCGTCACCGACCCCTCCGTGTGGGACGAGTCCTACCCGCCGATCTCCGAGCAGGTGAACAACCGCATGGTGATGAACGAGCTCTCGCCGCAGGACGTCCCGGGCGAGTTCGCGGCGGCCGCGGGCCCGGCGTCCGCGCCGACGGCAGCCGGTCGTCCCGCAAAGGGCCCGGCGCCGAGGCCCGCGAGCGCGACCGGCCCCGCCTCCGGCCCCTCCGCCTGCGCGATGCCCTCCGCCGACGCGGACGCCTCGTTTGCCGACCCCAGCTTCGAGGAGTTCGCCTCCCGCCAGGCGACCCTGGTGGACGTGCCGGCCGTAGCCGCGATGCTCGCCGACGCCCAGGGGCTCCACAGGAGCGACCTCGAACGCTACCTCACGCGCAACATGCAGCAGGGCGCGCTCGCCCAGCAGGTCGCCGAGGTGGATGAGCGCGTCGTCTCCACGGCGGGCGTCCTCTTCGTGGAGGTCATCCCCTCGGCCGAGAACCCCTCAGGCATGGTCGGCCTCGTCGTGGGCGTGAGCTCGCTTCCAGGCTACGAGGCGACCCTCCCCACGCTGCTCGAGGACATCGAGCTCAAGGCGCGCGGCAGGGGCGTCTCGCGGCTCTTCCTCTACGACCAGGGCGAGCGCGCCACGGACGCCTGCCTCGACTACGGCTTCGAGAGCGAGGGAGACCTGCTCTCCCTCCTCGTCTAGCGGGCGCGCCGTGGGCTCCCTTGGCCCCCGGACGCGCCTCGCGGCCGGCCTCCGCCCGCCCGGTCGCGAGAGGGTCCTCGCGCGCGTGCGCGGCCGCTTCGGCACGACCGAGGTCGTCGAGGGCACCTGGGACGACGGCCGCCCGGTCAGGCTCCTCACCGTGGATGGCACGCTGCAGTCCGCCACCTACGTCGACGAGGGCTGGTGCGACCCCGTCTTCGACTACTACGTCCTCTTCGACCTCGCCTTCGAGGTCTGCCCGCGGGCGCACGACCTCCTCATGCTCGGGGGCGGCGGCCTCGGCTACCCCAAGTACCTGCTGGCCGAGCGTCCCGAGGTCGCCCTCGACGTGGTGGAGGCAGACCCGGCCGTCATCCGCCTCGCCAGGCGCCACTTCTTCCTCGGCCGGCTGCTGCGCGAGCGGAGAAGGGCCCACCTCCCCGGACCGCGCGTCGTCTGCACCGACGCCCTCGACTTCCTCGAGGGGACCGGGCGGACCTACGACGCGATCCTCTGCGACTGCTTCGCCGCGGGCGAGGCGCCGTCCGAGCTGGCGGGTCCCAAGGCGGCCCGCCTCTACCTCGAGCGGCTCGCGCCCCAAGGCGCCTTCCTCGCCAACGTGGTCTCGGCGGCGGAGGGGCCGCGGGCGCGTCCGCTGCGCGAGCTCGCGGCCACGCTCGCCGCGGCCGGCTTCTCCCGCGTGTTCGCCGCCGGCGTCCAGCCCGGGCGGGAGGCGGAGGAGGACAACGTGATGCTGCTGGCCACCCGGGCAGCGCTCGACCTCCCCTGGGCGCGCCGCCTCGCGTGACCGACGGGCGCCCCCCGGCGAGCGAGGCCGAGAGCCCCCGCCCCGAGCCGGGGTGCCCCCGCCTGCTATACTCCCCTTTCTTGGACGGAGGAAGGGGAGCGCATGCGGGCAGGGGCACGGACGGAGCCGAAGGACGGCCGCGAGGGCGGCTTCCTCGCGAGCACGGCGGGGGTCGTGACCCTCGCCCTCGTCGCGACCTTCCTGTGGGGCAGCGCCTTCCCCTGCATCAAGATCGGCTACAGGCTCTTCTCCATCCCCGCGGACGACACGGCCTCGCAGATGCTCTTCGCCGGCGCGCGCTTCGTCCTCGCCGGGCTGGGCGTGATCGGCGCCATGAGCCTCGTGCGGCGGCGCCCCCTCGTGGCGCGCCGGGAGGACGCGAGGTGCGTCCTCGTTCTGAGCCTCTTCCAGACGACCCTGCAGTACGCCCTCTTCTACCTGGGGCTCGGCCATGCCTCGGGGGTCACGAGCTCGATCATCGAGGCGACGAACACCTTCTTCTGCATCCTGATCGCCGCGCTCGTCTTCAGGCTCGAGCGGCTTACGGCGCGCAAGCTCGCGGGCTGCGCCGTCGGCTTCGCCGGGGTGGCGCTGGTCACGCTCTCCCAGGGCTCGGGCGGCCTCTCCTTCTCGCTGGCGGGCGAGGGCGCGGTGCTCGCCTCGACCCTCGCCGCGGCGACGTCGTCGAGCCTCATCCAGATTTTCTCGCACGAGGGGCACGACCCGGTGACGCTGTCCGGCTGGCAGTTCCTGGTCGGCGGGCTCACGCTCTCGGCCATCGGGCTCGCCGGCGGCGGCTCCCTCTCCCCGAGCGGCCCCGCCTCCGTCGCGCTCCTCCTCTACCTCGCCTTCATCTCCGCGGCGGCCTACTCGCTCTGGTCGCTCCTGCTCGCGAACAACCCCGTGAGCCGCGTGAGCGTCTTCGGCTTCTGCAACCCCGTCTTCGGCGCCATCCTCTCGACCCTGCTGCTCGACGAGGGAGGGATCGTCAGCCCCGCGGTCCTGCTCTGCTCCCTCGCCCTGGCGAGCGCGGGCATCGTGATTGTGAACACGCGGCGCCCCGCCAGGCGCACGCGCGCCGCCCGCTGAGCCCCGGGGCGCGCCGCCGCCCCAGCCGCCCCCCGGCCGCACGTCCGCGCCGCCCCTCCCCCGACCGCTCGCCCTGGGCATTCTGCCGCTCGCGGCGCCTCCGCGGCCTTTGTGAACATAAACGACGCAAAGGGCTTCTCTAAACCTGGCCGAAACCTTGCTCTGATAGCGTCTCTCTCCGTGAAGGCAGGCTTCAGCACGACCGCACGACGGCCGACTAGTTGGGAGCGACGCATGAGACGCGAGCAGTTCACGACCCACAGCACATACCTCGGCAGGGACATGCATGCCATCGCCTACGGCGAGGCGGGCGCCTACCCCATCGTCGCCGTCCCCACGCAGGACGCCATGGCCGACGAGTGGGAGGGCTTCGGGATGGTGGACGTGCTGGCCCCCCTCATAGACGAGGGGCGGATCCAGCTCTTCTGCGTCGACACCGTCGACCACGACAGCTGGACCGACGGCTCCGGCGACGACGAGCGGCGCGCGGCCACGCTGGAGGCCTACTACGACTACCTCGTGGAGGAGCTCCTCGCCGAGGTCCACGAGCGCAACGCCTCCGAGCTGCGCCCGCTCGCGGTCGGCTGCGACCTGGGCGCCACGCAGGCGGCCCTCCTCGCGCTGAGGCGCCCGGACCTCTTCCAGGGCTGCATAGCCCTCTCGGGGATCTACCGCACGAGCCGCTTCTTCGGCGACTGGATGAACGACACCCTCTACGACAACGACGCCTGCGCCTTCCTCAGCAACATGGAGCCCACCCACCCCTACGTGAGGCTCTACAACGAGCGCCAGCTCGTGTTCTGCGTCGGTCAGGGCGCCTGGGAGGACAGCATCGACGACCTGCGCGTCATCTCCGAGGAGCTCGACCGGCTGGGCGTGGGCGCGTGGTGCGACTTCTGGGGCTTCGACGTGAGCCACGACTGGCCGTGGTGGAAGCGCCAGATCACCTACTTCCTGCCCATCGTGCTCGACCAGATCGCCGATGGGGCGGAGCCAGGCGAGAAGGACGCGGGGCCCGCGGGCGGCGCCGGCGCGAGCGCGCCCGATGCCGAGACGACGGGGGGCGTCAGCGAGTCGGAGAGGCTGCGCCTGGTCACGGAGAAGGGCGCGCGGCGCTTCGCCCCCGCCCAGGGCTCCGACGACATGGTGGGCGCCTGCAGCATGGTGCCCGAGCGCCGCAAGGGGGCGGCCCCCCTCAACTGGCTCGCGGAGGATTAGGCCATGCGCTACAGCGTCGGGATCGGCGACAGGTGCGAGGAGTTCGAGCTCGACGAGGCCGACGTCATCGAGGTCATGCACGCCAACGAGGTCGAGGTCGGCGAGGTGGGCCCCGCGCTCGTGCGCGCGGCGCTCGAGCGGCCCCGCGCCACGCCCCGGCTGCGCGAGCTCGTCTCGTGCGGCCAGCGCGTCTGCGTCATCACCTCCGACGTCACCCGGCCCCTGCCCACGGCCGAGATCCTGCCCGAGGTGATGGACGAGCTGCACGCGGGAGGCGTCTCGGACGACGACGTCCTTCTCGCCATAGCGCTCGGCAGCCACCGCCCCCAGACCCAAGACGAGCTCCGCCGCATCATGGGCCCCTACTTCGGCAGGCTCGCCGTCCTGAACGGGGACTCGCGCGGGCTCGTGCACTTCGGCAGGACGCGCCACGGGACCCCGGTCGACATCCTCGCCGAGGTCGCCGAGGCGGACGTGCGCGTCTCGCTCGGCAACGTGGAGTACCACTACTTCGCCGGCTACTCCGGCGGAGCCAAGGCGATCATGCCGGGCGTCTCGACCTTCGAGGCGATCCAGGCCAACCACGCGCTCATGTGCGACCCCGCCGCCCGCTCGGGCAACATGGAGAGCCCCGTGAGGCTCGACCTCGAGGAGGCCTGCCGCATGGTCGGCCTCGACTTCATCGTGAACGTCGTGCTCGACGAGGAGCGCCGCGTCGTCTACTGCGCCTGCGGCGACTTCGTCGAGGCCCAGCGCGACGCCTGCCGCGAGCTCGACCGCCTCTACGGCTGCCCCCTCGCGGAGAAGGCCGACGTGGTGGTGGTCAGCCAGGGCGGCGCGCCCAAGGACCTCAACCTCTACCAGCTGCAGAAGGCGCTCGACAACGCCAAGCACCCCGTCCGCGACGGCGGTGCGATCGTCCTCGTGGGCTCGTGCGCCGAGGGCCTCGGGCAGCCGACCTTCGAGCGGTGGATGCGCGAGGCGTCCTCGCCCGCCGAGGTCGTCGACCACCTGCGCCGCGAGTTCAGGCTCGGCGGCCACAAGGCGGCCGTCATCGCCCAGATCGAGGAGCGGGCGGACGTCCTCCTCGTGAGCGACCTGCCCGACGAGACGGTGCGCGCCTGCTTCATGCGGCCCTTCCGCCACGTGCAGGAGGCGCTCGATGCCGCCCTCGCCGAGCAGCGCGCGAGGCTCGGGCGCGAGCCGCGGGTGCTCATCATGCCGCACGGCGGCTCGACGCTGCCGCTCATGCGCTAGCGCGCGAGGTCCCAGAGGCGCACGCGGGCGCCGGGGGCGTCCACGGCGACGCGGTAGCGCTCGGGGTAGTAGCGCGTGGAGAGGCAGAGCTCGCCGTCGTTGGCGAAGACCTCCACCGAGGAGGCGTCGCCCACGACGCGCAGGCTCGTGAGCGAGGCGAGCGGCTCGAAGCGCAGGGCGCGCCCGGCGCCGACCGACTCCTTGGAGGGGTCGGAGAAGCGCATCGAGAGCGTGCCGTCCTCCCAGGCGACGCCGAGCTCGTCGGCGACCGTGACGCGCACGGGGCCTGGCCCCGCCGCGTCGACCACGAGGTCGAAGCAGCACCCCGCCAGGGGCGCCTCGAGGGCGCCCGTCGCCTCCCGGAGGCCGCGGCGCAGGGCGCAGAGCTCCCTGACCGGGCGCTGGCGCACGCGTCCGCCCTCGGAGGTGACCTCGCGCGGGAGGGTGAGGCAGTGCTGCCAGCCGTCCGCGACGGTGGGGTTCACGTAGCCCTCCTCGTCCGGCATGCCCATCCAGCCGACGAGGATCCGCCGGCCGTCGTCGGCGAGGAAGGTCTGCGGGGCGTAGAAGTCGAAGCCGGCGTCCCAGAGCGAGAAGGCGCCGAGCTCGCAGGAGGACGCGACGTCTCCCGCAAGCTCGAAGAAGCCGGACTGGTAGACGTTGCGGCGCCCCCAGTCGCCGCCGGAGAGCCCCTGCGGCGAGACCGAGAGCAGCCGGGCGACGCCGTCCGGGCGCGCGGGGTCTGCGAGCTCGAGGTAGTCGGGGCACTCCCACATGTAGCCGAAGGGCCGCTCCGTGGTGACGCGGTTCACGAGCCGCCAGCGCTCGAGGTCGGGCGAGGAGAACACGAGCACCTCGCCCACGTCGTCTGCGCGGCGGGCCCCCTGGACCATGAGGTAGGAGTCGCCGCGGCGCCAGACCTTGGGGTCGCGCACGTGCTCGGTGTCGTCGGCCGGGTAGTCCGCGTTGCCCATGACCGCGTGGCGGCGGGAGAGGGTCACGCCGTCCGCGCAGGTGGCGCGCACCGTGTTGGCCTCGCGGCCGGACGTCACGTAGTCGTAGGACTCGTCGTCGGTCAGCTTCACGTTGCCCGTGTAGAAGACCTCCATGGCGTCGTCCTCGACGAGGGCGCAGCCCGAGTAGGCGCCCGAGACGTCGAAGGGCTGGTCGGGGAAGACGGCGACGCCGAGGTAGTCCCACGAGAGGAGGTCGCGGCTCACGCTGTGCCCCCACATCTTGGCGCCGGAGCCGTCCGCCGAGAAGGGCGCGTACTGGAAGAAGGCGTGGTAGGCGCCGCGGTACTGGCAGAGCCCGTTGGGGTCGTTGAGCCAGCCCACCGGGGGCATGAGGTGGAGGCGCTGGGCGAAGCGCCCCGGGCGGGCGCCCGCCTCCGCAATCCTGCGGAGCCTGTCGAGGTCTCGGGCGAGCGGGGTGGTCATGGCGGCCTCCTTCGGGCGCGCGGGCGCGGCCCGCCCCCCTCGGGCAGGCGCTCGGACACCCCCATATTAGGGTCCGCCATCCCATGCGTGGCGCCTCTTGCTGAAATCGCGCGAAACTGCGGCGACGGAAAGTTACCCTAGGGGAAGCGCGCCCGGAGTGAGGCGGCAGACGGAGGGAAGGACCTCCTCGGGGCGCACGCGGAAGGGCACATCGCATGGACATCAACACCATCGCCGCCATGGCGGGGGTCTCGCGCGCGACCGTGTCGCGCTTCCTGAACGACGGCTACGTCTCGGACGAGAAGCGCAGGCGCATCGCGGAGGTCATCGAGGAGACGGGCTACGTCCCCTCCCGCCAGGCGCAGACGCTGCGCACCGGCAAGACCGGGGTCGTCGGCGTCATCATCCCCAAGATCAACTCCGCCTCCATCTCCCGCATGGTGACGGGCCTCTCGGACGTGCTGGGGAAGGCGCACTACCAGATTCTGCTCGCCAACACGGCAAACGAGGCGATGAGCGAGGTCGACTACCTCAAGCTCTTCGCCGACGGCGGCTCCGTGGACGGGATCATCCTCGTGGCGACCGTCCTCACCCCCGAGCACCTGAGGACGCTCGGGGCCCTCTCGCTTCCGCACGTCGTCCTGGGGCAGCGGGTCGAGGGGCACCGCTGCGTCTACCACGACGACTTCCACGCCGTGCGCGACATCACCCTCCACGCCCTCGCGAACGGGAGCAGGCCCGCCTACCTCGGCGTCATGGAGGAGGACGTGGCCGCCGGGCACGACCGCCACGAGGGGTTCTTCTCGGCCTGCGCCGAGCGCGGTGCCACGCCCCTCGGCGAGGAGCTGCCGCGCTCGGAGTTCACGATCGAGGGGGGCTACCTCGCATGCGAGCGGCTCATCGACGCCCACCCCGAGGTGGACACCGTCGTGTGCGCCACGGACCGCATCGCCGCCGGCGCCATGGCGTGCCTTCGGGAGTACGGCCGCGAGGTGCCGGCCGACGTGCAGGTGACGGGCCTTGGCGACTCCGACATCGCGCAGGTCATGACCCCCACGCTGACCACACTCCGCTACCACTTCCGCACGAGCGGCGCGGAGGCGGCCAGGATGCTCCTGGACGCCATGGGCAAGGCGGAGGACCGCGCGCAGCGGGTGTGCGTGAGCTACGAGGTCTTCTCGAGGAACTCGACCCGCCGGAAGGCGTAGGGCCGAGGAGGCGCCGGCCACATGCCACCGGGCCACGCGGGGGTGCCAGGCCCAGCGGCGGGACACCCCTGCCGTTCGGCGGGCCGTTCGTCTTCTTTACCGCTGAAGTCTCCACCACCCGCGGTTTTATCATAACCGTCCGCCTTTTCGGTCCGCCTCCGTTCATCCGCAGACACCCTGACATCTGACAATGGAGTGAAGACGATTTCACACGGGCTCGGCACCATGCGGCGCGCCCGCGTCCCGCCCCGCCCCTTTCTGCGCGGCGGCCCGGCACCGGTCCACAGAGGAGGACTTATGGCACTCGACCACAGGCAGGCTGCCCAGGAGATCCTGGAGGCAGTCGGCGGGCCCGGCAACATCGTTTCCGCGGCCCACTGCGCGACGCGCCTCCGCCTGGTCATCGCCGACAACTCCAAGATCGACAAGGACAAGGTCGAGAACGCCGCCGGCGCCAAGGGCAACTTCGAGGCCTCCGGCCAGCTGCAGGTCATCTACGGCACCGGCACGGTCAACAAGGTGTACGACGAGTTCATCAAGCTCGCGGGCGTCTCGGCCGCCTCGAAGGACGACGTCAAGCAGGCCGCGGCGCAGAAGGCCAACCCCTTCCAGCGCGCCATCAAGGCGCTCGGCGACGTCTTCGTCCCCATCATCCCCGCCATCGTCGCCTCCGGCCTGCTCATGGGCCTCACCGAGGGCATCAACAACGCCATGGGCGGCGCCCTCTCGACCAACGGCTGGTGGATCCTCGTCCACGCATTCTCCAACGCCTCCTTCGTCTTCCTGCAGATCCTCATCGGCTTCTCCGCCGCACGCGTCTTCGGCGGCAACGAGTACCTGGGCGGCGTCATCGGCATGATCGCCAACCACACCGCCCTCATCAACGCCTGGAGCATCCCGGGCGCGATCGAGAAGTTCGGTGGCTCCGCCTACCAGGTCGTCGGCTCCCAGGCTGCGGCGACGTGGCTCTCCGCCCAGACCGGCTCGGCGGTCACGGCGGCCGAGGCCACGTCGGACGCCATCATGGCGGCCGGCGGCATCCCGCAGGTCACGCTCTTCGGCGCCTACAACGTCACGCTCCAGGGCTACCAGGGCCACGTCATCCCCATCGTGATCGCCGTGTTCGTCATGTGCCTGATCGAGAAGTGGCTGCACAAGCACGTACCAGACATGTTCGACCTCTTCGTCACGCCGCTCGTCACCGTCCTCGTCACCGGCACGCTGCTCCTGACCGTCATCGGCCCCGTCTTCTCGCTGGTGGAGAACGGCGTCATGTACGGCTTCCAGTGGCTGCTCTCCATCCCGTTCGGCCTGGGCGGCGCCCTGGTCGGCGCGATCTACCCGGCCACGGTCGTCCTCGGCGTGCACCACATGTTCAACGCCCTCGAGGCCACCCTCATCGCCAACACCGGCGTGGACAACTTCAACCCGATCATCTCCTGCTGCAACGTGGCGCAGGGCGCGGCCTGCCTGGCGGTCTTCGTGAAGACCAAGAGGATGAAGATGAAGGAGCTCGCGCTGCCCTCCGGCATCTCCGGCTTCCTCGGCATCACCGAGCCGGCGATCTACGGCGTCAACCTGCCAAACATGAAGCCCTTCGTCGCGGCCATGGTCGGCGCCGCGGTCGGCGGCGCCCTGAGCTCGCTGTTCGGAGTCGTCTCCATCGCCTACGGCATCACGGGCCTCTTCGGCTTCCTGATCACCACCGGCTACACCCTCCAGTACGCCATCTGCATCCTCGTCTCCGCCGGCGTCGCCTTCGGCCTCACCACCGTCCTGTACCGCGACGACGCGGAGAGGGCCACCCCCGCGGAGACCACCCAGGTCGTCGCTGAGAGCCAGGCGACCGCCAACCAGGCCGGCGCCATCGCCGAGGCCGCCAACGACACCGAGCCCGTCCAGGTGGTCGCGGAGACGCTCGCCTCCCCCATGAGCGGCACCGCCATCGCCCTGTCCTCCGTCCCCGACCCCGTCTTCGCCTCCGAGGCGATGGGCAAGGGCGAGGCCGTCGAGCCGACCGAGGGCAAGGTGCTCTCCCCCGTGGACGGCACCGTCACCGTGCTGGCCGAGACCGGCCACGCCATCGGCCTGCTCTCCGACGGCGGCGCCGAGGTCCTGATCCACATCGGCATCGACACGGTGGAGCTCAGGGGCGCGCCGTTCTCCGCACACTGCAAGCTCGGCGACAGGGTCAGGAAGGGCGACCTGCTGATGGACGTCGACCTCGCGGCGGTCGAGGCCGCGGGCAAGCAGACCACCACGATGGTCGTCGTCACCAACACGGACGCCTACTCCTCGGTCACGGGCGCAGACGGCCCCGTCACGGCCGGCGACCCCCTGGTCGAGCTCAAGTAGGGGGCAGGCGGCACGGCTCAGGCCACGACAGACCCAAGACGCGCGGGCGGCGAGAAGGACGGGCTTCTCGCCGCCCGTCCTTATCCGCCGGCGCGCTCCCGAGCCCTCGCCGCCCTTGCGGAGAGGGCCGTCCCGGGGCATCATGGGCGCGGCGACGACGAGAGACGGGGGCAGGCGTGACGGAGGCTTGGCGCGAGGCGGGGACGGGTGCGGGCGGCGAGGCGCCGGAGGGCGCCGGTCCGGCGGGCGCGCCCGCCCGCGGCGCAGTGGCCGCGAGCCCGCTCGTCGCACGGCCGCTCACGCTCCCCCGATGCGGCCTCACCCTCCGCAACCGCCTCGTGATGGTGCCCGTGGCGACGGCCAAGGCCGACGCGGCGGGCGGGGTGACCGAGGCCCTCTGCGAGCACTACGCGACGCGGGCGCGCGGGCGGCACCTGGGGCTCGTCGAGTGCGAGCACCACTTCGTCTCGCCCGAGGGCAGGGCGAACCCGCACCAGGCCTCGATATCGCGGGACTCCGACGTTGAGGGGCTGAGGCGCGAGGCGGCGGCCCTCCACGACTGCGACACCCCCGTCCTCGTGCAGCTGAGCCATGCGGGGTCGGCCGCCTCGAGCGCGCTCACGGGCATGCGCCCCATCGCGCCGAGCGAGCGGCTTGCCCCCGGGGCCAAGGTGGGCCACGAGCTGCCGCGCGTCATGGACGCGGGCGACATCGGGCGCGTGGTGGAGGCCTTTGCGCGGGCGGCGAGGAGGGCCAGGCTCGCCGGCTTCGACGGCGTCGAGGTCCACGCCGCGCATGGCTACCTGCTCGACCAGTTCTTCTCGCCCCTCACCAACCTGCGCGAGGACGCCTACGGCGGGGACGTGCGCGGCAGGCTGAGGATCACCCTCGAGGTGGTGGACGCCGTGCGCTCCGAGCTCGACGGGCGCATGGCGCTCTCCGTGCGGCTCGGCGGCTGCGACTACCGCCCCGGCGGAAACGAGATAGAGGACGGCGTCCGAGCCGCGCGGCTGCTCGAGGAGGCCGGCTGCGACCTCGTCTCCGTCTCGGGCGGCATGAACTACTACACGAGGATAGACACGAAGGAGCCGGGCTACTTCTCGGACCTCTCCACGCCGGTACGAGCGGCCGTGGGCGTCCCCGTGGTCCTCGCCGGGGGCGTCCGGAGGATCGGCGACGCAGAGCGCCTCCTCGCGGACGGCGCCTGCGACCTCGTCGGGGTCGGGCGGGCGATCCTCAACAACGAGCGCTGGGCGGACGTGCAGTGGCGGCGGCTCGAGCGGGCGCACCAGGACGCCGGCCGCCGGCGCTAGCGACGCCAGGCGGCGGAGGGGCGCTCGCCGGCGGCAGGCTGGCGCGGCGATATGCTGGGGTGAGGACGAACACGACAAGGGCCCCGAGGGCCCGGACGGGAGGACGGCATGGACAAGGACTACCTCGACCTCGCACGCAGGCGCTTCTCGGTGAGGAGGTTCGACCAGCGCCCCGTGGAGCCTAAGAAGCTGGAGAAGGTCCTGGAGGCCGGGCGCATCGCGCCCTCAGCCTGCAACAACCAGCCGGTCGTGGTCTACGTGGTGCAGTCCCCGGAGGCGCTCGCGCGCCTGCGCGGGGCGACGCGCATGGCCTTCGACGCCCCCGTGGTGCTCGCTGTGTGCTGCGACCTGTCACGGGTCTACCACAACAGGCACGAGACCCTGTACGAGGACTACACCACGCGGGAGATGGACGCCTCGATCGCCTGCGACCAGATGATGATGGAGGCGACCGACCTGGGGCTGGGGACCCTCTGGGCCCGCGGCTACGACACGCGCGAGGTCGCCGACGCCCTGGGGACGCCAGAGGGCATCGTGCCCGTGTGCCTGCTCGACCTCGGCTACCCCGCAGAGGGTGCAGTCCCCAGCCGTCACCACGAGGACCGAAGGCCCCTGGAGCAGATGGTCGTGAGGATCTAGCGGCGCGCCGCCCCCGGGGCGCCGCCGGCAACGAGCAGGTAGGCGTCGGCCACGATCCGCGCGTGATCGAAGGCGAAGCCCCCGCCCCGCACGGCGCGCGCCTGCGGCCTGCCCGTGACCGGGGTGCGCCCGACCTCGAACTCGCTGGTCAGGACCGTGTCGCCCGCCGTGCAGACGATCCGGCCGCGACCCGCCCCGAGGGAGGCCTCGACCGAGAACCACCGCGCGTCCGCCGCGTCGTCGCCAGCGCGTGCGATCCTGCCCTCGGCGTCCAGGGCGACGAAGGCCTCGGAGACGACCCAGCCGCGCGGGTCGCGTCCGGGGTCGCTGTAGAGGCCGACGGGCTCGAGCGCGAGCCCGCTGACGCCCGTCTCCTCGACGAGCTCGCGCGCCGAGGCCTCCCGCGCGGTCTCGCCGGGGCTCACGAACCCGCCGGGGAGCGCCCAGCGCCCCAGGTAGGGGTGGCCGCCGCGCCTGACGAGCAAGATCTCGAGCGCGCCCTCCGGGGTGCGCCTGAACACGCAGTTGTCCGCCGTGAGCGACGGGCGCGGGTAGTCCTTGGGGGTGTAGCGCGCGAGGAACTCCTCCTCGGTGAGACCGTTCTTGTCGACCAGCGGCTCTGTCATGGGCCTGTCTCCCTACCTGATGCGTACGCCTGTCTCCCTACAGCCGGCGCCCGTCCTCGTCGTAGAAGCGCGCGGCGTTCGCGGCTGACGGCCCCCAGTCCTGCAGCTCGGGGCTCGGCATCCTGCCACCCCCGAGGACGTGGAGGTGCAGGTGGCGGACCGTCTGGCCGCCGTCCACGCCGGTGTTGACCTGGAGGCGGTAGCCCCGCTCGAGGCCCTTCTCGCGCGCCAGGTCCGCCGCGACCCTGAGGCAGCGGCCGAGGACCTGCTCGGGCACGTCATCGTCCAGGCCGTCGTAGTGCTGCTTGGGGACGACGAGCACGTGGACGGGCATGAAGGGGTGGATGTCCTCGAACGCGATGACGAGGTCGTCCTCGTAGAGGACCGTCGCGGGCGACTCGTGTCGCGCGATCCTGCAGAAGACGCAGTTCTCCTTTTGCATGGCTTGCTCCTGACTCCTGGACAGGGTACGCGCCCGCGCCTTCGGCATGCGGGGCGGCTCGGAACTCGCCCCATCGTAGCAGCCCGCGGCTGCAGGCGGGCGCTGCGCGTCGGGGCGGCCCGCGGCGGGCTGCCTGCGCATTGGGTAGAGGATGCGCCGCCGGGCGGACAGGCGGGCGCGTCCCGCTAGAATAGACAGTCCGGCGCGTCCCAGCTGCCGGGACCTGGCCCCGCGCAACCCGTGCGGGAGTGCACCGAAAGGCAGCCACATGGCAGAAGCAGACCCCACCCACACCCAGACCGCCGCGGACGAGGACGCCGCAGGCGCCGCGCAGCCCGCGGCGGACGCCGCCGACGAGGGCCCCAACGGCCCCGGCTCGCTCGGGCGACTCGCGCCCGACTGGTCCGAGGTCGACCCCCACGAGCCGCTCGAGGACTCCCTCGAGCGCTTCCTCGGCTGGTGCGAGTCGCGCGGCATCGAGCTGTGGGACCACCAGGAGGAGGCCCTTCTCGACATAGCCGCCGGCGACAACGTGATCCTCGGCACGCCGACCGGCTCCGGCAAGAGCATGGTCGCGCTCGGCATGTGCTTCATGGCGATGTGCGCCGGCGAGCGCAGCTACTACACCGCGCCCATAAAGGCGCTGGTGAGCGAGAAGTTCTTCAACCTCGTCGACCTTCTCGGCGCGGACAACGTCGGCATGATCACCGGCGACGTGGTCATCAACGCGGAGGCGCCCGTCGTCTGCTGCACGGCGGAGATCCTGGCCCAGGACGCGCTGCGCTTCGGCGAGGACGCCGACATCGGCTTCGTCGCGATGGACGAGTTCCACTTCTACGCCGACCGCGACCGCGGCTGGGCCTGGCAGGTGCCCCTGCTCACCCTCCCCCACGTGCACTTCCTCCTGATGAGCGCCACCCTGGGCGACACCTCCGCCATCGCCGCCTCGCTCGAGGAGCACACCGGCCGCGACGTGGACACCGTCGCCGACGCGCCGCGCCCCGTGCCGCTCAGCTACAAGTTCGTCGACACCCCGCTCGAGGCGACCGTGGAGCTGGCCCTCAAGAGCGGCGACGCCCCCATCTACGTGGTGCACTTCGCGCAGGACGCCGCCCTCAAGAGCGCCACGAGCCTGGCGAGCTACGGCGTCTCGGAGCGCGAGCAGCGCGACGCCATCAAGGAGGCCATCAAGGGCACCCGCTTCACCACGGACTTCGGCAAGACCCTGCGCCGGCTCCTGCTGCAGGGCGTCGGCGTCCACCACGCCGGCATGCTGCCGCGCTACCGCCTCCTCGTGGAGAAGCTCGCCCAACAGGGGCTCCTCCCCGTCATCTGCGGCACGGACACCCTCGGCGTGGGGATCAACGTGCCCATCCACACCGTCCTTCTCACCCAGCTGACCAAGTTCGACGGCCGCCGCATGCGCCGGCTCAACGCGCGCGAGTTCCACCAGATCGCGGGCCGCGCGGGCCGGGCGGGCTTCGACACCGAGGGCGTGGTCATCGCCGAGGCGACCGAGTACGACATCGACAAGGCCCGCGCGCTGCGCAAGGCCGGCGGCGACGCCAAGCGCGCCCGCAGCATCAAGACGAAGAAGCCGCGAGAGGGCTTCGTCGGCTGGAACGAGCAGACCTTCGAGCGGCTGATCGCCGCCGACCCCGAGCCGCTCAAGGCCCACCTGCGCATCACGCACTCCATGGTCCTCGCCGAGGTCGAGCAGGGCGGCGACGCCCTGGCCCGCGTCCACCGGCTCGTGGCGGACTCGGCCCAGCCCCCGGAGGAGAAGGCCCAGCTCGACCAGCGCACCGACGAGGTCTTCGCGACCCTGCTCGACGCCGGCGTCGTGGTGCGCGAGACGGGCGAGGACGGCGTCGACTCCTATGCGCTCACGGTCGAGATGCCGGAGGACTTCGCGCTCGACCAGCCCCTCTCGCCCTTCCTCCTCGCCGCCATCGAGCTGCTCGATCCGGAGAGCGAGACCTACGCGCTCGACCTCATCTCCATGGTCGAGTCGACGCTCGAGGACCCGCGCCAGATCCTGCAGGCGCAGGAGCGCCAGGCACGCGACGAGGCCATGGCGCAGATGAAGGCCGACGGCGTCGACTACGACGAGCGTATCGAGCGCATCCAGGAGGTCACCTACCCCAAGCCGCTCGAGGAGCTGCTCTCAGCCGCCTTCGAGCGCTACTGCGAGGAGGTGCCGTGGGCCGCCGACTACGCGCTGTCGCCCAAGAGCGTCCTGCGCGACATGGTCGAGGGGGCCTCGGACTTCAAGGGCTACATCGCGCGCTACAACGCCTCGCGCTCCGAGGGGCTCCTGCTGCGCTACCTCTCCGACGCCTACCGCGTGCTGGACCGCACGATCCCGGCCGAGAAGCGCGACGAGCGCCTGGATGACATCGTGCGCTGGCTGCGCCTCGTCGTACGCACCGTCGACTCCTCGCTGGTCGACGAGTGGGAGGGCGCGACGAGCGAGGACGCAGGCGCGACGCTCGCGGCGCCGGAGGCGGCCGACGAGGTCGTGCACGACCGGCGCGCGCTCACGCTGCTCGTGCGCAACGCGCTCTTCTCGCGCGTGGTGCTGGCGGCGCGCGGCAAGGTCGACCGCCTGGGCGAGATGGACGGCGAGTGGGGCTGGCGCGCGCCGAGGTGGAAGGCCGCGCTCGACTCGTACTACCAGGAGCACGACGAGATCCTGCTCGACGGCGACGCCCGCAGCGCGCGGTTCTTCTCCATCGACGAGAAGGACGAGCGCGCCGGGCACGTCTGGCACGTCTGCCAGATCTTCCACGACGCGGACGGCGACGGCGACTTCCGGATCATGGCCGACGTACTGCTCGACGAGACCCAGGAGGACGGCGAGGCCGTCTTCGACGACTACCGCGTCGGGTTCTTCGAGGACGTCGCGGAGTAGGGGCGCGGGCGGGCTCGCGTGGGCCCGGGGGGCGCGGCCCCTCGGGGTCGGGCTCTCTCGACCCCACGTCCTTCTCGGCCCCACAGACACCGACCTGAGCTCGAAATTACGCACGGGTGAGTTTGGAGCTCCTCGCCAACTGGGCTTTGGGACCCCGGACAAAAACTCGGACCTGACGTCCGGGGAGGGAGTCCGGGATGTACACCAAGGAAGAGCGCGAGGGGATCCTCTGG
>OMVS01000134.1 GCA_900314575.1 uncultured Olsenella sp. | reverse complement strand
CGCGCTGCCCGCGCGACCCCGCGCGCGCGGCGCGTGAGGGCGCGGGGCGCACGTCCTCCTCGCCCTGGAACCTCGGGGCCGGGGTCTCACGGATGACGCGCTTGGTCTCGGCCACGTCCATGCCCAGGGCGTCGGCGAGCTGCGTCGCGTAGCCGTCGAGCACGAAGGAGGTCTTGAGCGGCGCGAGCAGCTTGGCCATCTCCTGCAGGGCGGCCACGCGCCTGCCCGGCGAGGCGAGGTCGTAGCCCTCGAGGCGCTTCTCGAACACGAAGTCCATGAGCGGGCGCGCAGACTCGATGATGGGCCCGAGCTCCTCGGGCTGGTGGGTCGAGAGGAACTCGGCGGGGTCCTGGTCGTCTGGCAGCACGACGCAGCGCAGGTCCGCCTCGGTCTTGTCGATGAACTGGATCGCGCGCTCGGCCGCGCGCTGGCCGGCGGCGTCGCCGTCGAACATGCAGACGATCCGCTTGGCGAAGCGCGAGAGCGTGCGCACGTGGTCGAGGGAGAAGGACGTGCCCAGCGCGGCGACCGCGTTGGTGTAGCCGGCCTCGTGCAGGGAGATGACGTCGGTGTAGCCCTCCGAGACGATGGCCGTGCCCCTGGCCGCGATCGACTCCTTGGCGCGGTCGAACGCGAAGAGGTGCTTGCCCTTGTGGAAGACGCTCGTCTCCTTGGTGTTGAGGTACTTGGGCTTGGCGTCGGTTAGGACGCGCCCGCCGAACGCGATCGTGCGCCCCTGCTCGTCGTGGATCGGGAACATCACGCGGTCGTAGAAGCGGTCGGAGGGGCGGCCGTCGCGCATCACGGCGAGGTCGCAGGCGAGCATCTCCTGGGTGGAGAACCCCTTGGACCTGAGGTGCGCCACGAGCGTGCCGCGCCCCGGCGCGAAGCCCAGGTGCCAGCTCCGGCAGACCGCCGAGCCGAAGCCCCTGCCGCCCAGGTAGCGCCTGCCTGCGTCGGGGCCGGCGCCGCGGCCGCGCAGCAGCATGGTGGAGTAGAACGACTCCGCCTCGCCCAGGCACTCGAGCAGGCGGTTGCGCCGGGGGCCCCTGTGGTTGGGGCCGCGCTCCTCGGAGAGCTCGATCCCGTCGCGCTCGGCCAGGTAGCGGATCGCGTCGGGGAAGTCGAGGCTCTCGCGCTTCATGACGTAGTCGAAGACGTCGCCACCCGCGCCGCAGCCGAAGCACTTCCAAAGGCCGGTCTGGGTGTTGACGTGGAACGACGGGGACTTCTCGTGGTGGAAGGGGCAGCAGCCCCAGAAGTCGGAGGCGCCGCGCTGCCGCAGCTCCACCGTCTCGCTCACGAGCGCAAGGATGTCAGTCGCCTGGCGTACCTTCTCCCTGTCCTCGTCGCTGATCACTTCACACCTCCAGGCCTGACCCGCCCAAGTTCCGCTGCACCCACTCTATGTTCCCCAGGACCACGCGCCTGAGCTCGTCGGTCGAGTCGAACCGCCGCGAGTCGCGCAGGCGCCGCACGAAGACCACGCGCACCGAGCGCCCGTAGAGGTTGCCCGAGAACCCTATGAGGTTCGCCTCCATGAACGCGGGCTTGGGCGCCGAGAAGGTCGGCGGGGCCCCGACGTTGGTCGCCGCCGGCCACGCGCTCGCGCCGGAGACCAGGTAGCACGCGTAGACGCCCTCGCGGGGCAGCGCGTCCAGGGGGTCCGAGACGACGTTGGCCGTGGGGAAGCCGAAGGCGCGGCCCTCCCCCCTGCCGTGCTCCACCACCCCGCGCACGAAGTGGCACCGGCCGAGAAGGACGTTGGCCTCCTCGAGCGAGCCGGCGGCCAGAAGGCCGCGCACCCTGGTCGCCGAGATGGGGCTGCCGCCAGAGGGCACGAGGTCGTGCGGGAGGACCTCGAAGCCGTAGGCGCGGCCGAGCCCGGCGAGCGAGGAGGGCGTCCCCTCGCCGCCGCGCCCGAAGCTGAAGTTGGTCCCCACGTGCACGGAGACGGGTGCGGCGATCGCGCACAGCCGGTCGCGCACGAACTCCTCGATCCCGGTGGCGGCGAGCGCGGCGTCGAAGCGGAAGCGCACGACGGCGTCGGCGCCGAGCGCGAGCAGGCCGCGGGCGCGGTCAGCGCAGGAGAGCAGGCGCTCGTTGGGCGCGGGCTCGCCCAGGACCTCGGCCGGGTCGGGGTCGAAGGTGACGGCGACGCAGGGCACGCCGCGGCGCCGGGCGTCTGCGGCGGCGGCGGCGACAAGGGCGCGGTGCCCCAGGTGCAGCCCGTCGAAGGCGCCGATCGCGACGACCGTGCGCTGGCCCCGCTCGAGGCGCACCCCCGGCCTCGCCTCCACGACGGCCCC
>OMVS01000087.1 GCA_900314575.1 uncultured Olsenella sp. | reverse complement strand
TCGGGCGACGGGGCGCAGGCGGCCTCCCGCTAACTCAGCCGATAGCGCCTCTTTGGGCTGTCCTTGGTGCCAATCGGTTCCAGGAGACCCTCTTCGAGCAGGATGGCGATGTAGGGCACGCTCCGGGCACAGTCTCCCGGGTAGGACTACGCCCACGAGCGCAGCTTCCCAAGTGCCCGGCCGGCCGGCCTGCCCTCCCTGAGGCCAGAAGAGCAGGCGCGATGCCCGACGGGCCGCGCCCCCATGGAGCCAAGGGCAGAGGCCCAGGAGAGGGGGTGTCCCAATCGTGGGACACACAAACGTCCTCCACGAACCTAAGCTGGGCGCAACCTGAAGATAACAGTGGGGAGGTAGGCGCCATGTTCGAGCCATCACGCCATGTCAGCACGTTCTTCGTCGCCGGGTTCCAGCACCACGACGGCGCCCTGGTCTTCGACAAGCTCAAGGTGGGCACCCAGCTCGAGCTCGCGGCCGAGAGAGACAACCCGTACGACTCCAACGCCATGGCGCTCTCGCTCGACGGGGTGATGATAGGCTACGTGCCCAAGAGCGAGAACGCCCTGCTTTCGGTCCTCGACTACTACGGCCACGAAGGCGTCTTCGAGGTGCGCGTCCTGCAGGTCGACCCCGAGGCGGACCCGTGGGAGCAGGTGCGCGTCGGGCTCTACGTGCGGGACGCGCGCTAGCCAGCCGGAAGGAGCCCTCGATGGTCATGAGAGTCAGGATCCCAGAAGCCAAGCTGGAGCGTATCGCCCAGATCGGCGGCATTCCCCTCACCTGGGAGGAGGGCGTTGGCGCGGATAACCAAAGGTCCGTCCAGAACCCCGATTCCCCGGCACTCCTGCGCGAGATGGCGGAGGCTGCCTTCGCGGACGATCCGGACGCCTTCGCCGAGTTCGTCTCGGAGAACCGGCACCGCATCCGCGACGCCGCCCTGTTCGGCGAAAGCGGCGAGCAGGTCACGGAGCTCCTGGTGCTGGGCTACGAGGCGGGGATCGCCGGCGGCAGCGCGGCATGCATGAACGACCTCGGCGCGCTCTACTACATGGGCGACCTGGTGGAGCAGGACTACGGCAGGGCAAGGGAGCTCTACGAGATGGCGGCCGCCCACGGCTGCCTGCAGTCCGTCATCAACCTCGGCTACGTCTACGAGTACGGCCGAACGGGCGAGCCCGACTACGCGAAGGCGTACGAGTGCTACGCGCTGGCCGCCGCCCTCACGCACTCGAGCGAGGCGACCTACAAGCTGGGCGACATGTACTCTCGCGGCCGCTCGGTCAGGCGCGACCTCGGCCGGGCGCACGCGCTCTGGGAGCATAGCCTCGAGCTCGCGTCGGATTGCGTGGAGCAGGCACAGCCCGCCGTCCGCATCGCGAAGCTCCTCGTCGACCCCAACTGCGGAGACTGGGGCATGCAGCGCGACCCCCTGCGCGCCCTCCACCTCTTCCAGGTCGCCGAGATAGGCCTCAGGCTGGACATCGCGGACGGCCAGACCTACTACAGAAGGCGCCTTCAGGAGGCCATCGAGGGGCAGGAGAGGGCACGCGCCCTGCTCGAGGAGGAGGGCGGGGCGCTCGAGTAGGCGTCAGGCCCTCGCCACGCTCGCCGCACTCGCCAGCAGGGGGTTCCTCACGCGAGGGCGATCCCTCCCAGCCAGCCCCACCGGGGCTCGGCGTCGAGGCCGTAGGCCAGCAGCCAGGCGGAGAGCGGGACGCGCCTGACCTTGTCGCCCACGCAGTCCATCACGACGCGGTCACCGACATAGAGGCCCACGTGTCCCAGGTCCCAGGCGCCGCTTCCGTAGGGGTTGCCCGGCGACGCGACGACCATCGCCACCCGCAGGGGGTCCTCGCCCGAGTAGGTGCAGAACTGCTGGTAGATGGTCCTGGCATAGCAGCGGCGCGGCCGGAGCCCCGCCGTCTCGAAGACGCGGCAGACCCATCCCGCACATTGGTTGGTGCCAGGGCTGGGCACCGCGCAGGCGCGCTCGACGATGCCCCGCTGCGCCCGGCTTGCCGCCATCAGGCCCTCCGCACCCGGGGCCGCCGCCTCGGCGAGGAGGTCGCGCCCTGAGACGGTCCCGTCACGCGCCACCAGGCCCTGGCGCACGAGGGCTTCGAGCACGCGGAGCGCGACCTCGCACTCCTGGCTCCCCACGCCCGGGAGCGACCGCCCCTCCGGGGCCGCACGTCCCCCAGAAGCCGCACGTCCTTCTCCCCGACCGCCCAAGGCGCCCCCCTGCCCTAAAGCACCGGCGTTCCGCCCCGCCTCGACGCCGGTGCGGAGCACCGTCCACACGTCCGTCAGATTCGCTCGCCCCTGCGCGCCACGTGCTTGGCCAGCCCCATCCCGACCACGACCATGAGAGCCAGCAGCACGAGGAAGAGGGCGCTCGCCTCGACCGTCTCTATCGAGGCGAGCGTGTCGTAGGCGCCGTGCAGGACAACCGGGACCGCGATCGCGAAGAGGCCGAGCAGGGCGCACGCGAAGCCGTGGCCGCGCGACCTCGCCAGCCGCGCGTGCCCGTAGAAGAAGCCCATGAAGACGGCGAACATGCAGTGGCCCGGTATGGCCGTGAAGGCGCGCACCACCGCCGTCTGCGGGCCGAACTCGAGGACGTAGAGGACGTTCTCGGCGATGGCGAAGCCGAGCCCCGCGAAGACGGCGTAGACGATGCCGTCGAAGACGTGGTCGAACGCCGGGTCCCGCCAGCTGCGCCCCTTGAGCGCGACGAACTTGCAGAGCTCCTCCGTGAGGCCGACCACGAGGAAGTTGTCGACCAGGACGTCCCGCAGGGCCAGCGGCTCCGCGTCGCCGAAGAGCGCCGCGGTGAGCGCGACCTCCACGACCATCGCGGGCACGGTCGACGCCATGCCCGCCAGGAGCAGCCGTCCGAGCAGCGACGCCGGCTCCTTCTCGCGCGGGTCTATCCGATAGACGTAGGCGAGAAGGACCGCGGCGGGGAGCACCGCCATGACCAGCAGGGTCCTCATCCGTGACCTCCCGTCAGTAGACTCTCCTGTGCGAGCCCTGCATCCGCTCGATGCGGCGCTCGACCGCGTGCACGCGGTGCTCGTCGCCCTCGAAGTGCAGCTCCTCGGCCAGGTAGCGGGCCACCGCCTCGGGCGACTCGCCGGACTCGATCATGTGCTCGATGTGCATGCGCAGGGCGATGCGCGCCGCATGCCTCTCGCGCATGCGGGCGTGGCCCGCGGCCTCCACGACGGCCGGGCCCAGGTCCGCCGTGTCCTCGGCGAGCGTGGCCACGTCGAGCTCGGAGGCCCCTGCGGCACGGATCGCCAGCTGGCCCAGGAGCGGCATCAGGAACACCGTGACGGCGCCCGCCGCCACGAGGACCGAGGCCATGCCCTGCGACATCGCCCCGGCCGCGACGGCGATCGTCGTGACGGCGACCACGAGCGGGAGCGCCGTCGCGCAGTAGACGGCGACCGAGGCGCTCGCGCGCACCGAGAGCCGCCGGGGGTTGGCGCGGTCCGTCGCCGCCAGCACGAACACGGGCACGGAGCGCACCAGCAGCAGCGCGAGGATGAACACCGCGAGCATGACCGGCCTGCTCGCCACCGCCGTGACGTCGATCCTCGTTCCGGAGTAGATGAAGAACACGGGGATGAAGAAGCCGTAGCCCATGCCGCCGAGCTTCTGGTCGAAGGCCTCGTCGCCCTTCGGGACCAGATACTGGAGGACGAAGCCGGCGGCGAAGGCGCCGAGCACGATGTCGACGTCGAACACGGCGGAGATGGTGACGAGGAGGACCAGCAGGAACATCGTGAGCCTCACCATTGTCTGGGCGGTGCCGTTGGCCTTCTCGACCATGAGCCGGTATACGCGCGTGCCCCTCCGGCGCGCCGACGCGCCGTGCCGCGCGATCACCACGCACAGCAGCACGAGCCCCAGGAGGATCACGGCACTCTGCCAGGCGACGCGGGCGGAGAGCAGCATCACGATGGCGACGATGGGACAGATCTCGCCCCAGGTGCCGTAGGAGACGACGCCGTCGCCGACGGGCGTACCCACGAGCCCGCGCTCGGCGAGGATGGGCATCAGGGTGCCGATGGCGGTCGTCGTGAGCATGATCGCCGTGGCCCAGCCGGTGGTGGTCCCATAGCCCACCCGCGGCAGGAGGCCGCTGATCGCGACCGCCACGACGAAGGAGACGCCCCAGGCGGCGAGCCCGCGCCTGCCCTCGTGGCCGGAGAGCATGCTCGGCTCGATCTCGCGCCCGGCGAGAAGGAAGAGGAAGCCGCAACCGAGCTCGGAGAGGAAGCCGATTACCTCGTTCGTGTGGATCAGGCCGAGGCCGTAGGGGCCGAAGGCGGCGCCGAGCATGAGCAGGAAGACCGTCTCGGGGACTATGTGGCGCGGGATGCGGTCCGCCAGGATCGGGCAGACGAGCGCGAGCGTCACCATCACGAGCAGCGACGCGAAGTCAGTGACAGCTTCCATTGGGACGAGCCCCCCTCGGTCGGGCCGTGCGAAGCGACCCCTCGGCCGCCCAGCTGTACCCTACCCCAACCCGACGCGACGCACCTCCACGCTCTGTTTTTTCTGCCTATTCTTCCTGGAGCATGGGAGCCCATGAGGGCCGCGTGTTACATAACAGGTTGCCAACCTAAGCCTCCGGACCGGCACGCGCCGGTGGGCGGGGCACCTCAGAAAGGGCTGTCATGACCGAGAACGACTGGCGCAACGGCTTCCACATATCGCCCCGCAGGGGCCGCCTCAACGACCCGGCGGGGCTTTGCCAGTTCAAGGGCACGTACCACGTCTTCTACCAGCTCAACCGCGCCTGGCCCGACGCCAAGCTCCCCAAGTCGTGGGGCCACGCCACGAGCCCCGACCTGGTGAGCTGGACGGACGAGGGCGAGGCCATCCGCGCCGACAGCGCCTACGACGCCAGCGGCGCCTTCACCGGCTCCGCCATCGTCCGCGATGGCAGGCTCTGGGTCTACTACACCGGCAACGTCGAGGAGCCCGGCCTGCACGACGCCATCACCGACGGTCGCGAGTCGAACGTGGTGCTCGTCACCTCCGAGGACGGCACGACCTTCTCGAACAAGACCTGCGTGCTGCGTAACTCCGACTACCCCGCCGAGTGCTCGCGCATCGTCCGCGACCCCAAGGTATGGGAGGACGAGGGCCGCCTGCGGATGCTGCTCGGCGCCCGCGACCTCGACGGGCACGGCCTGGCGCTGCTCTACGAGTCGGCGGACGGGCTCTCCTGGCAGCTCGTGAGCACGATCCGCTCCGACGAGCCGTTCGGCTACATGTGGGAGGCGCCCGACCGCATCCGACTGGGCGGCCGCAGCTTCCTCTCCTTCTGCCCGCAGGGCCTCTCGCACGACCGCCTGCGCTTCGCGAACAACTTCGAGTCCGGCTACGTGTGGCTCGGCGACACCCTCGCGCGCACCTGCGCCTTCGACGAGTCGACCTTCAACGAGTGGGACCACGGCTTCGACTTCTACACCCCGCAGACCTTCGTGGACGAGCGCGGCCGGACCATCCTCATGGCCTGGCTCGGCGTCCCCGGCGCGGGCTACGGCTCCGTCCCCGCGACGCCGGGCTCCGGCTGGTCGGGCGACTGGAACGGCTGCCTCAGCGTCCCGCGCGAGCTGAGCCTCAACACCACCGAGTCCGGCAACGACTACATCCGCCAGTGGCCGGTCGCCGAGCTCGAGTCCCTGAGGGGCGAGCCCGTGCGCCTGCGCGACGACTCCCCCACCACGTCAGCGGACGACACGCTCCTGCCCACGCACCGCGCCGACATCGTGATCGAGGGGATCCGCTCGCGCGCCGCCTCGATCACCCTCGACGAGGACGTGTCCTTCTCCTTTGGGAACTACCGCGCCGACCTGCGCTTCGCCGAGGACGCGGCGAGCGGCGCCGGCCGCACCAAGCGCGCCTGCGCGCTCTCCGACAATACCCTGCACAGCCTGCGCATCCTGGTCGACAGCTCCGCCATCGAGATCTTCGCCAACGGAGGCGAGAAGGTCTTCTCCACGCGGTGGTTCCCCAGGGGCGAGCGGCTCTCCGTCTCCACCAACATCGAGGCCGAGAGCATGGTCGCCTACCCCATGGGCAGCGGCACCGAGGGGCTCTGGTAGCCCGGAAGGAAGTCCAGATGGAAGTCCTCGTCTGCCTCCTGGTGGGCTACGCGTGCGGAAACCTGCTCACGGCCGAGCTCGTCGCCCGCCGCGAGCTTGGGCGCTCCGCCTTCGATGTGGGGGTCGGTAACCCCGGAATGGCCAACATCGGCCACGAGCTGGGGCTGCGTGCCGCCGCGCTGACGCTCGCCGGCGACCTCGGCAAGGTCGTCGCGGCCGCCCTCGTCTGCTCGCTCGCCTTCCCCGACCTCGGTTCCGCCTCCGCCGCGTGGGCGGGGCTGGGCTGCACGCTCGGCCACAACTTCCCCGCCTGGCACCACCTCAAGGGCGGCAAGGGGGTGGCGACCACCTGCGCGACGATCGTCCTGGCCTCCCCGGGCTGGGGCGTCCTGGCGCTCTTGGTCGGACTCGCCGCCGTGGTCCTGTCTGGCTACCTCTGCGTGGGCGCGATCGCGATCGCCGCAAGCTACGCCCTCCTCATGCTCCTCGCGGGAGACCTCGCGCACGTCATCGTCGCCCTGGCCCTGCTCGCCCTCATGGCCATGGCGCACGGCAGCGCCGTGGCAGGCATCCGGGACGGCTCCACGCCCCGGGCGTCCCTGGCGGACAAGGTCCGCTCGCTGCTCCCCTTCGACCTCCCGGGCGCGGACGCGGGCGG
>OMVS01000088.1 GCA_900314575.1 uncultured Olsenella sp. | reverse complement strand
CGCAAGGCGGACAAGGACAAGGCCGAGCAGGTGAGGCAGGAGCTGGCCGACAAGGGCTACACGGGCGTCTACTTCCTCGAGCAGACCAAGCGCGTCTACCCCTACGGCTCGGTCGCCGGCCAGATCATCGGCATGGTCGACGTCGACAACAACGGCCTCACCGGCCTCGAGCTCCAGTACGACGACGTCCTCGGCGGCACGGACGGCGAGATGATCATGGAGACGGGCGCCACGGGCACCCCGATCGCCGGAGGGGTCTCCAAGACCGTCGAGCCGAAGGACGGCCAGGACGTCGTCCTCGCGCTCGACGTGGACATCCAGCGCAAGGTCGAGGAGGAGATGGTCGCCGGCGTCAAGACCTACGAGGCGCAGTCCGGCCTCTGCATGGTCACCGACCCCGCGACGGGCGGCATCCTGGCGGCCTGCTCGACGCCCCTCGCCGACCTCTCCAACCCCTCGACCGTCACGAACGAGGGGCTCGGCCTCAAGCTCGTGACCAGCGCCTACGAGCCGGGCTCCATCGTGAAGGTCTTCACGATGGCGACGGGCATCGAGGCCGGCCTGTTCGACACCGACACCGTCTACCAGGTCCCGGCCTCCATCCTGGTAGGCTCCGACACCGTGCGCGACGACGACGGGCGCTCCTCCACCATGGCCATGTCCCCGCGCGAGATCTTGCGGCGCTCCTCCAACGTCGGCGCCTCAATGCTCGCGCAGCAGGTCATCGGGGCAGAGCGCTTCTCGGAGGGGCTCGCGAGGTTCCAGCTCGGTACCAGGACCGGGATCGACTACCCGGGCGAGGCCGCCGGCTCGGTGCGCTCGCTCGACGAGTACGAGCCCTACTCCCTGGGATCGATGGCCTTCGGTCAGGGCCTCGCCGTGCCCATGGTGCAGATCGTGAAGGCCATGGGGTCGATTCCCGAGGGCGGCCGCCTCGAGACCCCGCACTTCGCGACCAAGGTCGGCGGGGAGGACCTCGACTGGCCGAGTCCCGGCCAGTCGGTCTCGGAGGAGACGGCGTCGAAGATGACGGACATGCTGAAGGACGTGTTCTCCAAGGGCACGGCGTACGCGGGCCGCGTCGAGGGCTACGAGATCGCCGGCAAGACCGGCACGGGCGAGCAGGCAGACGAGAACGGCTACATAGCCGGCAAGTACCTCTCCTCGCTCGTGGGCTACGCCCCCGCCGACGACGCGAAGGTCCTCGTCTACGTGGGCCTCTACGAGACGCCCTATCTGGCCTCGGGGTCTGCCGCCCCGGTCTTCTCGAGTATCATGGGTGAGGCCCTGCAGGACCTGGACGTGAAGCCCAGCTCCTAGGGCAGAGAGGTGATGGTTGCATATGCGTATGTCCGCACGGGACGTCTGTCTCGCCACAGGCGCCGCCCTGCTCGAAGGCGACGGCACCGCCGAGGTCACGGGGGTGACCATAGACTCCCGCGAGGTGCGGCCCCACGCCGCCTTCGTCGCCTTCGCGGGGGAGCGCACGGACGGCAACCGCTACGCGCGCGCGGCGCTCGAGGCCGGGGCCTCCCTCGTCGTGCTCACCGCGGAGCCGGACCCCGCTGACCTCGAGCTCGCAGGCCGCCTCGGGTCCTGCGTGGCGCGGGCCGCGGACGACGACGGGACGGCGTTCATGCTCGCGCTCGCGGGCGCGTGGCGCGAGCGCAACCCGCAGTGGCTCGTGGTGGGCGTGACGGGCTCGGTGGGCAAGACGACCACCAAGGAGATGCTCGCCTGCGCCCTCGGCACGAGGTATAGGGTGCACGCCACCAAGGGCAACCTCAACAACCTCCTCGGCGTGCCGCTGACGCTGCTCTCGGCGCCCGACGACGCGGAGGTGCTCGTCGTAGAGATGGGCATGAACCACGCCGGCGAGCTGACCCGCCTCTCGCACGCCGCCCGTCCCAACGTGGCCGTCGTCACCAACGTGGGCACGAGCCACATCGGGAACCTCGGCTCGCGCGAGAACATCGCCCGCGCCAAGGCCGAGGTCGTCTCGGGCATGGTGGCGGCCGAGGGGAGGGAGCGCCCCACGCTCGTGCTCTCCGCCGCGGACGACTTCACGGACTTCATCGCCGAGCGCTTCTGCGCCCCCGCCGGCGTGGACGTGCTGCGCGTGGGCGCCGCCCCCTCGGCCGACGTCCGCGCGACGGGGGTCTCCGTCGCGGGCGACGGCTGCGCCGAGGCCGACCTCTCCTTCCCGGACGGCGCGCGGGCGCACGCGCGGCTGCACGTCCCCGGCAGGCACATGGTCGCCGACCTCCTCGACGCGATGGCCGTCGCGTGGGAGCTCGGCGCGGACGTCTCCCGCGCCGCCGGGGCGGTGGGGGAGATGCGCCCCGCCCACATGCGCCTGGAGGTCGTCGAGCGGCCGCACCGGCCCCGCGTGATCGACGACTCCTACAACGCGAGCCCGAGCTCCGTCGCCGCGGCCCTCGACGTCCTGTGCTCCATGGAGTGCGCGGGGCGCCGCGTCGCCGTCCTCGGCGAGGTGGGCGAGCTCGGCCGGGAGTCGGCGCGCCTGCACGGCTACATCGGCGCCTATGCGGCCGCCAAGCCGATCGACCTGCTCGTCGTGATCGGCGGCGAGGGCGCGGCGCAGGTCGCGGAGGCCGCCCGCACCATGGGCTTCTCGGAGGACGCGCTCGAGTCGTTCGACTCCGTCGACTCCGCGCTCGCAGTCATCGCGCCCGTCCTCACCGAGGACGACCTCGTGCTCGTCAAGGCGTCGCGCTCCGCGGGGCTCGACCAGTTTGCCAAGGGGGTATACGACCGATGATCATCGGCAACCCGGCCTATCCGACCTACCAGGTGTTCCTCTCCATGGGGATCTCCGCCCTCATCACCGTCCTCGCGATGCCCCCCTTCATCAGGCTCATGAGGCACGAGAAGATCGGGCAGCAGATACGCGCCGACGGCCCCAAGCGCCACCTTGTCAAGCAGGGCACCCCCACGATGGGCGGCGTCATCATCCTGCTGGGCGTGGTCGTGACCTGCGCGCTCATGGCAGAGTGGACGCCCGACCTCGTCTGCGCCGTCCTCGCCATGCTCGTCACGGGCTCGCTCGGCCTCCTCGACGACATCGAGTCGGTCGCCCACAGGCGCTCGCTCGGCCTCACCCCCTCGCAGAAGATGGTCGGCCTCGTCACCATCTCCGTCGTCTTCTGCCTCGCGGCCGTGAACTGGGTGGGGATCAGCCCGATCATCAGGTTCCCGGGTGGGCTGGACGTCGACCTCGGGGTGCTCACGTCGACCTTCCACGCCGGCGGCGCCGAGGTCAGGGTCCCCTGGCTCTACATGTTCTTCGTCTTCCTGCTCATGGCGGGCCTCTCCAACGCCGTCAACCTGACCGACGGCCTGGACGGGCTGGCCGGCGGCACGGTGCTCGTGGTGATGCTCGCGATGGCGATGGTCGCCTACAGCTACGGCGAGCTCTCCCTGGCGATCCTGGCGGCGGCGATCGCGGGCGCCCTCGTCGGCTTCCTCTGGCACAACTGCTATCCCGCCTCCATCTTCATGGGCGACACGGGCTCGCTCGCGCTCGGCGCGGCCTTCGCGGCCCTGGCCGTCCTCACCAAGACGGAGGTCACCTCCCTCGTGATGGGCATGCTCTTCATCGTCGAGGCGCTCTCCGTGATCATCCAGGTCGTGAGCTTCAAGGCGACCGGCAAGAGGGTCTTCCTCATGGCCCCCATCCACCATCACTTCGAGAAGAAGGGCTGGAGCGAGACGAAGGTCGTCATCCGCTTCTGGATCGTCTCCGCGGCCTTCGCCGCGCTGGGCTTCGCCCTCTACTTCCAGCTCAACTAGCAGGCCGAGGAGGTCCTTTCCATGAGCGAGGAGCAAGCCGCGCGCGAGGCGCGCGCAACGGGTGCGGACGCGAGCAGGCCTTCCGGGTGGCTGGGGGACGTCTGCGTGCTCGGCCTGGGCAAGACCGGCGCAGCGGTCGCCGAGTACCTGGCGGGCCCGGCGCGGGGCCGGGTCGGCTCCGTCACCGTCTTCGGCGGGGCGAGGTCGACGATGGGGGAGGCGGCGCGCGCCCTCGAGGCCGCCGGCGTCTCCGTCCGCGTGGGCACCGACGAGGTCGACGGCAGCTACGACCTCGTCGTCTCCTCGCCGGGCATCCCCGAGTCCTCGCCCTTCCTCGCCTCGGCGCGCGCACACGCCGCTGAGGTCATCGGCGAGCCCGAGTTCGCCTGGCGCGAGAGCCCCGAGCGCTGGGTGGGCATCACGGGCACCAACGGCAAGACGACCACGACGACCCTCGCGGCCGAGCTCCTGCGCGCTGGCGGCGACGTGGCGCTCACGGTCGGCAACATCGGCACCGTCGCCACGAGCCAGGTGGCAGACCGCCCGGACGGCTCGTGGTTCGTGGCCGAGCTCTCGAGCTTCCAGCTCGAAGAGACCGCGCGCCTGCACCCCCGGGTCGCCGTCCTCCTCAACATCACGCCGGACCACGTCGAGTGGCACGGCTCGCTCGAGCGCTACGCCGCGGCCAAGGAGAAGATCTTCGCGAACCTCGACGCGGGCGACCTGGCCGTCGTCTCGGTCGAGGACGACTGGTGCCGCGCCATCGCGGGCCGGCTCGAGGCGCGCGGCCTCAGGGTCTGCCACCTCGACGTGCACGGCGTCCCCTCCTCGCCGCTCGCGGCCTACCTCGCAGGCGACGCCCTCCGCGTCCGCCTCGAGTCGGGCGAGGTAGAGCTCGCCCGCAGGGACGAACTCGCCCTCAGGGGAGACCACAACGTCCAGAACGCGCTCGCGGCCTCCGCCGCGGCCCTCGAGGTCGGCGTGGCGCCGGCCGACGTGCGCCGCGCGCTCCTCGGCTTCCGCGCGCTCGAGCACCGCATCGAGCCCTGCGGGGAGGTCGCGGGAGTCCGCTTCGTGAACGACTCCAAGGCGACCAACGTCGACGCGGTGGAGAAGGCCCTCACCGCCTTCGAGCCGGGCCGGGTCGTGCTCCTGCTCGGCGGCCACGACAAGCTGAGCGACCTCACGTCCTTCTCGCGCAAGGTAGCCTCCTGCTGCCGGGCCGCCGTCTGCTACGGCGAGGCCGGCGAGCGCTTCGCCGAGGCGCTCTCCGCCGCCGGCGAGGGGGGTGGTCTCGTGGTCGAGCGCGCCCCGCACATGGCCGACGCCCTCGAGGCGGGCTGCCGGCTCGCCGCGCCCGGCGACACGGTGCTCCTCTCTCCGGCCTGCTCCTCCTTCGACGAGTTCTCGGGCTACGAGGAGCGCGGGCGCGTCTTCAAGGCGCTCGTGCGCGACAAGATGACGGCGGGCGCCTAGCGTGGCGGCCGCCTTCGCCAGGACGGGTGCGCGGGGCGGCACGGGCGGCCGTCTCGCGCGGGGGCTCCACGGGGTCCCCGCGCGCATCATGGTGCCCCGGGTCGTCCTGTTCGTCTCCGCCTTCGGCCTGACCCTCTTCGGCCTGCTGATGATCTTCTCCGCCTCCTCGGCGACGGCGCTCGCCTCCGAGGCGACGGACTACGACGCGACCTACTACTTCATCCGGCAGCTGAGGTTCGTGGCGGCGGGACTCGCCGCCCTCGTTGTCCTGACGAGGGTGGACTACCGCGTCTGGCGGGGCCGCCTGCTCGTGCTGGCCTGGGTCGTGACGGTGCTCCTCCTCGTCGCGATCTTCTCGCCGACAGCGGGCACCGACGCCTACGGCGCGACCCGCTGGATCTCGGTGGCGGGCTTCACCCTGCAGCCCTCGGAGTTCGCCAAGGTCACCCTCGTGCTCACGGGCGCCGACCTCTACGTGCGCCTCTTCGAGGAGGGGTCCGTGACCCCCGCGCGCTTCGCCGCGCTCGCCCTGGGCGCCGTGGGCCTGCCGCTGCTGCTGATCTTGCTGCAGCCCGACAAGGGCACGACGGGCATCCTCGTCTTCACCCTGCTGGGCATGGGCTACCTCGCCGGCGTCAACACCGCCCTCGTCATCGGGTGCTTCGCCGTGGGCGCCCTTGGCGCGGCGGTCCTCGCCATGGGGGACTCCTACTCGCGCGCCCGCGTCCTCACCATGCTGAACCCCTTCCTGGACCCCTATGGCTCGGGCTGGCAGCTCGTCCAGGGCTTCTACGCCTTCGGCTCGGGCGGTCTCACGGGCGTGGGGATCGGCCTCTCGCGCCAGAAGTACTCCTACCTGCCCATGGCGCACAACGACTTCATCTTCGCGGTGGTGGGGGAGGAGACGGGCTTCGTCGGCACCGTGGGCGTCCTCGTCGCCTTCGCCCTCATGATCTGGGCGGGCATGAGGATCGCCGAGCAGGCGCCAGACCTCAGGGGCAGGCTCGTCGCGGCGGGCTGCTCGATCCTGATCGGGGTCCAGCTCCTGGTCAACGTCTGCGGCGTCATCGGCTTCTTCCCGCTGTCGGGCAAGCCCGTGCCCTTCCTCTCCTACGGCGGCTCCTCGATCATCTCCTGCCTCATGCTCGTGGGGCTGATCGGGTCGGTCTCGCTCAGGGACGAGCTGCCGGAGACGGTCTACGACCGGCGCCGCGGCAGGTTGCGCCTGGCGGGCGAGGACGAGGGGCCCCTCGCCGGGGCGGACGGGGGACCCTTGGGAGAGGGCGCCTGGGACGCAGACGGCCGCTACGGCGTGGCGGACCTCGTGGACCCGGGGCTGTCGAGCGCAGGGGAGGCCACGCCGCGCTCCTCGCGCCTGCGCCTCGCGGCCGGCCGGCCCGGCCCGGCCCCGTCGCCGCTCCGGC
>OMVS01000013.1 GCA_900314575.1 uncultured Olsenella sp. | reverse complement strand
GCGGTAGCCGCCGCGCCCGCCACGGTCGTCGCGACCGCCACGGTAGCCGCCGCGCCCGCCACGGTCGTCGCGACCGCCACGGTAGCCGCCGCGCCCGCCACGGTAGCCGCCGCGATCCCTGTCACGGCTGGGACGCGGGGCGTTGGGGTCGTCGCCCATGGCGACGAGCTTCTGCTCGAGGGACTTGGTGACCTTGACGATGTACTCGCCGAACTGGTCCTTCTCCTCGTCGGTGAGGCAGTCGAAGACGTCCTCGTTGGGGTCGATGTCGGTGAGGTCGGGGGCGGCCTGCCTGCCGGCGTCGGTGAGCTTGATCATCATCACGCGCGCGTCCTCGTCGGACTTCTCACGGGTGATGAAGCCCTTCTCCTCGAGCTTGGAGAGAAGCTCGGAGAGGGACTGCTGGCGCATGTCGAGAAGGAAGGAGAGCTCCTTCTGCGTGGTGACGGGCTTTGCCTTCAGCAGCGTGAGCAGGCGACCCTGGCCGCGAAGGGGGTCGCCGAAGCGCCCATGGGCCTCGGCCTGGTGCTTGGTGTAACGGTGCAGCAGGCCACCGAGGCGGCCCACCTTGTCCACGAGGGGCATCTCCTCGATGGTGTCGTGCGCGTTGTCGTTGCTCTTCTCGTCGGAAGCCGCGGATTCCTCCGCCTGGGCTGCGAGCTCCTCGTCGTTTGCGGGCTCGTTCTCAAAATCCTCTGCCATGAGATTCCTCTCTTGTGTCGCGCATCGCGCGAAAACAAACACAGGTACCTGTGATTGGTTCCAGCTTACTCGGTGCCCGTGGCCCGGTTACTGCGAAAACGGCTTTACATAGCACTGACACATCCGTGAACGGGCGGTGAACGTCGGCGAATCGCGCCCGCCGGCACACGCGCCATGAGCAAAGAGCCGGTGCCGGTGAGGAGCTAGAACCAGCGGTAGCGGATGTAGCGGACGAGGCGGCCGTATGCCTGCGCGCCGACGCTCGTCTCCTCGACCCTGCCCCACCAGGGCCTCCTGTACGGGGAGCCCTCCCCGTTGGCGCCGATGACGCGACCGTTGCCGACGTAGAGAGCGGCGTGCGACGCCGCCTCGCACCAGCCGCTGTCGTAGTCGAGGTACATGACGATGTCACCCGGTTCGGGGTCGGACACGACCTCGAGAGGGTAGTCGAACCCGCCGGTGCCGTTCGCGGAGCCCCAGAGGTACCAGCAGTGCCCGTACCAGTCCGTGCCGAGGACCTTGTTGTAGGCGTAGCAGACGAGCATGGCGCAGCCGAAGCCCTCGTCCTCCGAGCCCCTCGGGCCGCTGTGCATCGACCAGTAGCGCACGCCCTCCTGCTCGCGTGCCGCCTGGATGACCCTCTCGCGCACGGCACCGAAGCCCCGGAAGTATTCCCAGCTGCCGTCCTTGAAGCTCCAGAGCTGCGCCTTCGTGCCGTTGCCGTAGTACTGCTGCACGTTGGTGCCCTTGGCGACGACCCCGCCCGCGGCGTCGAGGTCGAGCCCGCTCGCGACGGAGCGAATCTTGAGGCCGCCCTCGCCGGGAAGGATGACCCACTTCTGGGCGTCAGTGCCGTTGGCCTCGTACATCTGCAGGTTCGCGCCGCTGCGTCTGCTCGCGCCGGTGATGTCGAGCGATTTGCCCGTCGCGGCGTTCACGATGGAGTAGGTCCCGTCCTGGTTGAGGGTGACCCGGAAGTGCTGCGCGGCGCTCCCGTTGGTCGACCAGAGTTGGACGTTGGCGCCGTCGTCCGAGGAGCCGCAGGATACGTCGAGCACGAGCGGGTAGGAGAGCCCGGACTCGATGGCGTAGGTGCCGTCCTCCACGAGCTGCGCCTGCTGGAGCGAGAACCTCTGTGCCTTGGTGCCGTTGTCATCCCAGACCTGCAGGTTCGTGCCGTTGTCGCTTCCCGCGCCGGAGACGTCGAGCGCCAGGCCGTTCTGGGCGGAGCGGATCGTGTACGCCACCTCGGACCTCACGAGGTACCAGAGCTGGGAGAGGGTCCCGTTGCCCGCGTACTGCCAGACGTTGGTGCCCCTCGTGGTACCGCCTGCCTCGACGTCGAGGTACTTCCCGGCGTTGCCGGTCTGGATGGTGTAGAGGCCGTTGCCGGCGTAGCCGAGGACGAACTTCTGGGCCAGGGACTTGTTCGACGACCAGAGCTGGGCGTTCGCACCGTCTGCCGTGGAGGCGGACGCGATGTCGACGACCTTGTCGTCCGCGACGCCGGAGCGCAGCGTATAGACGCCTTCCTCTGCCGTCCTGCCATTGCGGAGCGCCTCGGTCAGCGTGGGGTTGAGGTTCAGGAGGAACCTCTGAGCGAGCGTGCCGTTGGCGGCGTAGAGCCACAGGTTCGCCCCGGCGGACCTGGAGGCGCCGGAGACGTCGAGCCGCAGGCTCCTGTCCGCCGCGGGGGCGAGGGAGTAGGAGCCGTCGTCGTTCTTGACGAGCGTCCAGCGCGCGTCATCGCTGTCCTTGCCGACGATCCGGACGTTGGCCCTCTCGGTCGCGGCGTCGTAGCCGAGGGCGCCGCCCTTGAGGCTCACGAAGCGGTACTCGCTACCGCCGAGGCTCAACGTGCGCCAGTACTGCCCGAGTACGTTCGCAGAGGCGTCGCTCTCGACGTTGGTCCCCTCGGCCCCGCGGTCGCCCTGGGTGGCGACCCTCGTGGAGGATCCGGTGAGCTCTGGCGAGATGTCGAAGACGGCCTCGTCGGCGATCGGCGGGAGCTCGGGCTGCTCCGCGTCCTTGTCCTCCGAGGGGTCCTTGGGGCCCTCGTCCTCCGCCTCGCGGCCCTCGGGAACCTCGCCCTGCAAATGGACGGTGGCGTCAGCGACCGCCCCCGTGGGGGATCCGGTCGCCACGACCTGCCTCGTGCCTGCCGCGGAGGCCGTGGCCTCTCCCCGCTGCCCGGCGTCCGGGGCGGAGTCTTCGGTCGAGGGGGGCGTCGCGGCCGAGCTGCTCTCGGCTGCGTCGCCTCCCGTCGCCTCGGCCGTTGGGGCTGCAATTGCGCCGGTCGCAGCCTGCTCGTCCGTGGGCGCCTCGGTGGCCGGGGTGGTGGACGCGAGCGCCGCGGCGGGCTGGATCGAGAGGGCCACCAGCGCACCGGCGACGCCGATGCCGAGCCTTGCTGCCTTCATGTCTCCTCCTAGGGAAGCCCCGCGAGGGGCAGCCGTGTCGTGGAGCCGGTTACGGCCCCTGTCCCAGCGGCCTGCCATTCCAAGGGACGCTTCATTGACAACTCCGCATAAAGCTACCATCAGCTCGGCACGGGGGATGGGAAGATACAAAAGATTAAATCAGCTAACGACCGGGGCCCGTCCTCGCCGACGCTCGGGAGCCTGGTCCAGCCGTCGTCCGGGGGTGGTCCTGACGTTGCGCTGGCGGCGCCTGCGATGGCCCCTAAGGTCCCAGGTCGGGCGAGAAGGACCTCGGGACCGAGGGTCTGTCTAGAAGAGCGGGAGGTCGCCCGTCAGCGGGTCGATCTGCTCGGCGCCTAGCGGCTCGAATGCGAGGCAGGTGAAGGTCGGCTCGCCGTGGAACTCCGTGAGGCCGGCGTCGCGGACGAGCGCGACGAGGAAGCCCCGCTCGCGCCCACGCCGCGCGAGGTCGAGAAGGTCCTCCTCGCAGTCCACGTACACGCAGACCTTCGCCACCCCCGCATCGAACCACTCGGAGAGGGGCGTGGGCTCGGTGCCCTCGTCGTCCAGGTACACCCAGCCCTCGTCGTCCGAGAGCCGCACCTCGTCCAGGCGCCGCTCGCGCGCGAGCGCCATGAGCGTCGCCTCCACGCACGCGTGCCCGGCCTGCGCTGCGATTTTCCCCTTGCGCATCTTGAGGTCCCGACGGACGACGATCATCTGCTTAGACTTGTAGGTCCCCTGTGCCACGCTGCTCGTCCTCTCCTAGATAGACCGACTCGGCGATCTCGGTCACCTTGTCCATGACTGCAATGAGGCGCTCTGCCTCATCGGCGCCGACCGCGCTCACGAACCTGTCGGTCATCTCGATGGACTTGGCGTACATCTCGAAGAAGGCGCTCGCGTTCTCGGTCATGAAGTGGACGTAGACCTTCCGCCGGTCGGCGGTCGAATGCTCGCGTGTGATTATGCCCCTTCGCTCGAGCTGGTTGAGGCTCCTGTTCACCTGGGACTTCCTGATCTTCGTGCGGCGGGAGATGTCGGTGGGGGTGAGGGGTACGCCCGGGTGGGTCTTCTCCTGGCGGAAGAGCACGTGGCAGATGAGCGACTCGTTCCTCGTGAGCCGGGTGTAGGGCTGGATGTCCTCCAGGGTCGTCGACATCCTGAGCCAGGCGTAGAGTAAGGGCTCGTCGATAGCGTTCATGGCACATCTCCTGACCTTGGGGCCCGGCGTACGAGGCGCGGGCGCGCCGCCCCGGAGGGGCGTCTCGGCCTGCTCTCGATCCGACGGGTGACCATAGGACGCACATCTCGATTGTAAGCCCTTGCCGGCCGCGGGTAACGGGACGGTTACCAGCGGTGGTCGCGCGCGTGACGTACGGCCCCGGTGGTCACGCTACAGCAGCGTGCGCTCGACCGCCTTGCGCCACCCCGCCACGAGGGCGTCCGCGCGCGCCTCGTCCATCTCGGGCTCGAAGACGAGGTCCCTCTGGCGCAGCTCCTCGAGCTCGGAGGGGTCCTCCCAGAAGCCGGAGGCGAGGCCCGCGAGGAAGGCGGCCCCGAGGGAGGTCGTCTCCGTGTTGAGGGGGCGCCTGATCTGGCAGCGCAGGACGTCGCTCTGGAACTGCAGGAGGAACTTGTTCTGCGAGGCGCCGCCGTCGACGTTGAGCGTCTCGATCCTGCGGCCGGCGTCGGCCTCCATGGCCCGCGCGAGGTCGTGGACCTGGTACGCCATGGACTCGAGGGCGGCCCTCACGACGTGCGCCTGGGTGGTGCCGCGCGTGAGGCCGCAGATGAGCCCGCGCGCCTCCGGCGCCCACCAGGGAGCGCCGAGGCCCGTGAAGGCGGGGACGACGTAGACGCCCCCCGTGTCGCTCACGCGCTCCGCGATCATCTCGGACTCGCTCGAGGAGCGCAGGAGCCCCAGCTCGTCCCTCAGCCACTGCAGGAGCGCCCCGCCCACGAAGACCGACCCCTCGAGGGCGTACTCGGTGTGGTCGCAGTCCGGCGCAGAGGCGGCTATGGTCGTGACGAGCTGGTGGGTGGAGGTGGGGGCGGTGCTGCCGGTGTGCATGAGCAGGAAGCACCCCGTGCCGTAGGTGTTCTTGGCCTGGCCCGCCCGGAAGCAGCACTGGCCGAAGAGCGCAGCCTGCTGGTCGCCGGCGACGCCGCAGATGGGGATGCCCGCCGGGATGCCGGGGTAGCTCGTCTCGCCGAAGCTCCCCGCGCTCGGCCTGACCTCGGGCAGCATGCAGGCAGGGATGTCGAACAGCTCGAGGAGCTCGGGGTCCCAGCGCCCCTCGTGGATGTCGTAGAGCATCGTGCGGCTCGCGTTGGTGGGGTCGGTCGCGTGCACGAGGCCGCCCGTGAGTACCCAGACGAGGTAGGTGTCGACGGTCCCGAAGAGCAGCTCACCCGCCTCGGCGCGCTCCCTGGCCCCCTCGACGTTGTCGAGCAGCCAGCGGATTTTGCTGGCGGAGAAGTACGCGTCGGGCAGGAGGCCCGTCTTTGCCCGGACCATGGCGCGCACCTCGGGGGTGCCGCAGAGCTCCTCGACGAGCGGGGTGGTGCGCCGGCACTGCCAGACGATGGCGTTGGCGATCGGAGCGCCGGTCGTGGGGTCCCACACGATGGTCGTCTCGCGCTGGTTGTCTATGCCGATGGCGCAGATGTCCCGCTCGGTGAGGTTGTGGCGGTGCAGGAGCTCGGTCAGGGAGCCGAGCTGCGTGAAGAGGATGTCCTGCGGGTTGTGCTCCACCCAGCCGGGCTCGGGGAAGATCTGCTGGAACGGCCTCTGGACGAAGTCCACCATCCTCCCCGTGCGGTCTATCAGGACGGAGCGCGAGGAGGTGGTCCCCTGGTCGAGCGCGATGACGTACCTCTTGCCGTTCACGAGCGTGCCTCCAGCCAGTCGAGGAGCTCGTGGTAGACGAGCCTCCTGCCGTCCTCCTTGAGAATCTCGTGGCGCATCCCCGGGTAGAGCCTGAGCGAGACGTCCGTCGAGCCGGCGCGCCTCGCCAGCTGGCAGGCCTTGGCGACCCCCTTGCCGCAGCCTCCCACCGGGTCGTCCGCGCCCGAGACGAACAGCAGCGGCAGCGACTTGGGGACCCTGTCCGCGCAGGCCTGGCCGCAGGTCTCGAGCGTGAGGTCGCACAGCGTGGCGTAGCCGCCGGCGGAGAACATGAAGCCGCACGCCGGGTCGGCGATGTAGGAGGCCACGTTCCCCTCGTCGTACGAGAGCCACTCGAAGCCGCTCTCGGCCCCCTCGACCGCCTTGGCGTAGGCGCCGTCGGCCATGGAGTGCAGAAGCTCGCTGCGGCACTCGTCTCCACGCAGACGGCAGACGGCGAGGGCGAGCGCGCGTCCGGCGGCAGAGGCCACGGGCGGCACGTAGCCGGTGCCCGAGACGACGACGCCGGCGAGCCCCGCGCCCCGCCTCGCCGCGTAGGCGCGCACGACGAAGCTGCCGAAGGAGTGGCCGAGGAGGAAGTAGGGGGTGTTCGGCGCGATGCGGGCGGCGGTGGCCGCGCGCAGGCGGTCGACGTCTTCGAGCAGGGCCTCCTTGCCCCCATGCGAGGGGATGGAGCCCCAGCGGGAGGGGTCGGCAGAGCGGCCGTGACCGATCTGGTCGTGTGCGCAGACGAGCCAGCCGCGCTCGGCGAGCCACAGCGCGAGCTCGTCGTAGCGCTCGACGTGCTCCGCCATCCCGTGGACGACCTGCACCACGCCCCGCGGCCGCGGCAGCGCCGAGGCGGGCGTGCCCGCATCGGCGGCGGGCCCCATGCCGGCCGGCCACGCGGCGCGCCCGTGCAGGGTGCTCGCGCCGTCGGCGGAAGCGAAGGTGAAGTCGAGAAGCTCGGGTCGTCGGTCCATTCTGCCCCCTCGTCCCGCGCGCTCGGGAGGCCCCGCGGCAGGCGTGCGGTAGGGCCATTATATGGGGAGGTGGTCCGTGCTCCCGGGAGGCGCCCGGCCGGCGGCGGGCGGCCCCCGGAGCACCCCGCCTGCCCCCCAGACCGTCCCGCTCGTCTGTTGTGGGCACCGCTCGTGAGGGAGGGGTCGCCCCGCAGCCCGTGCGGGGCGCTAGAATAACTCCTTTGGAATGGGTCCCGAGGAGCGGGTCGGGACGAGGCCGCGACCGTCGCGCGCCGCGGCGGCAGGTTGGGGTGGAGTATGAGGGACGACAAGGACAGGGCGCAGCTGCAGGCCCTTCTCGCCCGCGATCGCGACGCGATCGCCGCCGGGCAGGTGACGGAGGCCGTCACGCTCACGATGGCCGTCTCTGAGCTGCGCGACCAGGCCACCGCCGCCGAGCTCGTCGATCTTCTCGAGCGCTCGTGCGTCTACGGCCCCAAGCTGCTCGTGGACTTCATGTACGACGTGCTGGCGCCCTTCGCGTACGAGGGATGGGCACTCGCGCTGGCGCTGCGCGTGGCCAGGGAGGACGTCGCGCGCGACCTGCTCGACCGCGGTGTGGACCTGCTCCAGGACGTGGAGAGGCTCGAGTTCTACCGGGCGATCGCCGCCCACGAGGCGTCGCTGTCGCGCTTCGACCTCACGCGCAACAGCCCCAACCTCTTCCTGAGCCCAGGCGAGCGGACGGTGGGATCGGAGGTCTTCGCTCCCTTCACGGGTCGCGAGCAGCTCGTGGGCGGCTCCTTCGGCACAAAGACCAGCCTGAGGGCAACCGCGTCGCTGGTCGGCACCCTCGCTGAGGAGGGGAGGTTCGACTCCGTCGTCTTCGACGACCTCTTCCGTGCCGCGGTGGTGAAGGCGGACGAGGCGTACAAGGCCCCCGACAAGCACGACCCCGACACGGCGAGGGCCTGCCTCAACCTCGCGTCCAGGATGGGACGCCTCAAGGACGAGAAGGGCTTCGGCTCTGAGTACATCGACCTCATCCTCAGCAACTTCATCCGCTCGGACGAGGACCCTCGCATCATGATGTTCGTCTGCAAGCAATCGCCGTCGACCTTCCTCGAGGCCCTGGAGTCCTATCCCTGGCTCAGGGCCCGCCCGCGCCTCGTCGAGCGCATGGTGCCCTACCTCTCCGCGGGGACCGAGGAGGAGAACGCCTGCATCGTTGAGCTGTTCGCCAAGGAGGGCAAGCTCAACGCCCTCAAGCGGATGGGCGAGCTGCCGGCCTGGAGGGACGCCTTCACGCCCGCCGTGCTCAAGCGGGGCATAGACGCCGCCTCGGCGGCCGGGCACGCCGAGATCTCCACCTGGCTGCTCTCCCTGCACGAGCAGGCGGACGAGGGCGACGAGGACGGACGGGACAGCCTGAGCGACCTGCTATTCTGAGCGAGGGGACGCACCCTGGGGCGCGCGTCGGGGCTTTCGAGGGGGTGGTCGAGACGGAGGACAAGGTGTCGAGGGACGTGGCCGCCGGTCTGCCAGGCGCCCCGGAGCAGGGGGGTGCGGCGCCCGGGCGCAAGGCCGAGCTCGCACAGCGCGTGGTCGAGCTGGCGCGCTTCACGATGCTCTCCGAGAACCACTTCCTGACCCCCGCGGTCGAGCTCCTGAAGCCGGTCGCCCAGGAGGGCCTCGGCGCCGCCTTCGCCACGGACGGCAGGCGCCTCCTCTTCGACCCCGACCGCGTGCTCGAGGAGTTCGCCGACACGCGCCAGCCCCCGGTGCACGACCTCACGCACGTGGTCGTCCACTGCCTGCTACTCCACCCCTTCACGACCCCCGCCATCGACCCGGACTCCTGGGCGATAGCCTCGGACGTCATCGCGGAGCGCCTGACCGCCGAGCTCTGCGGCAAGCGTCCCGGCGCGCGCGGGCAGGCCCTCGACATCGTCCTCTCCCAGCTCGAGGCCGAGCTCGGCGAGCGTCCGACCACGGAGAAGGTCTACCACGCCCTCGAGGAGGGGCGCTTCTCCGGCGTGCGCGAGCGGTGGGCGGGCGCCTTCAGGGTCGACGATCCGAAGCGCTGGTTCCCCGAGGCGCACGGCCGCACCCGCGGCACGGGCGAGGCCTCCGAGGACGACGCCGCCGAGGCGAGGGTGCACGAGGGCGGCGGCGAGGGCTCCTCGCCGGCCTCCTCCGCCGCAGACGCCCGGGGCCGCACGGGCGACGAGGGGGGAGGCGCCTCGTCCGGCGCCAGGGAGGGCGCGGGCGAGGGCGCGCGCGGGGGCGAGGAGCGCGTCGGCTTCAGCGAGGCGAGCTTCGAGGCGCCGGGGGGCTCCCAGGAGCCCGACCGCGCGGAGCTCGAGGCCCGCTGGAAGCACGCCGGCAAGAGCGTTCGCCTCGACCTGGAGACCATCTCGCGAGGCCGTGGACAGTCGCTGGGCGACCTCAGGCACGAGCTCGAGGTCGCGGGGTCGCGCAAGCGCGACCTGCGCGAGTTTCTCCGCCAGTTCTCGAGGGTCCAGGAGGCGATGCGCGTCTCGCCCGACGAGTTCGACTACGTGTTCTACGCCTACGGCCTCGAGCTGTACGGCAACATGCCCCTCATCGAGAACCTGGAGTACCGCGAGGAGAGGGCGGTCCACGACTTCGTGATCGTGATCGACACCTCCGCCTCGGTCGAGGGGGAGGCCGTGCGCGAGTTCGTCGAGGCCGCCTACGACGTGATCGCCCAGGGGGCCTCGTCGGGGGGCCGCACGAACGTCCACGTCGTCCAGTGCGACGCCGCCGTCAGGAGCGACGTGGTCATCGGCTCCGCGGAAGACCTCAGGAGGTGGGCTGCAAGCGTCGAGCTCAAGGGCTTCGGGGGCACGGACTTCCGACCGGCCTTCCGCTACGTCGACTCCCTCTTGGCCGAGGGCAAGCTCGCCAGGGTCGACGGGCTCATCTACTTCACCGACGGCTGGGGCGTCTACCCCACGCGCGTCCCGTCCTACAAGTGCGCGTTCGTCTTCTTGGACGAGAACTATCGCAAGGAGGTCGTCCCCCCGTGGGCGGTGCAGTTCGTGCTCTCGCCCAGGGAGCTCAAGGAGGTTGCACGATGAACATCAAGCAGGCGACCGAGCAGGTCGAGTGCGCCGTCAGGGCCTATCTCGCCACGGACGAGAACGGCCTCTACCTGATTCCCACCCAGATGCAGCGCCCGATCATCCTCATGGGCCCGCCGGGCGTGGGAAAGACGGCCGTCGTCTCCCAGGTCGCGCAGCACCTGGGCATCAACTTCGTCTCCTACTCCATCACGCACCACACGAGGCAGAGCGCCCTGGGCCTGCCCTACATCGACGACGCGACCTTCGGCGGCCACGCCTACAAGGTGAGCCGCTACACCATGAGCGAGATCATCGCCGCCGCCTACGACGCCATGGAGGAGACCGGCGTCAGCGAGGGCGTCCTCTTCCTCGACGAGGTCAACTGCGTCAGCGAGACGCTCGCCCCGGCCATGCTTCAGTTCCTGCAGTTCAAGCAGTTCGGCCAGCACCGCCTCCCGGAGGGCTGGGTCATCGTGACCGCCGGCAACCCGCCCGAGTACAACCGCTCGGCGCGCGAGTTCGACCCGGCCATGCTCGACCGCATGAAGCGCATCGACATCGAGCCCGACCTCGACGTCTGGCTCGACTACGCGGTCGCGCACGGGGTGCACTCCGCGATCACCTCCTACCTGCAGGCCAAGCCCGACAACTTCTTCCACGTGCGCTCCGACGTCAAGGGGACCCGCATCGTCACCGCCCGCGGCTGGGAGGACCTCTCGCGCATGGTCCAGGTCTACGAGCGCGAGGGGATGGACGTGAGCCTCTCCCTCGTGAGCCAGTACCTGCAGGACCCCGACATCGCCGAGGACTTCTCCCTGTACTACGAGCTCTTCCAGAAGTACCAGGACAAGTACCACATCAAGGACGTCCTGGCCGGAGGCGTCCCGCCCGAGGGCAAGGCCCGCCTCAAGGCCGCGCGCTTCGACGAGCGGCTCGCCTTCCTCAACCTGACCATCGAGGCGCTGCTGCGCGAGGTGCACGCCGACGTCAGCGAGGAGGCCGCCCTGAAGGACGTGCACAACGATCTCGCTACCCTGAAGCCCAAGCTCGACGGCGCGAGCGTGCGCTCCGCCTTCGCCGAGCCGGTGAGGGGTGCGGAGGACGAGCTCAGGCGCCTCTCCAGGGCTGGCGCCTCCAAGGCGCGCCTGGACGCGGCTGCGAGCCACAAGGCGATCCTCGGGAAGGTCGCCGAGGAGGCGCTGCGCAGCGCCGCGGCGCTGCACGGCACCGAGGCCGGCGACGCCGCGTGGAAGGGCGCGACGAGCTGCTTCAACGACTACGTGCGCAGCCTCTCGGCCAAGGTCGAGCAGACGGGCGACGAGCTCGACCACGTCCTCGACTTCCTGGACGACGCCTTTGGGGACGGGGAGGAGATGCTGCTGTTCGTCTCGCGCCTCGCGTGCGACGAGCAGTTCATGGCCTTCGTCACGGCGCACGGCTCCCACAAGTTCCTCGAGCACAGCAAGGGCCTCATGCTGAGCGAGCGCGGCCTGGGGCTTCTCAAGGAGGTCGACGAGTTCCGCAAGGAGGGCGAGTAGCCGAGAAGGACGTGCGCCCCTGGCTCCGGCGGCGGGACACCCCGCCGCCACGCATGCCCTGCCGGCGCCTGCCGGCGCGGCCTACTTGACGCTGATGAGCTCGGTGTGGTCGATCACGTAGTCGACCATCTGCTCGTAGTTCTCGCTCGACTTGTGGAAGGTGCGCCGCTTTCGGCCGCAGAAGACGAGCTCGAGGGAGTTCATGTCCTCGCGCGTGTCGTAGGCGACGACGTCTGACCATGGGTGGTGCTCCGAGCGGCGGGTGCTGCTCGTGTAGACGAGACCCCCCTCGTCCATCTCGACCCGCTTGTTGAAGTAGCCGAGGATCTGGATGACGCCCATGACCATGCTTGCGGCGACGATGGCGAGGAGCAGGATCCGGACGAGCGCGAGGACCCAACCTGGGCCCCAGATGGGCGAGAGGCAGAAGGCGGCAACCAGGGCGCCTGCGACCTCGACCTCGATCCCCACGAGGAGGTTGGAGCGCACGTGCTCGGTGCAGGTGACGACGGGCGAGAAGCCCTCGGGGGCCGGCGACGGGCGCACGTCCCCCCGGGTCTGCTGCTTGGACATATATCCCCTCCCTGGCGCGGGCGTGGGTCGGACCCTACGCGGAACCCTACGGACGCGGGTAAGTGTAGCCCTTCGGCTCGCCGGGAGGGCGCAGGGCGAGAGGGGCGCGCCAGGGCGAGAAGGACGCGCGGCGTGCGCGGCCTGCGCCCCCAGGGGCTAGGCGCCGCGGACCTGCGTCGCCGCCGACACCGCCGGACGCCTGCGGGCGTCGGGGCGGCCGGTGCGGGCGCGACGCGCGTGGATGCGGCCGGCGCGCGCGAGCTCCGCGTCCTTCTCGCCCGCAGCGGCGTCATGGCGGTTGCCGACAAGCTCGCACCACACGGCGCCGCCCAGGATGCACGCGGTGCCGATGACGCGGGCGAGGCCGAAGGGCTCGCCCAGGACGAGGGTGGAGAGGACCACCGCGGAGAGGGGCTCGAGGTAGCCGAGGACCGCGACGCTCTGCACCGGCAGCGCGTCGATGGCGGTGTAGTAGGCGTAGAGCTCGACGGCGGTGTTGACCAGGCCAATCACGAGGACGGGGACCACGGAGGAGGCGGGGACGGCCACGAGGGCGTCGCCGCTCGCCACGAAGAGGACGGCCACCGCGGCGAGGCTGCCGCCGAGCTGGATGGTCGCGTTCTCGAGCCCGTGGATGTGGCTCACCCGCTTGGCGCAGACCACCATCAGCGCGTAGCACAGCGTGGTGAGCGACGCCAGGAGGAGGCCGGGGACGGACGGGTTGGAGGCGAGGCTGTCGGAGCCAATGAGGAAGGCGCCGACGGCCACGACGGCGAAGCCGAGGACCTTGTGCCTGTTGAGGCGGTTCCCGAACAGCACGGGCGAGAGGGCCATGACCAGCACCGGGCCGAGGTAGTAGATGAGCGTGGTGACGCCGACGCCGATCATCTGGTAGGAGCGGAAGAGCAGGATCCAGCCGGTGCCGAGGGCGGCGCCGGAGGCGAGCAGGTAGGGCACCTCGCGCGGGTGGCTCCGCGCGGCGAGGCCCTGGGTGCCGCGGTTCCTGACGAGCAGGACCGCCGCCAGGGTCACGAACCCGATGAGGGCGCGGAGCAGCGGCACCTGGTCGGAGGGGAGGTCGATGTAGGCGGCCACGATCCCGTTGGAGCCGCACAGGACGAGCGCGAGGAGGTACTTGACGAGGTCAGAACGCCTGGCGTTGCTCATGGGGCACTCCACTCCGAGATGGAATTAACCTTTCTGTAAATATCCCATCATCCAACAAATTATAAAAGCGAATATATTAGATGGGTATCATGAGGAAACCAGATGCAAGCGGGGCACGCTCCCCGCATAGGGGCAGGTGACGACAGAGACGGACGCGAATACCCAGAAGTACCGGGCGCTCGTCGAGACCGTGCGCCAAGGCAGCTTCACCAAGGCCGCCGCCACCCTCAGCTACTCGCAGAGCGGCATCAGCCGCATGGTGGCCGACCTCGAGCGCGACTGGGGCATCACCCTCCTCGAGCGGGGGCGCAGCGGCGTGCGCCTCTCGGGCGACGGCGCGCGCGTCCTCCCATTCGTGGAGATGGTCTGCGCCGACCACGACCGGCTCGAGTCCGAGGTGGCAGACATCCGCGGCATCGCCTCGGGCAGGATCCGGATCGGGACCTTCTCGAGCGTGGCGACGCACTGGCTGCCGGGCATCATCAAGCGCTACGAGGAGGCCCACCCCGGCGTGGACTACGAGCTGCTCATGGGGGACTACACGGAGATCGAGGGCTGGGCCGCCTCGGGGAGGGTCGACTGTGGGTTCGTCTCGCGCGTCCCCAAGGACGCGAGCCTCTCGTACGAGGCGCTCAAGCGCGACGAGTACTTCGCCATCGTCCCCAAGGACCACCCCCTCGCGAGCAAGGCGTCGATAGACGTGGCCGACCTCTGCACGGAGCCGTTCCTCCTGCTCAAGCGCGGCGAGGACGACGAGACGGGCATGGTCTTCGAGGGCACCGGCTTGACGCCGGACGTCCGCTTCGAGACCTGGGACGACTACGTGATCATGTCCATGGTGGAGAGCGGCCTCGGCCTCGCGGTGCTGCCCTCCCTCATCCTCAGGCGCAACCCCTACCGCATCGTCCCCAAGCACCTCACGGAGCGCAAGTACCGCACGATCTACGTCGTCCACCGCGCCGAGCCGCTCCTCTCCAGGGCCTGTGCGGACTTCCTGCGCTACCTGTAGCGGCGCCCGGCTCGGGGGCGCGCCCAGCGGGCGACCGCCCCGAGGTCGGGCCCGGCGGGCGACCGCCCGCCTACGGGAGAGGCCCGAACGGCCGCAGGTGACGTATACCTCTGCATATATAACGTCCTTGTCCCACCTGGCCGCCCAGCCGAGCAGGGCGGCGCGCAGAGGAGGAGAGCATGGCCGAGCTTCTCTACCAGGGCCACGGCAGCCTGCGCCTGACGAGCGCCGCGGGCACCGTCGTCTACGTCGATCCCTACATGGACCCCACCGGCGCCAAGGGCACGAGCACCTATGGCGTCTCGGCGGACCTCATCCTCGTGACGCACCAGCACTACGACCACACCGCGACCGACCTGCCCGCGCGCAAGCCGGGCTGCGTCGTGTGGGAGAACTTCGACCTGCACCCCAGGCGCGGGGAGTACCTCAGGCGCTCCCTCGCGGACGTCACGGTCCAGGCCACGGTCGCCTTCAACGAGAACCACCCGATCGACGAGTGCGTCGGCTACCTCGTGTGGATGGACGGCGTGCTCGTCTACTGCGCGGGCGACACCTCGGAGACGCGCCAGATGAGCCTCACGCTGTCCGGCATGGGGATCGACTATGCCCTGCTGCCCGGGGACGGCATCTACAACATGGACGTCGCGGGCGCCGCCGCGTGCGCGCGCGTCATCGGGGCCAGGCACAACATCCCCATCCACCTGAAGCCGGTCGTTCCCTACGGGGAGGAGCAGGCCGAGAAGTTCGCGCGGCTCGCGCCCAACCCGCTGCTGCTGCGCCCGGGCGAGAGCCTGAGCCTGGAGGGCTCGGGGGCGAGGCCCTAGCGCTCGGCGCGGCCCGTCGCAGGCCACGGCAGCCGTGCGGTTCTGTGCATCGTTTGATGTTCGGCCAGGCGATTTCCCATCGGGTAGGATGGGGGAGCATGACCCGATTCGCAGCGGGCGGGACGCAGTCCCGCCACAGGGTACCCGAGGGAGCGCGCTTTGACGGACAAGGACACAGGCAGGCCCGAGGATGCCCTCGGTGCCTCCGGCACGGGGGAGCCCGAGGCCCCCGGGGACGACCCGCTGGGCGACACCGCCGACCTCTCGCAGGTCATCGAGGCGGAGACGACCATCCCGCTCCCCCGGCTCGACCGCAGGACGATGGCACGCTACCGCCGTGCGACGGCGGGCCCCAAGTCGCCCGGCGCCGTCCCTCAGTGGCTCCAGGCCATCCGCGGCACCTCGACGAAGCTCGTCGCGGACGAGGCCGCCGAGGCGCCCGCGCCGGAGCCCGAGCCAGAGCCCGAGGTGGAGCCCGAGGTGGAGCCCGAGCCGGAGCCCGCGCCCGAGCCTGAGGCGGAGCCGGAGGCCGAGCCGGAGCCCGCGCCTGAGGCGGAGCCGGAACCCGAGCCGGAGCCCGAACCGGAGCCCGCGCCTGAGGCGGAGCCCGAGCCTGAGGCGGAACCCGAGTCGGAGACCTCGGCCGAGTCCGAGGTCATCGAGCCTTCGGAGGGCGCTCCGCGCATCGACGCCGACTACCTGGGCGGCGAGTGCCCCCTCGTCACGGAGGAGCAGGCCGCGGAGCCCACGAGGCGCGAGACCTCGAAGAGGAACCGGAGGGTCGTGGGTGGCGTCGCCGCCGTTTGCGCCGTCGTGGGCGCCTACGTGGGCGGCGCGCTCTTCTACTCCTCGCACTTCTTCCCCAACACGACGCTGAACGGCCGCGACGTCTCCGGCCAGTCCGCCGAGGAGGTCGCCGCGACCATCTCGCGAGAGGCGGGGGAGTACGCGATCAGCGCTGCTGAGGGCGACTTCTCGCTCACGGTTACGGGCGCCCAGGTCGGGCTCGCGCGGGACGGCGCGGCGCTCACGGACGAGGCGCTCTCCAGGGAGAACGTGCTCGCCTGGCCGGTCGAGGCTTTCCGCAGGCACACCTACGTAGGCGACGAGGGCGTGAGCTTCGACGCCGACGCGCTCGCGTCCGTGGTGGAGGGAGCGGTCGAGTCTTACAACGAGTCCAGCATGGACGAGACCGACGCTCACGTCACCTTCGACGCCGCGAGTGGGAGCTACGGGGTGAGCGGCAGCGTCTCGGGCACCGTGCTCGACCCAGAGGCCGTGACGCGCGCGTTCGAGGCGGGCGTGGGGTCGCTCTCCGAGACCGTCGAGCTCGACCCCGCCGAGGTCGAGCGGCCGGCGACGCTCGATGACTGCGAGAGCCTCCACGAGGCCGCCGACGCCATCAACCGCGTGCGCACGGGTGAGCTGGCGATCACCTCGGACGGGGAGACCAAGTACAAGGTGACGACGTCGCTCAGGCGCTGGGTCTCGATCGAGGACGACAGGGTCAGCGTGGACGAGGATGCCGTGCGCACCTACCTCACGTACTACGTGAAGCCCTACTTCGCCTCGTCCGACGACGAGAACGACTACAGCCTGGACGTCGACGGGCTCGCGGAGCTGATGTCAGACCACCTGGCCCAGGGCGACCTCGACCCCATCGAGGCACCGCTGGTCTCCAAGAGGAACTCGTCGGGCCTCTCCAAGGACGCCGCCTGGGCGAAGGGGGGCTGGGACCCGTCGCGCGGCCGCTACGTGGACGTCGACCTCGACGCGCAGTACGCGCGCCTCTTCGACACGGACGGCACCTGCGTCTGGGAGTCCGCCTTCGTCTCCGGCGACGCAAGCGAGGGGAGGGACACCCCCACGGGAACGTACGAGGTCAACGGCAACAAGACCACGGACACGGTCCTGGTCGGCGGCGATGAGGACGGCGACGGCCAGCCGGACTACCAGAGCTTCGTCAGCTACTGGATGCCCTTCATCGGCAACGCCTACGCTCTGCACGACGCGTCCTGGCGCTCGACCTTCGGCGGCGAGATTTACAAGACCAACGGGAGCCACGGCTGCATCAACCTGCCCGTCGCCAAGGCCGCCGAGCTCTACGGGCTCCTGCACGTGGGGGACGTCGTCTGGGTCCACAAGTAGGCCGGGGCACTCGCGCGTGCACGCCGTCCACGGAGGAAATGCCACCGTCCGCGCGAGCAGGCGGCGTCGATGAATGAGGGCGGCCGCAACGGGTATATGAAAGGCAGTAACAGAGGCGCAGTCCCAAGAGGGGTTGCCCGACCGAGGGAGGCGATGCCGATGGACACAGAGGAGATAGAAAGGTTTGGCTCTGTGGTAGGCGTCGCGTGTCCCGCCTCTGATTTCTAAGCCTGCGGTACTTGGCTTCAATACGCGATACGAGATCGCGATAGTCGAGAGACAGGCGGAAGAACCGGCGCACCAACAGAGGGAGCGTCACCCGATGAGACGCTGTCTTACAATCGAATAGCCGGAAGCAGCGCATTGTGAGGCGCAAGGCAGAAGTTCGAGGACCAGATTCGAGTCGTGAGTCCAATGAACAGCTAAGAACGACGGCGGGGCACCGGGAGGTGCCCCGCTTCTTTTGTGCGTACTCGTCCGACGACCTGCGCGCACCTGGCGTGGAGTCTCCGGGTGTCCGGCGTGGAGTTCGTGTGCGCATCCGGGAGCCGAGGCCCGTCTGGACGCGACGTCCACATCGCGCGGGTAGAACAAGATGCATGAACTTCCGACGATGCGCCGGTAGCCGCCGCGCTCCGTTGCATCGCTCATCTATCGGACCGACGATGGAGGCACATGGCAGCCACCCCCAGCCCTCGCAAGTCCCTTTCGCGCGTCCTGCTCGCAGGCGCGCTCGCGCTCTCCCTCGCACCCCTCGGCCCCCTCGTCCAGGCCCAGGCGACGCAAGGTTCCCGCGATCCGCAGGCGACGCAGGGAGAGGGGGGTGCGACGGCGGACGAGGTCGCCTCCTCGGGCGCGCTGCACGTGGTAGACGTCGCCGGCGACCTGGCCCAGGGTGCACGGGACGCCTACGCTGCCAAGGTCGAGGCGCGGCGCGAGCGGGACGAGGCGGCTGCCGCCGAGCGCGAGAAGGACGAGGAGCTCGCCACGTGGACGGCGCGCATAGACGCCTACCTCGCGGGGTCCCCGCTCGAGGGCTATGGCGAGACGTTCGCGAGGTCGGCGCTTGAGGCCGGCGTGGACCCGAGGCTCTCGCCCGCGATCGCCGAGGTGGAGAGCGGCAAGGGGTCGGTCTGCTACGCGTCACATAACGCCTGGGGCTGGGGCGGCATCGGCTGGTCCGACTGGGAGAGCGCCATCCGGGCGCACGTCTCGGGCATGGCTGCGTCCTACTCCTCCGCGATGGCGGAGGGAGACTACGGCCTCACGGCGAGCAGGTCCATGGCGGCGCGCTACTGCGGCGCCTCTGCGGACGCCTGGTACCAGCAGGTGAGCGCCGCGATGGAGAGGATCTAGCGGGGGGCGTCCGGCCGGCCTTGCCGCCCAGATTGCCGAGAGGGCCCCAGCCGACCGAGGTCGGCTGGGGCCCTCCGACTGCCCGACGTCCTTCTCGCCTACTTGAGCTTCTGCTCGATGTCTGCGACCTGGCGCTCGAGCTCGGCGATGCGCTCCTTCTTCTCGTCTATCCAGCTGGCCCACTCGTTGAGCCTGGACTCGCTGACCATCACCGTCGCGTGGTCGATCCTGCTCTGCAGGCGCTCGATCTGGTCGTTCAGGCTCGCGATCTGCCCGCGCTTGCGCTCGAGCGCCTCCTGGGTCTTCTGGAGCCACTGCGCGTGGCGCTCGTCGTTGTGGGCGCGCCTCGCGTCCCAGAACGACTCCTTGGCCGTGCGGAACTCGTCCCACAGGGCGTCGTTCCTGGCGCTGCCGGCGTAGCCCAGGGCCTTCCACCTCACGTCGAGGTCGCGCATCTGCTGGGTGGCCTCGGCGGAGTAGTCCTCGGCCGCGGCGATGCGCCGCGCGGTCTCGATGAGCTCCTGCTTGCCTGCGGCGTTGGCGTCCTGCTGCGCCTCGACCTCCTCGTGGTGGGCGTGCTGGGCGTCGAAGAACTTCTGCCTCAGCCCGTTGAACTCGTTCCAGAGCCTGTCGGAGTCCTCGCGGTCGACCGGTCCGACCTGCTTCCATGCGCCCATGAGGTCGCGCATGCGGGCGTTGGCCTCCTTCCACTGCCTCGGCGACCACTCGGCGGTGGGCTGGACGACCTCGCGGGCCTCTGCGATGAGGGCCTGCTTGGCCTTCTTGTTGGCGGCGTGCTCGGCGCGCATCTGCTGGTAGTGCTCCGAGCGATGGTTGTAGAAGGCGTGCTGGTAGGAGTTGTACTGCTCCCAGAGGCGCTCGTCCTCCTCGTGGCCGGCGGACCCCGCCGCCTTCCACTGGTCCATGAGGTCGTGGAACCTCTCCGCCGTGGCCTTCCACTCGGTGGAGTCGGCGAGGGACTTGGCCTGCCCTATGAGGGCGCGCTTCCTCTCGGCCGCCTCCTCGCGGGCGGAGGAGCGCCTGTCGTAGAAGGTCTTGCGCCTAGACTGGAACTCCTCCCAGAGCTCGTCCTCGCGCGGCGTGTGCCAGTTGGGCGTGGCGCGCCACTCGTCCATCGTCTGGCGCAGGACGCTTCCGCCGCCGTGGTAGTCCCCGCCGTCGAGGAGCTGCTGCATGCGCTCGACGAGGCCCTCCTTCTTGGCGATGTCCGCCTCGAGGACGGGCCTCGGGTCCGTGGCCATCCCGAAGCCGAACTCGGTGCCGCCACCCTCCGACGCCGGGCGCCTCCAGGAGAGCAGGCGGTACTCGCCTGCCACCTCGAGGGCCGCCCAGGTGCCGTGGCCGTCCTCGTCGCTGCCCTCGGTGGGGGCGACGGGGTTGCCCTCGGCGTCGGCCGCGCCGTAGAGGACCTCGACGAGGGGCGCCCCGAAGGGGGTGTCGTCGTGCCGGACCACCTTGGCGTTCTCGTCGTCGAAGGTGGGGATGGTGTTCCAGTTCATCTGTCTTGCTCCCTGGTCTCGGGGCCAGCGCCGGACGGGCCCGGTGGGGGGCGCGCCGTCCCGCGCCGTGCGGGGACTCGCGCTGGGCGATTAGGTTATCACGGGACGATGTCAGTCCAACATCATAGTGTTCGGACGCGTCGGCCATCGGTGGTTGGCGTTTCGCAGTGCGCGTGAGGTGCGGATTCCTCGGTCAGACGACTTCGGGGGGCGCGCTGGCGGAGAAGGACTTGCGGGGGGAGCGCTGCCGGCGCCGGGCGCGCGCGGGCGCTCCTCGCGCGGGCCCCGCATACGGGCAGGGGCCGGGCCGCGGCCTTTGCCACGACCCGGCCCCTGCCGGATGACCCCGCCTCGCCCGAGCGTCAGTCGAGCATGGAGAGGATGACGTCCTTGGGCTGAGCGCCCACCTTGCTGGCCTTGATCTGACCGCCCTCGAAGACGAAGAGGGAGGGGATGCTCATGACCCTGAACTTGCGCGCGAGCTCGGGCTCCTCGTCGACGTTGACCTTGCCGACCTTGGCCTTGCCGGCCACCTCGCCCGCGATCTCCTCGATCACCGGGCCGAGCGCGCGGCACGGGCCGCACCAGGGCGCCCAGAAGTCGACAAGGACCGGGACGTCGGACTGGAGGACTTCCTTCTCGAAGTTGTCGATGGTGATGGTTACCTCTGCCATGGTGACCCTCGCTTCCTGCCCGCGGTCGCGGGCTTCGCTTTCTCTCACGCCCCCATTATGCCCAGCGGCGCGGGAATATATGCTACCGAGACGCAGACATTCGGTCTGCACGAGGCCTCCACGACCCGGGCCGCCGGGGCGCGACGTCCCGGCGGCACCGGTGGTGCTAGCGACCCTGGTGCGTCGCGCGCGCCTCGAAGGCCTCGATGAGCCTGTCGCCCATCTGGCTGGTCGAGAGGCGACGCTCCTCGGGCGTGGTCTCCTCGGCGATGTCGGCCGTGCGCCAGCCGGCGGCGAGCACGTCGTCGACGGCACCGGCGAGGGCGTCTGCGGCCTCGTCCATGCCGAAGCTGTAGCGGAGCATGAGCTCGACGGAGAGGACCTGGGCGATCGGGTTGGCGATGCCCCTGCCCGCGATGTCGGGCGCCGAGCCGTGGCTCGGCTCGTAGAGCGCGGTGCCGTCGCCGAGGGAGGCGGAGGCGAGCATGCCGAGCGAGCCCGTGAGCATGCTCGCCTCGTCGGAGAGGATGTCTCCGAAGGTGTTCTCGGTCACCATCACGTCGAACTGGGCCGGCCGGGCTACGAGCTGCATGGCCGTGTTGTCGACGAGCATGTCCTCGCTCTCGACGGAGGGGTGCTCCGCGGCGACGCGGTGGGCGACCTCGCGCCACAGGCGGGAGGTCTCGAGCACGTTGGCCTTGTCGACCGAGGTCACGTGGCCGCGGCGGCGCTCCGCGGCGTCGAAGGCCCACCTCACCACGCGCTCGATCTCGAGCTCGCTGTACTCCATGGAGTCGAGCGCCGTGTCGCCCGCGCCGCCGCCCATGGCCGCGCCCGGCACGTCGTGGTTGCGCTCGTGCCTGCCGAAGTAGAGGCCGCCCGTGAGCTCGCGCACGATGAGGACGTCGACCCCCTTGAGGAGCTCGGGCTTGATCGAGCTCGCCTGGGCGAGCGCGTCGTAGACGCGCACCGGGCGCAGGTTGAGGTAGAGGCCCAGCTGCTTGCGGATGGCGAGGAGCCCCTGCTCGGGCCTGACGGCGCCCGGCGTGGTGTCGTTCCACTTGGGGCCGCCCACCGCGGCCAGAAGGACCGCGTCAGCCGCGCGCGCGGCCTCGAGGGTCTCGTCGGGCAGGGCGGAGACGGGGCCGCCCGCGGTGCGGGTGGCGTCTATGGCGGCGCCGCCGATCAGGTGGTCCTCGCAGGCGAACTCGACGTCGTACGCCCTGCCGACGCTGGCGAGCACTCGCTTGGCCTCGGCCATGATCTCCGGGCCGATCCCGTCGCCCGGAAGCGTGACGATCCTGTAGGTCCTGCTCGCCATGGCTAGGCCTCCCTCTCGGCGAGGAGCTTCCTGGTCCTCGCGACCAGGCCGCCCTCGTTGATGATCTCCTGGATGAACGGCGGGAACGGCTGTGCCTGGAAGCTCTCGCCGCTCGTCTCGTCGCGCACGACGCCCGTGTCGGCGTCGACGCTCACGACGTCGCCGTCGGCGATGGCGTCGACGGCCTCGGGGCACTCGATGATCGGCAGGCCGATGTTGATGGCGTTGCGGTAGAAAATGCGCGCGAAGCTCTTCGCGATCACGACGGAGACCCCTGCCGCCTTGATGGCCACGGGCGCGTGCTCGCGGGAGGAGCCGCAGCCGAAGTTCTCCTCGGCGACGATGACGTCGCCGGGCCGGACGCGCTCGCGGAAGGTGGCGTCCAGGTCCTCGAGGCAGTGGGCGGCGAGCTGGGCGGGGTCGGAGGTGTTGAGGTAGCGCGCGGGGATGATGACGTCGGTGTCGACGTCGCGCCCGTAGCGGAAGGCGTTGCCCTTGAACTGCATGTTCTTCTCCTTTGTGGGTGGGTGCCGTAGGTGGCGCGCCTAGTCGAGGTCGTCCGGCAGCGCGATGTGGCCGGCCACGGCCGAGGCGGCTGCGACGGCGGGGCTGGCGAGGTAGACCTCGCTGGTCGGGTCGCCCATGCGGCCCACGAAGTTGCGGTTGGTCGAGCTCACGCAGCGCTCGCCGGCAGCGAGGATGCCCATGTAGCCGCCGAGGCAGGGGCCGCAGGTCGGCGTCGAGACCACGCAGTGGGCGTCGATGAAGACGTCCATGAGGCCCTCGTGCACGCACTGCAGCCACACGCCCTGGGTCGCGGGGATGACGATGCAGCGGACGGATGGGTCGACGGTCCGGCCGCGCAGGACGTCGGCCGCGGCGCGCATGTCCTCGATGCGCCCGTTGGTGCACGAGCCGATGACGGCCTGGTCGATGGTGATGTGGCGGCTCTCGGCCACGGGGTGGGTGTTGCTCGGGAGGTGCGGCCAGGAGACCTGCGGCACGATGTCGGCGGCGTCGATGTGGATGACCTTCTTGTAGCTGGCGTCAGCGTCCGCGTGGTACTCCTTGTACGGGCGCTCGCAGCGACGCTCGAGCCAGGCGCGCGCGACGTCGTCCACCTCGAAGAGGCCCGCCTTGCCGCCAGCCTCGATCGCCATGTTGGCGATGGTCAGTCGCCCCTCGACGGAGAGGGAGTCGACGGTCGAGCCGGCGAACTCCATGGCGCAGTAGAGCGCGCCGTCCACGCCGATCTTGCCGATCACGTAGAGGATGACGTCCTTGGCGCTGGCGCCGGCCGGCAGCTCGCCGTCGATCTCGAAGCGGATGGTCTCCGGAACCTTGAACCAGGCGCGGCCGGTCGCCATGCCCACGCCCGCGTCCGTGGAGCCCACGCCGGTCGAGAAGGCGCCGATGCCGCCGTAGGTGCAGGTGTGGGAGTCAGCGCCGATGACGAGGTCGCCGGGGCCCACGATGCCCTTCTCGGGGAGAAGGGCGTGCTCGATGCCCATGCATCCCTGCTCGAAGTAGTGGGTGATGCCCATCTCGTGCGCGAAATCGCGCGTGACCTTGGTCTGCTCCGCGCTCTTGATGTCCTTGTTGGGGGAGTAGTGGTCGGGTACGAGGAAGATCCTCTCGCGGTCCCACACGCCTGCCCCCAGCTCGCGGACCGTCTTGATCGCGATGGGCGCGGTGATGTCGTTGGCGAGCACGCCGTCCAGGTCGCACTCGATGAGCTGGCCGGGGACCACCTCGTCGAGGCCTGCGTGGTCGGCGAGGATCTTCTCGGCCATGGTCATGGGTCTAGTCATGTCGTCCCTCTCTAGGTGGGGCGGCGCCGCCCTCGGAGCGGCGCCGCCCTGCTGCCTCCCGGTGCCTGCCAGGCCCGGGCGTCCGTCGTGCTACCTCGCCTGCGCGCCCTTGTCCTCGCGCGAGCGCTGCGTCGAGATCATGCGGTTGATCGCGTTGACGTAGGCCTTGGCGGAGGACACGACGATGTCGTTGTCCGAGCCACGGCCGGTGAAGACGCGGCCGTCGTCGGCCTGGATGCGCACCGTGACCTCGCCGAGGGCGTCGATGCCGCGGGTGACCGCCTTGACTGCGAACTCCTGCAGGTCGCCGTGGATGGCGACGACCTCGTCGATGGCCTTGTAGGCGGCGTCGACGGGGCCGGCGCCGGTGGCGCAGACCACGTGCTGGGCGCCGACCTCGTCGGTGATCGTGGCGGTGGCGGTGGGCACCAGCGGGTCGCCGCAGGTGACCTGCAGCGCGTCCAGGGTGTAGACGGCGCTCACCTCGCGCTGGCGCTCCTGCACCATCGACTCCAGGTCCTCGTCGTAGACCTCCTTCTTCTGGTCCGCAATCTCGAGGAAGCGCTTGTAGATGTCGTCGTACTCGTCCTCGGAGAAGGTGTAGCCGAGCTCGGCGAGGCGGTGCTTGAGCGCCGCGTGGCCGCTGCGCGCGGAGAGGATGATCTCGGAGCCCGCGGCGCCCACGTCCTCGGGGTTGATGATCTCGTAGGTGTCGCGGGCCTTGAGCACGCCGTCCTGGTGGATGCCGGAGGAGTGCGCGAAGGCGTTGGCGCCCACGATGGCCTTGTTGGCCTGCACGTTCATGCCGGTGATGCGGCTGACGAGGTGGCTCGCGCGGGTGAGCTCCTGCGTGACCACGTCGGTGTGGGCGTCGAGCTCGTCGCCGTGCATCTTGATGGCCATGACGACCTCCTCGAGCGCGGTGTTGCCGGCGCGCTCGCCCAGGCCGTTGATCGTGCACTCGATCTGCGTGGCGCCGTTCTTGACGCCGGCCAGGGCGAGGGCCGTGGCCATGCCGAGGTCGTTGTGGGTGTGGACGGAGATTGTCACGTTCTCGATGCCGCGCACGTTGTCGGCGAGGCCCTTGATGCGGGCACCGAAGTCGTCGGGCATCTGGTAGCCGGTGGTGTCGGGGATGTTGACGACGGTGGCGCCGGCGTCGACGGCCGCCTGGATCACGCGCTCGAGGAACTTCTGGTCGGCGCGGCCGGCGTCCTCGGCGTAGAACTCGACGTCCTCGACGTAGCGCTTGGCGTACTTGACGCAGTGGATCGCGCGCTCGACGCACTCGTCCTCGCTGATGCGGAGCTTCTCGCGCAGGTGCTGCGGGGAGACGCCCAGGCCCGTGTGGATGCGCGGGCGCTTGGCGGTCGAGAGGGCCTCGGCCGCGCGGTCGATGTCCTTGTCGACGGCGCGCGTCAGGCCGACGACGACCGCGTCGTCGCCCGCCAGGCGGCCGATCTCCTGCACGGAGCGGAAGTCGCCGGGCGAGGAGATGGGGAAGCCCGCCTCGATGACGTCGACGTGCATGCGGAGCAGCTGCTGGGCGATGACGAGCTTCTCCTCGGTGTTCATGGAGGCGCCGGGCGACTGCTCGCCGTCGCGCAGGGTGGTGTCGAAGATGTCGATCTTGCGAGTCATGGCAGATCCTCTCGGTCGTGGTCCTCTTGGGTGCGTGGCCGAGGGACGTGCGTCTTCTACGGTGAGGTTGCGAGGGATGGGTGGTGCTCTGGGACTTGGTGCCTGCCCGGGGCGGGGCGCCCCGAGTCGTCGCCGTCGGCGAGGTCGTGCTGCAGACGCCTGTCCTAGGGGGCTGGGCGGAGCGCGTGCCGGAGCGCCGGGTCGCTGGGGGACCCTATAGCGCTAGGCGTAGGTCGAGGGGGGCGAGTAGCTGCGCGTGGCGATCGCTCGTGGCGCGACGCGCGCGCCAGGCGGCCTGTGCTATTGCAACCTCAACGTTAGACATGACGTTGTCCCTCGACCGTGTGCATCGGCCCTTCCGATGCGTTGTGGCTAGATTGCCACAGATGCGCTCGGGGCGCCAAAGTGACTTGATTTGGAAACACGGGGGTGCCTCGTTTGGAAACGCGGCCGCCGCGCTACGGGCGCGCGCCACGCGCGGCCTGCCGCTCGCCGGTGGGGGCCACGGGTGCGGCCGAGAGGTCCCTTCGCTGGTAGAGGCCGTCGTCCACGAAGCCGAGCCCCCTGTAGTAGCCCCGCGTGCCGACGGAGCTGACCACGCAGAGCCCCGCGTAGCCCTCCTCGGCGGCAATGCTCGCGGCGCGCTCGACGAGGGCGCGGCCGAGCCCTCGGTGCTGGGCCGAGGCGTCCGTGCGCCCGAGGTGGGCCGCCTCGCCGTAGACGTGGACCTCCCGGATCATCGCGTCTCCCGGCCTGGTGGCGAGCTCGTCCGTGCGGAGCCGCTCCCACCGGGGCAGGGAGAGACGCAGGAAGCCGGCGATGCGCCCCTCGGGCGTGACCCACTCGAGGAAGCGCTCGCGCGTGACGTCCGTCTCGTAGGGGACGTCGACGAGCTCGAGGCGGGAGAGGTCGACCTCCCTGCGCGCGATCTCCCGGTAGCGGATCTCGCGGACGCGCCGGGAGAGCCCGGAGGTGCGGATCTTCTCGTCCACGAGCTGGCGCAGGTTGGCGTGCTTGTTGCCCACGAGGATGTCGTCCGCGCCTATGTCCCTGATCATGCGGGAGATCCGCATGTAGGGCGGGGTGGCGAGGACGTCTGCCACCAGGACGTCGACGAGCTCCTCCACCGTGTACGGCCGCCATGCGCCGCGGTCGTAGAGGGCGACCAGCCGCGTGCCGGGGACGAGCGCGCACGGGTAGAGCTTGACCTCGTCCGGCCTGAGGGCGGGGTCGGAGACGAGGGCGGAGAAGTCCCGGCGGTCGAGCTCGGGCGTCGCGCCCACGAGGTTGAGCATCAGGTGGGAGTGAATCTTGAAGCCGTAGAGCCTGATCAGGGCGAAGGCGCGCCTGACCTCCTCCAGGCTGGTGTTGCGCCCGTTGGCGGCAAGCGCGTCCTCGCGGGTGCTCTGGACGCCCACCTGGACCTTGGTGCAGCCGAGGCGGCGGAGGAGCCTCAGGCACTCCGGCGTGACGGCGTCGGGGCGGGTCTCCACGACGAGGCCGACCACCCGGTGCGCCGCCCCCTCGTTGCGCGCGTGCTCGCGGGCGAGCTCATCGAGGGTCGCGGTCTGGCGGGCGAGAAGGGCGCGCGCCCCCTCGGTCGCGCCGTCGCCGCCCGGGCCCCAGAGGCGCCGCACCGCGTCGTTGTAGGAGAGCCTGCCGGCGTCGACCAGCTCCTGCGTCGGGCGGACGCGCTCTGCGAGCTCCTCTGCGTCGTCCGTCAGCCCGGCCTCGCGGTAGAGGGCCCGGAGGCGCTCGGCCTCCCCGTCGCCGCCGGGCCAGTCGTTGACGGCGCGGAAGAGCTCCCGGACGAACCACACCTGGTAGGCGCGCGGGTAGTCGCTCCACGTGCCGCCGAGCACGATGAGCTCGACCTTGTCGGTCGGGTGGCCCATCTGCGAGAGGGCCCTGAGGCGGGCGTGGACCTGGAGGTAGGGGTCGAAGAAGCCCTGCTCCGCCCGGCGGCAGGCGGGCTCGCGGTGGAGGTAGCTCTTGGGCATGCGCACGTCGTTGGGGCAGAAGACGCAGCTGCCGGAGCAGGGGGCGGGCCGGGTGAGGACCGTGACGGTCGCGACGCCCGAGGCGGTGCGCCGCGGCTTCAGGCGCAGCGTCTCCACGAGACGCCGCTCGAGCTCGCAGTCGACCTCCCAGGAGGACCAGCGCTCCGGGTCGGCCTCGCGCACATGCAGGTAGTAGGGGAGGACCTGGCGCTTGGAGAGGTGGCGCGCGTTGTCGTGGACGCCGCGGTTGTGGGCGCGGATGACGCGGTCGAGCTCCGCCGGGCCGAGGACGCGGCCGGGCTCGCGGCGCAGGCGTTCGAGTATGTCGAGCAGTAGTTCCTCCATGGGTGTGCATTATAGCGACCGGACGTGCCGGCCCGACGCCCGGCGCGGCCTTGCTAGAATCGCCTCATGGATGAGAAGAGACAGGGGCGCCGGCCTCCCGGCGCGGGTGGCGACGGGGCGCCGGCGCGGGACATGGGGCGCGACTGCGCCCTGCTGATGGACGAGGTCAACGCCCGCTTCTACCGCGAGCAGGCGACGTCCTTCTCCTCTACGCGCCGATCGCCCTGGCCGGGGTGGCGGCGCTGCCTCGCGGACGCGGGCCTGGCCGCCGGCGCGCTGGGCGCGGGCCCGCTCCGGGTGCTCGACGTCGCCTGCGGCAACCTCCGCCTCGCGCGCTTCCTCGCAGACGAGCTTCCCGGGGAGCCCGTGCGCTACCGGGGGGTGGACTCCTGCCCCGAGCTGGCGCGGGGCTGGGCGCCGCCCGCTGGCTGGGAGGCGAGGCTCGTGGGCGCCGACCTCGTCTGCGCCCTCCTCGACGACCGCGCATCCTGCGCCCTGGACGTCGCCCTCGGGGGCGCAGGCGAGCAGGACCTCGTCGCCTGCTTCGGCTTTCTGCACCACGTGCCGACCTTCGCGGCGCGCCTCCGGCTGCTGCGCGCGCTCGCAGCGCGCCTCGCGCCGGGAGGGACCTGCTGCGTCTCCCTCTGGCGCTTCATGAGCGACGCCGGCCTCGCCGAGCGCGCTCGCCGCACGACCGCCGAGGCCGCCTCGGAGCTCGGCCTCGGCGCGGGGTCGCTCGGCGAGGGCGACTACCTGCTCGGGTGGCAGGGGGTGCCCGGCGCCTGGCGCTACTGCCACAGCTTCTCCGGAGACGAGGTGGACGCCCTGGTCTGCGACCTCGGCTGCGGGGTCGAGGTCGCAGACCGCTTCCGCTCCGACGGCCGGACGGGCTCCCTCAACGCCTACCTGGTGCTCAGGAGGCGCTAGGGCCGCGCGTCAGGCGAGGCTAGTCGTCCTGCCTGTCATGGGAGAAGAGCGCGGCGAGTCGGTCGAGGAACGACTGGCCCCCCTGGTCGCTCGAGGTGGACGCGGAGTCGTCCGAGGACGCGCCAGTCGTGTCGTCCGGCTTCGAGACGCCGGAGACGACGTAGACGAACTCGACCTCGTTGACGTCGGTGTTGGCGGGGTCGACGAAGGAGTGGAGCTTGTAGCCCCGGCCCAGCTTCTCGTCGATCGTGTCCTGCAGCTTGTCGAGCACCTTCTGGTCCATGCCGTCGACGGAGTCCGCGAGCTGCTGGAGGCCGTCCGAGAGCGTGTTGGAGCCGTCGTAGGCCTGGGAGGTGCCGTCGGCGAGGGTGGCGAGGCCGCTGGAGAGGGTGTCGGCGCCGTCGGCGAGGGTCCCCATGCCGTCGTCGAGCGTCGAGGCGCCGCTCGCGAGCCTTGCGGCGCCGTCGTCGAGCTGCGTGGAGCCTGAGCGCAGCGTGTCGATGCCGGCCTCGAGCGCCTGGGCGCCCTGGGAGAGCTGGCCTGCGCCGGCCGCGGCTGCCTTGGCCTTCTCGTCCACGGTGCTTGCGCCGGCCGCGAGCCTCGCGGCGCCGTCGTCGAGCTGGGTCGCGCCCGAGCCGAGGGTGTCGATGCCGCCCTTGAGCTGGCTTGCGCCACCGTCGACCTTCTCCGCGCCCTCGGCGAGGGCGGTCGCTGCGCCGAGCAGGGTGGGGTTGCCGCTGGCGTCGGTCTGCTGCGTGAGACTGCCCACCAGCTGGGACACGCCGTCGCTCACCTGCTCCGCCCCGCCGGCGAGCTTGTCGAGCTGCCCGGGCATGGACGTCTGCATCTGGGCGAGGCTCTGCTGCGTGCCGCTCACGAGTGACTTGGAGTCATTGACCACGCCCCTGGACTCGGCGAGGATGCCGCTCGCACTCTGGGTGATGCTGGAGATGCCGCCGGCGCTGGCCTGCAGGTTCTGCAGGTCCTGCGCAAGGGCGGCCGCGTCCTTGGAGAAGGACTGGGCGTCGGTGGATACGGACTTCGCCGCCTGGGCCGCCGAGCCGACGGACTGGGCCGCCGAGCCGATCTCGCTCGCCGCGCTTCCGATGCCCTGGGCCGCCGAGCCGATCTTCTCGGCCGCGGGGGCCGCCGCGGAGGCCGCGCTCTCGGCCGAGCTCTGGGCGTTCGACGCGTTTTTCTGCGCGGAGCCCAGCGAGCCCTGGGCGCTCTGGATGGCGGCCTTCTGCGCGTCGGTCAGGGTCGGGTCGGAGAGCAGGCCCTGGAGCTGCGAGCTGGCGGCGCTGATGTCAGAGGCGGCGGCGCCGGCGGACGTGGCGGCCGCGGAGGCGCTGCCGGAGACGTCGCCCTGGGCGCTGGCGGCCGCCTGCGCCGTCTTCGCGGCGCCCTGGGCGCTCGCGGCCGCGCTCTGGGCGGACTTCGCCGCGGACCCGAGGTCGTCCGAGATGCCCTGGAGGTCGGAGCCGAGCTTCTGGAGGTCCTGAGCGACCTTGGAGCCGTCATCGTTGGCGTTGGTGGCGTAGCCGCCGACGGTCTCCATCGCCTTGGAGCTCTGGTCCTCGAGGGTCGCCACCTCGCCGTCGATGGTGTCGAGGCGGCCGGAGATCTGGCCGAGGCTCTTGCTGGCGGAGCCGAGCATGCTCGGTATCGTGGAGTCGAGGGTGCTCCTCAGCTGCTTGGTGCCCTCGGAGACCGCCGCGGCGCCCTCCTTGAGCTGGTTGAGCTGGCTCACCTGCTGGGAGTCCTGGAGCTTGGCCTTGAGCGCCGCGGCGCCACCCTTGAGCTGGCTCGTGCCCGAGGCGAGCTCGGTCGCGCCCGCGGCGAGCCTGGCGGTGCCGGCGACCGCCTGGGCCGTGCCGTCCTTGAGGTCGCTCGCGCCCTGGGCAACGGGGCTCGTGCCCTGGGCCTGGAGCTGAGAGAGCCCGCTGGCGAGGGAGCCGGCGCCCTGGGTGAGCGTGGCCGACCCGGCGGCGAGCTGCGCCGTGCCGGAGACGGCGGATGCCGTGCCGCCCTTGAGCTCGGCCGCGCCCTCGGCGAGCGCCGCCGACCCGCCCTTGGCGGACGACGCCCCGGAGGCCAGGGACGCCGAGCCCTCGCTCGCGCTGCCGGCCCCGTCGTTGATGAGGCCGAGGGCGGCCGCGAGCGACTTGCCACCGTCGTTGAGCTTGCCGACGCCGCTCTCGAGCTCGCTCGTGGCGTCGGTGAGCTCGGAGGTGTCGTAGTCGTTCACGTCGATGGCGAGCGAGAGGGGCATCGCGCTTATCTGCCAGCCGTCGTACGTGAAGTCCTGGGCGTCGCCGGTGATGTGGTAGTCGCCGTCCGAGCCGGGCAGCACCAGGTAGGTGACGAGGGTGTTGCTGCCGACCTCGGCCGTCGTGGCGTCTTGCGCCTCGTCGAGCCTGAAGTTCGCCTTGGGGAAGGTGCCCTGCGCCTGCAGCAGGAAGCTCTTGGCGAAGTCCGCGGTGGCGGAGTCGTCGTCTGCGCCCTCGACCTTGAGCTCGATGTCGAGCTTGCCGCTCTTGCCCGCGAGGTCGTCGGGCGAGACCTGCTTGCCGTCGAGCGTGTAGGTGAGGCTCACCTTCCAGGGGAGCGCGGTCGTGGAGTCGAGGTCGCCCTGGTAGTAGAAGGGCTTGTCGGCCGTGGTGGTGAGCTGGACCGAGCCGCCCTCGTTCGTCAGCTGCTGGGAGGTCGAGAGGTTCTTGACGCTGGTGTAGGTGCCGGGGTCGGAGACGTCGACGGCGTCCGTGGTGTCGAAGGAGTTGACCACGTAGACGCCCTGGCTCGCGCCGGAGACGTCGGTCTTGGTGTAGACGATCTCGTTCTTGGCGGACTGGCTGGCGCTGCCGTCCTGGCTCGATGCGTCGGAGGGGCCCGTCGTGGCCTCCTCGGCGAGCGCCTCGACGGCGCCGTAGGGGACGCTCATGGAGAGGCCGAGCGCCGCCGTGATGGCGCCGGCCGCGATCCTCCTGCCGAGGCTGGGGACGCCCGAGAGCTCCTGCATCTTCCTGCCGTTCCTGCTGGTCATCTTGAATCACTCCGTTTCGGGGTCATGTTGCTGTCGTGTGCGCCGCGCGCCCGGGGCTGCCGTGCGCGGGCCTGGGGGCGCGCTAGCGCGCGGCCTCCGGCGCCTGGTCTGCGTCCTTGGGTCCCTTGTCCTCGACGAGGAAGCCGATCTTGTAGCTCGTGTGCCTGACCACCCAGTCGAAGACCTCGAAGAGCAGCGGGAGCACGAAGAAGATCTCGACGACGGAGATGAGGGCTCCGCGGGCGATGAGCATGCCTACCTGCGAGATCATCGGGCTGCTCACGGAGAGGTAGATGCCGAGGCAGGCGAGGATGAGGATGGAGCTCGAGGTCATGATCGGCTGCGCGGTGTGCTCGATCGCGGTGACGGAGGCCTCGCGCTTGCCCATGCGCCGCCGCCTGGCGAGGTACTCCTCGGTGTAGATGATCGCGTAGTCGACGGCCGCGCCGAGCTGCACCGCGTCGATCACGAGGAAGGCGACGAAGTTGATGGTCTCCCCGGTGAAGTAGGGCACCGCCTCGTTGATCCAGATCGAGACCTCGATGGCCGCGATGAGCAGGACGGGGATGGAGACGGACTTGAACATCACGAGCAGGACCGCGCCGATGGCGAGCATGGAGGCCAGCTTGACGGTGAGGTTGTCGGAGGTGGTGACCGAGCGGATGTCGTAGTAGCTCACGGCGTTGCCCACCAGGTGGTAGTCGTCGCCGTAGTGCTCCGAGCAGATCCTGCGCACGGTGTCCACCAGGTCGAAGGCCCCCTTGGATTCGTCCGGGATCTTGGAGGTGAGCACGATGCGGCTGAAGCCGCCGCTCAGGAGCTGCTTGACCTCGGACTCGTCGCCCAGCTCGGAGGGCAGCGCGGAGCTCGCGACCGTGCCGTAGGAGAGCACGCTCTTGGTCGTGGGTAGGCCCTTGAGGTCGTCGACGAGGGCGTTCTCGTCCGACCAGCGGCCCTCGGGCACCATGATGGCCCAGGTCTGGGACTGCCCGAAGGCCTTGTCGATCACGTCGCCGTCGAGCTTGACCTGCGAGGTCGCCGAGATGTTGGAGCTGGAGCCGTAGGTGAAGCTCACGGAGCTAGAGGCGAGGAGCGCCGGCACCGTGCAGACGAGGGCGATGACGAGGGCGGGCACGGCGAAGCGGTGGCAGACGAGCGACATCCGCTTGAAGGACTTGATGAACGGCCTGTGCGTGGTCCTCTCCACCAGGTTGCGCATCATGTAGAGGACGCAGGGCATGAGCAGCGTGATGGAGAAGAACGAGCACACGATGCCCTTGGCGAGCGCGATGCCCATGTCGGCGCCGATCAGGAACTGCATGGCGGCGAGCGAGAGGAACCCGAAGAACGTGACGGCCGCCGAGGAGAGGATGACCGGGAACGACTTGGTCATGGCCTCGACCATGGCCTCGAATTGGTCGTCCGTGTGCTCGCGGCAGCGCCCGAAGTTGGTGAGGAGCACGATCGAGTAGTCCATCGACACCGCGAGCTGCAGCACCGAGGCCACGAGCTGCGTGATCGAGGAGATCGTGCCGCGGAAGATGTTGGTGCCCATGTTGAGGACGATCGCGATGCCTATGGTGAGGAGCATCACGACGGGGTGCAGGTAGCTCGTGGTGTTGAGCATCACGATGAGGAAGACGACCACAACCGCGATCGCCATGATCTTGGTCATGTCGGTGTTGATGGAGGCGAGGTTGGCTGCGTCTGAGACAGCCGAGCCGTCGATGTAGACGCCCTGCGCGCCGTCGAGGCCCTGCGCGATGGCGCGGATGTGGTCGACCTCGGCCTGGTCGGCCTCGGAGGAGAGCACCGCCTGGAAGAGGTAGCCGTCGCCGTCGTACCAGTCCTTGATGGTGTCCTGGTCCTGGACCTCCATCGGCTCGTCGAGGTTGACCTGGCTGCCGAGCCAGGAGACTGAGACGACCGCGTCCTCGTCCTTGAGCTCGTCCGCGAACCTCTCCGCCTCCGGCTGGGAGATGCCCGTCACGTAGATGCGGGCGTCGGGGATGTCGTTTCCGTAGACGTCCTTCATGAGCGTGAGGTCCTGGGACGATTTGGCGCTCGTCGGGAGGTAGTCGCTCATGTTGGCGTCGATCACCACCCGCGGGATGCAGGCGAGGTTCACCAGCGTCAGCGCGAGGAAGACGCAGAGCACGACCACGCGGTGCCTGAGCACCCCCCTGAAGAGTTTCTCCATCGGTTCCTTCCTTTCCTGACCTACCAGAGGGTCCCTGCCGACCCTGTCGGACCATGTCGGAGGCCACGTGCTCCAGAGGGGCCTTATCGGTCCTGAAATCAAACCACCTGTACAAACATAGCCACACGTGGCATATTCGACACTTGTACATTTTTCCGTTTTGTGGGTAGAATTGTTCGAGAACGGAAGAAACGATCAGTCGCCGCCGATATGTGTACGTACCGACACTGTGGGCTGTAAGTGTCCGTTCCTGTGAAGGAGCAGGGGTCGCGCCGGGGGGCGCGCCTCGTCGGAGGGGAAGGCGGGACCATGTCTGAGGACGCGGTCAGCATTGCGGGTCTCGAGAGGTCGTTCGCTGCGGTGAGGTCCGCCGCCCGGTCGCACGCGGACGGGGGCGCGCGCGTCGCCGCCTCCGGGGCGGGCGCAGCAAGGGCCGGGGAGACGGCGGACAAGCCGAGGCCCCGCGCCCGCAACCGCAACGCGGAGCGCTCCATCCGCCTGCTCGAGGAGGCCTTCGTGCAGCTCCTTGCGGAGAAGCCCTACGACAAGATCACGGTGACCGATGTCACCCGCAGGGCAGACCTCAACAGGGGCACCTTCTACGCGCACTTCTCGAGCATAGAGGCCCTGATGAACCAGCTGATGGACTCCCTCGCCGAGACCCTCTCCAACCTGGTCGAGCAGGTCATGGACCTCTCCTTCGTGGAGGACCCCATGCCGGTCCTGCAACAGATCAGCGGCTTCATCCAGGACAACCGCGACCTCGTGCAGAAGCTCATGGAGTCCCAGAGCCTCTCCGCCTTCACTGGCCCGCTCAAGGGACGTGTCCGCAGCCAGATCAAGGACTTCCTGGTGAGGGAGTACGCGGACAACGCCGCGCGCACGCTCATGGTGGCGGACTACATCTCCTCGGGCCTGCTGGGCACCTACAGCTCCTGGATCAACGGCGAGTACGGAGACATCGGCATCGACGAGATAAACGCCGGGCTGGCGTGCCTCGTGAGCGGGGCCTCCAAGGTGCTCGCGGGCGAGTGCGGCGGCGTGGACGCCGTCGTGCGGTAGTCGGGTCCGGCGGCGCGCCGCCGCCGTGCGCCTTCGGGCCCCCTTCGGCGAGGTGCGCGGAATGGTGGCGGATGCGTGGGCGGGGGGAGGCGCGCCCTGAAGTATCATCGCCCCGTCGGTTCAGCACGTCCTCGGCCGAAAGGGGAAGCACATGAAGGTCACGCTCATCTACAACGACGGGGTCATCGACACCTATGTGACCGCGCAGGACTCGTTCCACTCGACCTCTCACGCGCGGCTCTCGACCTTCGTGGAGGAGGCCAGCGCGGACTTCGAGGAGGACGACGAGAAGCGCACCGTCACCAACATCATGGGGCTCGAGATAACGCCGATCGCGGACCGCACCGACGACGGCTACCCCATCCGCCCGCGCAGGATCGTCGAGATCCAGTTCGAGTCGGACCACGTCCACCATGCGGCTCCGTCGGTCGCGAAGGTCTGCGAGCACACCGAGGGGCTGGAGAGGCTCATCGTGGACGGCGTCGTCGCCTGGGAGGGCAACCCCGGCATCTACCTGCCGGACGACGGCTACGAGGAGGTCGAGTACATCTGATGGCCGTCCGGCGACGAAACCGGACCGCCCGCCCCGGGCGGGGGGCTTCGACCCGTCGTACGGGCAGAATGTAGTTGACCAATCGGTTGTCCGCCCGGTGGGCGGCAGACCTAGGAGGTGTTGTCCGATGGGCTCAGACGAGTGTTCTAGCGCGCGCCTGCCCGAGGACGCCTAAGGTCTCTTCCGGCGGCAGACTCTCGCGTGAGTGCCCCGGTCTTCCCCCAGCTCAGACGAGCGACAAGTGGTTCCGAGGGCAGGCGCGCTTCTTTCGACTGTCCGAATCCTACTTGAGAAAGCTGAGACTTGAGTCGCGTTGCTCGCACGAAGGCGAGCTTTCCATAGCAAGTCGCCGTACCTGCGGGGCGGCACGAGCTGAGGAGGGGAGTCCAAAGGGCTCAGGAGCGGCCCGGAGGTGCTGAGACGGGAGCTGCGAGCGACCATCACGAGACGCAGATCTCGGATGTGCAGGCGACCGGGACTCGAGCAACCCGAGCCTAGAAACGTAACAGAGGGCGGGCGGCACACGGACGTGGCCGCCCGCCTCTTCTGTCGCCGCCCCCTTCGCGGCCCCGCGGCCCTTCTCGGTTTCTTCAGTCTCTGTGAGAGCCTCCCGCACGGGCGTCCGAAGCCTTAGAATCTTACCCGGCTGCCTCGCGGCAGCCGGGGCTCTCGCCCCACCCCAAACGCAGCAGAACACACCAGGCCCCCCCAGGGGGCGCACGGACGACAGTCGGACCTAAGGGGCTCATCGTGGCAAAGCCTAAGGGCAAGCACCTTGCGAGCAAGAAGGCGACCGGGCGCAAGGCCCGGCGCGCGGA
>OMVS01000122.1 GCA_900314575.1 uncultured Olsenella sp. | reverse complement strand
CTGCGCGTCCTTCTCGGCCTGCGCCGCGGCGGCGGGCTGCGCGTCCTGCTCCGCGGCGACCGCCTGCGTCGTATCCGCGGCTGCGGGCGCGGCAGCCGCCTGCCCGGACCCGGCGGGCTGCGAGCTCGAGACCTTCTCCCCCGCTGCCTCGGCGCCGGTCGCCTCGACGGCGAACGCGGGGGTCGCGATCCCCGCGAGGGTGGCGGCGATGGCCGCCGCCGCGACGGCGGACCTCCTCCTCGTGCTTGGCATGAGCCCTCCAAACCGTGTTTCGCCCCGCAAACGGGACGCGCGTTGTTCGATGGAAAACGGACCTCATACTACTAGCATGGTGCTAGCGCGTCCAACGGGCGAAGGGAGCGTGTGGATGGCGTGCGCAGGTCCGCCCGCGCCTGCCCGCCCGGTGCGTAGAGCCGGGCGGTTTGGGTACCTAATAAGCCAACGCCAACTTACAGGCAATCCCCGGTCTCGGGGAGAGAGGTAACGGTATGGAGATGAACGACAAGAAGCGACGACAGTCGATGATCCTCTACGTGATCATCGCCATCGCCATTCTCTTCGCCATCAACCAGGGGTCGAGCGTCGTGCAGCACCAGCAGGTGCAGCAGGTCAGCTACAGCGACTTCCTCACCATGGTGGACGGCGACAAGGTGGACGAGGTTGAGCTCGACACAGGCGACTCCACGATCCGCTTCACCACGAAGCAAGACGGCGAGGGCAAGGTCTACGAGACCAACGTCTTCCCCAACGACGACGGGCTCGTCACGAGGCTGTCCGAGCACGACGTCAACTTCTCGGCCAACATCACCACCCAGAATGGCGACAACATCTGGCTGCTGATGTTCCTCTACTACGGGCTGCCGATCATCATCTTCTTCCTGTTCGGCTGGTGGCTCAACCGGCGCATGCGCAAGCAGATGGGCGACGACCCGTCCATGGACTTCAGCGCGGGCGGCTTCGGCGGCTTCGGCGGGGGCGGGCTCGGCAAGTCCAACGCCAAGATAGTGGGCGAGAAGGAGACGGGCGTCACCTTCGCGGACGTGGCCGGCCAGGACGAGGCCAAGGAGTCCCTGCAGGAGATCGCCAACTTCCTCGACAACCCGCAGCGCTACCAGGACATCGGCGCCCGCTGCCCACGCGGCGCGCTGCTCGTGGGCCCTCCGGGCACCGGCAAGACGCTGCTCGCCAAGGCCGTCGCAGGCGAGGCCAAGGTGCCCTTCTTCTCCATCTCCGGCTCCGAGTTCGTCGAGATGTTCGTGGGCCGCGGTGCCGCCAAGGTGCGCGACCTCTTCAAGCAGGCCAACGAGAAGGCGCCCTGCATCGTCTTCATCGACGAGATCGACACCATCGGCAAGAGGCGTGACACCTCGATCAACTCCAACGACGAGCGCGAGCAGACGCTCAACCAGCTCCTGACCGAGATGGACGGCTTCGACAACAACAAGGGCATCGTCGTGCTGGGCGCCACCAACCGCCCGGACACCCTCGACCCCGCCCTCACGCGCCCCGGCCGCTTCGACCGCCGCATCCCCGTCGAGCTGCCGGACCTCGTGGGCCGCGAGGCGATCCTCAAGCTCCACGCCAACGACGTGAAGATGGAGCCCGGCGTGGACCTCGACGTGATCGCGCGCGCCACCCCCGGCGCCTCCGGAGCCGACCTCGCCAACATCATCAACGAGGCCGCGCTGCGCGCCGTGCGCATGGGCCGCACCCGCGTGAGCCAGGACGACGTGGAGGAGTCGGTCGAGGTCGTCATCGCCGGAGAGAAGCGCAAGAGCACGGTCCTCTCCGACCACGAGAAGCAGGTCGTCGCCTACCACGAGACCGGCCACGCCATCGTCGCCGCGTCCCAGAAGGGCACGGCGCCCGTCTCCAAGATCACGATCGTGCCCCGCACCTCCGGCGCGCTCGGCTACACCATGCAGGTGGACGAGGACGAGCACTTCCTGCAGACCAAGCAGGACATGGAGAACATGATCGCCACCCTGTGCGGCGGCCGCGCGGCCGAGGAGCTCATCTTCGGCGAGGCCACCAACGGCGCCTCCAACGACATCGAGAAGGCCACCAAGATTGCGCGTGCCATGGTCACCCAGTACGGCATGACCGAGCGCTTCGGCATGGTGCAGCTCGGCGAGCAGCGCAACCGCTACCTCGGCGGCGGCGCGGAGCTCACCTGCTCGGAGGGCACGGCGCAGGAGATCGACGAGGAGGTCCAGCGCATCGTGGAGGAGGGCCACACCAAGGCGCTCGACACGCTGAAGGCCAACCGCTTCAAGCTCCACGAGATCGCCCGCTACCTCCAGAAGAAGGAGACCATCACGGGCGAGGAGTTCATGAAGATCTTCACCCGCGACGACGGCTTTGCGCCGACGCTGCCCAAGACGGACGCGGCCGGCACCGACGCCGCCAAGTAGCGCGGGGCGAGAAGAACCGGGGCCCGAGGCCCCGCGAGCGAGGCGAGGGGGCGCGGCCCGGACGGGCCGCGCCCCCTCTTTCTGCGCCGGGCGGAGATGCGGAGCTCGAGACGGTTCCGGAACCCAGCGCGACAGGCATCTGTCTCGATATCCTCCGCCTTCTGATGTGAGTCTCGGGTTCTTCAAGTGAGCACTCCTGGGTGATGAACATCCATTCGATGGAGTCAGCCTCGGCTCTCACTGCCTTCGTAAGATTCCAGTCCTTACCACGATAGCCAGAGGCGATATCCAGGGCGAGGTGACGGGGACCGGCGGGTCCGTGTTCGGCAACGTCGTGGGGCGGCGGTTGGGCGACGCGCAGTGCCGCGGCTTCTCTCGCACGCGAAATGG
>OMVS01000070.1 GCA_900314575.1 uncultured Olsenella sp. | reverse complement strand
CAGATCGCGGAGGCCTACTACTACACCAAGGTCGACGAGTCGCTCGTCCGCCCCGTGGAGCTCGCCGTCGCCACGACGACCTTCAGGAAGGAGGACTACATCCTCCCCAACGTGGAGCTCCTGCGCCACCAGGTGGGGGAGTGCGACGAGCCCATCGCCGACCACTTCACCCTGCACGTGATCGACAACGGGCGCACGCTCGACGCCGAAGGGCTCACCGGCGGCTGCGTCCGCGTTCACCCCAACCCCAACGTGGGCGGCTCCGGCGGCTTCGCGCGCGGCATGATCGAGGCCATGGAGCAGACGCCCAGGGCCACCCACGTCGTGCTCCTCGATGACGACGTGGAGATGTCGGCCGAGAGCTTCAAGCGCACGTACAACCTGCTCAGCCTCGTCATGGACGCCTACAGGAGCGCCTTCGTCTCCGGTGCGATGCTCTCGCTCGAGCAGCAGAACCTCTTCCACGAGGACATCGGGCAGGTTACCGGCGACGGGTTCTACGCGCCGGCGAAGCGCGCCCACCGGCTGGACTCCCTGAAGGGCGTCGTCGGCGTGGAGACCGAGAACCTGCCGTTCGCGGAGAAGCGCGAGCGCTATGCGGGCTGGTGGTTCTGCTGCGTGCCCGTCGAGAGCATCGAGCGCCACGGCCTGCCGCTTCCGCTCTTCGTGCGCGGCGACGACACGGAGTACGCCGCCCGCTGCCACGCGAAGATCATGACCATGAACGGGATCTCCGTCTGGCACATGACCTTCGGCTCCAAGTTCCGCGCGAGCGTCGACCGCTACCAGGTGCTCAGGAACTCGCTGATCGGCCAGGCGACCACGGGCGTCTACGCAGACCACGACTTCGCGAAGGTCGTGAGGGTGCTGTTCGGCTACGACCTCAAGACCTTCTACTACGAGGGCTGCGAGCTCACGATCCGCGCGGTCCGCGACTTCCTGCGCGGGCCGGAGTACCTGAAGCGGGTGGACGGCGCCGCCCTCATGAAGGAGAACTCCCAGAAGAACGAGAAGCTCGTGCGGATCGAGGACATGGACCCGAGCATCCTCGAGGACGTCGAGGTGAGCAGGGAGGAACTCGGCGACATCCAGCGCCGCAACCTCGCCGAGCGCGCCTTCGACTACCTGACCCTCAACGGGCACAGGCTGCCCGACCCCCTGCTCACCGACGAGATCGGGGTCATCCCCTTCACGGGCTACTACCCCAACTACATCCGGAACAGGACGCGCCTGCTCGTGGTCTCCGCTGACCTGCACGAGGGCGTCTACCGCGAGATGGACCGCTCGCGCTCCGAGGCGCTCGAGCGCGAGTTCGAGTCCGTGCTCGCCGAGCTCAGGCGCGAGCACGACAGGGTGTACGCCGAGTGGGCCTCGTCTGCCGCCGAGCTGACGTCAGTCGCGTTCTGGAAGGACTACCTCAGGAGGATGGCCGCGCCCGAGGCGTAGGGGAAGATGCATGCGTGTTTATTGCGAGGGGCGCGGCAGGCAGCCGCGTCCCTCGTGTATAGTGGGTGAGACCTTTAAGCGTGGTACGAGATGCCCGCAAGGCTCAGGGCCCAAGGACCCATGGACATACGCCTTACCTGGGGATGCTCGCGCCGCGTGTCGGTGGGGCGTCTCTTTTTTTGGAAGGAGTCCTATGGAAGAGTTCAAGCCCAAGGCCGTCGTCATGGACGACAAGGCCATGAGGCGCGCGCTCACGCGCATCGCCCACGAGATCGTGGAGCACAACGAGGGCGCAGAGCACATGGGCCTGGTCGGCGTGGTGCGCCGCGGGGTGCCGCTGGCCAACATCCTCGCCTGCGAGATCGAGGAGATCGAGGGGATCAAGCCGCCCGTGGGCAGGCTCGACATCTCCTTCTACCGCGACGACGTGATGCGCCAGATCTCTCCGGTCCTGCACGCGACCGACATCCCGTTCGAGGTCGAGGGTACCAACATCATCCTGGTGGACGACGTGCTCTACACCGGGCGTACGGTGCGCTCCGCCCTGGACGCCCTCATGGACTTCGGCCGGCCCAGGACCGTGCAGCTCGCCGTCATGGTCGACCGCGGCCACCGCGAGCTCCCCATCAGGGCGGACTACGTCGGCAAGAACGTGCCGAGCTCCCACGAGGAGAGCGTCCGCGTGAAGATGGCCGACTTCGACGGCTACGACGCCGTGGAGATCTGGGACGTGGAGTGCGAGCGGGCGGCGAAGGCCGCCGCAAGGCAGAAGGCGGGAGGCAGGGACTAGCATGCTGAGCGTAAGGAACCTGATAGACACGACCAGCCTCACGGCGGACGACATCACCCAGATCCTCGACACGGCGCGCTCCTTCGCCGAGGTCAACAGCAGGGCGATCAAGAAGGTCCCCGCGCTGCGCGGCCGCACCATCGTGAACCTCTTCCTCGAGCCGTCCACGCGCACGCGCAGCTCCTTCGAGCTGGCTGAGAAGCGCCTCTCCGCGGACTCCCTCAACATGAGCGGCTCCACCTCCTCGGTCGTGAAGGGCGAGAGCCTCGCCGACACGATTCAGACCATCGCCGCCATGAACGTCGACATGTTCGTCTGCCGCGCGCGCCTGGCGGGCACGCCCTACCTCATCACCCAGAACACCGACGCCGTGGTGGTCAACGCCGGCGACGGAAAGCACCAGCACCCCACCCAGGCCCTTCTCGACCTCTTCACCATCCGCGAGAACTTCGGTCACCTCGACGGGCTCAAGGTCGCCATCGTCGGCGACCTCGACCACAGCCGCGTCGTGGGGTCGCTCGCGCCCGCCCTCAAGACCATGGGCGCCGACGTCACCTTCGTGGGGCCCCCGACCTTCCAGGTCTCCGACCCCAGCTGGTACGGCGTGACGCAGACCGCCGACCTCGACTCCGTGCTGCCCGAGATGGACGTGGTCTACATGCTGCGCGTCCAGCTCGAGCGCATGGAGGGGGCGGTGATTCCCTCCAAGAGGGAGTACAACCGGCTCTACGGCCTCGACGAGCGCCGCGCCTCCCTCATGAAGCCCGAGGCCATCGTGTGCCACCCCGGCCCGATGAACCGCGGCATGGAGATCAACACCGAGGTGGCCGACGGCCCGCGCGCGCGGATCCTCGACCAGGTCAACGCCGGCGTCGCCGTGCGCATGGCCGCGATGTACCTGCTTCTGGGAGGAGAGAACAATGGCATTTCTGCTTAGGGGCGCCCACGTCGTCGACCCGCAGCTCGGCTGCGACCAGGTGCTCGACGTCCTCGTCGACGGGAAGTCGATCGCGGCCGTGGGCGAGGGCCTCCAGGCCCCCGAGGGCGCCGAGGTCATCGAGGCCGCCGGCAAGTACCTCGTCCCCGGCCTCGTGGACATGCACGTCCACTTCCGCGACCCCGGCTTCGAGTACAAGGAGACCATCTACACCGGCGCCCGCGCGGCCACCAAGGGCGGCTTCTCCGACGTCGCGACCATGCCCAACACCAGCCCCGTGACGGACACCGGCACCGGCATCCGCTACCAGATCGACCGCGCCCGCCACGCCAACCTCGTCTACGTGCACCCCATCGGGGCGCTCACCAAGGGCGAGAAGGGCGAAGAGCTCGCGGAGATTGGCGACATGCTCGTCGAGGGCGCCTGCGCCTTCTCCGACGACGGCCACGGCGTGCAGAGCGCCGGCATGATGCGCACCTGCATGGCCTACGTCTCGCAGTTCGGCCGCGCCGTCCTCGCGCACTGCGAGGTGGAGTCGCTCACCAACCACGGCGTCGTGAACGAGGGCCGCGCGAGCACGCGGCTCGGCATGTTCGGCTGGCCGGCGCTCGGCGAGGAGCTCGAGATCCAGCGCGACATCGACCTCGCCCGCCTGACCGGCTGCGAGCTGCACGTGTGCCACATCTCCACGGCGCGCGGCCTCGAGCTCGTGAGGGCCGCCAAGGCCGAGGGGCTGCCGGTCACCTGCGAGGTCACGCCGCACCACCTCTTCCTCACCGAGGAGAACATCACCGAGAGCTACAACACCAACCTCAAGATGAACCCGCCTCTGCGCACTGCCGCCGACGCCGCGGCCCTGAGGGAGGGCGTCTGCGACGGCTCCATCGACTGCGTCGTGACCGACCACGCGCCGCACGCCGCCCACGAGAAGGAGTGCGAGTTCGAGATCGCCTCCTTCGGCACGGTCGGCCTGGAGTGCTCGCTGCCGCTCATGCTCAACAACCTCGTGCGCAAGGGCCACATGAGCTGGCAGACCCTCGTCGAGGTCATGGCCGTCAACCCCAGGAGGGTCCTGCACCTCGAGCCGGTGAGGGTGGAGGCGGGCTCGGCGGCCAACCTCACGCTCATCGACCCGGAGCGCCAGGTCAAGGTCACCCCGGACTTCATCGAGAGCAAGTCCAAGAACTGCGCCTTCCTGGGCATGACGCTGACCGGCTGCGCGACCGACGTCTTCGTCGAGGGGAAGCACACCCTCGTCGACGGCGAAGTCGCCTGGTAGGCGGTCGCGATGACTCCGGAGTCCAAGGCGCGCGCCTTCGACTACGTGGTGCGCGAGGTCGCGCCCGTGGCCGAGGGCATCCACCGCATGGTCATGGGGGTGCCCGCCGAGCTCGCGGGCGCCCTCGCGCCCGGCATGTTCGTGAACGTGGAGGTCCCGCACAACCCCGCTCACCTTACGCGCGTCCCGCTCTCCTTCGCGAGCGCGGACGCCGCTGCGGGCGAGCTGGAGCTCGTCTTCGCCGCCGTCGGCGACGCCACGAGGAGGCTCGCCGCCCTGCGCCCCGGCGAGGGCGCCACCGTCCTGGGCCCGCTCGGCAACGGCTGGTGGCTCCCCGAGGGCGCGGGTGCGGGCTCGCGCGTCGTCGTGGTGGCCGGCGGCGTGGGGCTTCCCCCCGTCGTCGCCGCGGCGCGCATGGCGCGCTCGGCCGGCTGCGCGGTAGATGCCGTCGTGGGCGCCCAGAGCGCCTCGCGGCTGTGGCGGGGCGGCGTGGACGAGCTCGAGCGGCTCGGCTGCTCCGTCACCGTGACGACCGACGACGGCACGTGCGGACTGCGCGGCTTCACCACCGACGCCCTTCTCGGCCTTATGGGCGAGCACGCCTATGCGGCCTGTCTGACCTGCGGCCCCAACGTGATGATGGCGGGCGTCGCGAGGATCGCGCGCGAGGGCGGCACCTTCTGCGAGGCGTCGCTCGAGCGGATGATGACCTGCGGCTTTGGGGCGTGCAGCACCTGCAACGTCGCGCTCGCGCGCGGCGGCTACGCGTCGTGCTGCATGGACGGCCCCGTGTTCGACGCCGAGGAGGTGGCTTGGTGATGTCATCGGTCAGCATGGCCGTCGACCTTGGCGGCATACACATGGAGAACCCCGTCTGCACGGCCTCGGGCACCTTCGGCAACGGCTGGCAGTTCGAGGGGTTCTACGACGTCTCCGAGCTGGGGGCGATCACCTGCAAGGGCGTCTCGGCCGAGCCCTGGGAGGGAAACCCCGCCCCCCGCATGGCGGAGCTCCCCTCCGCGGTGATGAACTCCGTTGGGCTCCAGAACCCGGGGGTGCGAGCCTTCGTGCGCGACTACGGCGACTACCTCGCCGGGCTCTCGGCCAGGGGCTGCAAGGTCATCTGCCAGGTGGCGGGCCACTCCGTGGAGGAGTACGTGCGCGCCCTCGAGCTCTTCGAGGAGCTCGCGCCCTTCGCAGCCGGCTTCGAGCTCAACATCAGCTGCCCCAACATCGCCAAGGGCGGCTCGGCCATGGGCTCCACGCCCGCGGGCGCGGCCGAGGTCACCCGCGCGTGCCGCCCGCACACGAGCCGACCGCTGCTCGTGAAGCTAGCCCCCACCAACGTGGGCGAGATCGCGCGCGCCGTGGAGGCGGAGGGCGCGGACGCCCTGACGCTGATCAACACCATCCCGGGGATGGCGATCGACGTGCGCACTCGCAGGAGCCGGGTCTCTCGTCCCACGGCCGGCGTCTCCGGGCCCGCGATCCACGCGATCGCGGTGCGCATGGTGTGGGAGGCCGCCCGCGCGGTCTCCATCCCCATCAACGGGGTCGGCGGCGTCACGAGTGGCGAGGACGCCGCCGAGTTCATCCTCGCCGGCGCGACGGCGGTCTCTGTCGGCACGGCGAACCTCTACGACCCCATGGCGGCCCCGCGCGTCCTGCGCGAGCTCGAGCAGTGGGCCGAGGGGCAGGGGGTCACGGACATCAACGAGCTGATTGGAGCCTTCGAATGCTGAGCGAAGAGCAGGCCCGCGACGCCGTCATCGTCGCGCTGGACATGGGCCGCGACGAGGCGCTCGCCCTCACGGACAGGCTCGCCGGCAGGGCCCGGTGGGTCAAGGTGGGCATGACGCTGTACTACGCGCTCGGGCCGAGCGTCGTCGAGGAGATGCACGCGAGGGGCTACCAGGTCTTTCTCGACCTCAAGCTCCACGACATCCCGTTCCAGGTGGAGGGGGCCGCTGCGGCGTGCTCGCGCGTCGGGGCGGACATCCTCTCCATCCACGGGCTCGGCGGCTCGGAGATGATCGCCGGCGCCCGCAGGGGCGTCGAGGCGGCCGCGGCCGAGCGCGCGGGGGAGAGGACGAGGCTCGTCGCCATCTCGGTGCTCACGAGCATGGACCAGGAGGCCCTGGGGGAGGTCGGCGTCGATTGGCCCGTCGCTACCGAGGTCGAGCGGCTCGCCGGGATGGCCGTGCGCGCCGGGTCCGACGGCATCGTCTGCTCGCCGGTGGAGGCCGCCGGCATGCGCGCCCTTCTCGGCCCGGACGCCCTGATAGTGACCCCGGGCGTGAGGCCCGCCGGCTCCGCCGTGGGAGACCAGAAGCGCGTCGCCACCCCCGCGGCGGCGATCGCCGCCGGAGCCTCCAAGCTCGTGGTGGGCCGGCCGATTACACGTGCGGAGGACCCCGTGGCCGCCTTCGAGGCGATCGTGGGCGATATGGTGGGCACTTAGGGCACACCCCGCGCCCTCATGTGGATTGCGGGTGTCGCCTCAGGCGTATCGCACCTGCGTCGCTTGTAGAAATCCGAGCATATTGGCACACTAGCTAGGTAATATCGCGTAAAATGCCCAATTGCCTGTGGACCTCCGGCCCGCACACGTCCGAGAGAGTCCGACCACACCGCAACCACGAAGCACTGCATCAGTAATTGATGTTTGGAGGAACAATGGCTCTACCCCAGCTCACCGATGAACAGCGCAAGGCCGCCCTTGAGAAGGCCGCCCAGGCCCGCCACGCCCGTGCCGAGCTCCGCGCCAACATCAAGTCCGGCAAGGTCACGCTCGAGGAGGTCCTCGACTCCGACGACCCCATCGCCAATAGGATGAAGGTCTCCGCGCTCATCGAGTCGCTTCCCGGGCATGGCAAGGCCAAGGCCACCAAGATCATGGACGAGCTCGGCATCTCCGCGAGCCGTCGCGTCAAGGGCCTCGGTGCGCGCCAGCGCGAGCAGCTCCTCGAGGTGCTTTCGAAGTAGTGGAACGCACGCCGAGACTGTTCGTCGTGTCCGGTCCGGCTGGCGTCGGGAAGGGCACCCTCGTCTCGAGGGTGAGGGCCGCCCGTCCCGAGCTCGGCCTGACCGTGTCGGCGACGACGCGAGACCCAAGACCCGGTGAGGTCGACGGGGTCTCGTACCACTTCATGACCGAGGACGAGTTCCAGTCGCACGTCGACGCGGGCGACTTCCTCGAGTGGGCCCAGGTGCACGACCACCGCTACGGGACGCTCAGGAGCGAGGTCGACCGCTGCCTCGACGCGGGGCGCTCCGTCGTGCTCGAGATCGACGTGCAGGGCGGGGCCAACGTGAAGAGGCTCTACCCGGACGTGGTCAGGATCTTCATCCTCCCCCCGTCCTGGGAGGTCCTCGAGAGCCGCCTGCGCGGCCGCGGCACCGAGTCGGAGGACTCCCTCCGGCTGAGGCTCGCCGACGCGCGCAAGGAGCTCGAGCTCGCCCCCACCTACGACGTCAGGATCACCAACGACGACCTCGATGCCGCCGCGCGCGAGCTCGCGGAGACCATCGAGTCCCATGAGATTCAGGGAGGTACCACCACCCATGTCCATCACTAGCCCCGAGATCGACAGCCTCCTCGAGAAGACCGAGCAGAACCCGTTCCTTCTCTGCGCGATCGCCTCGAAGAGGGCCTGCGACATCAACAACATGCTGCGCGGCCAGCACCTCCGCGTCACCGCCATCCAGGAGTTCGACGACATCACCACCGTCGTGTCCGGCGAGGACTCCATCTCCACCGCGATGGAGGAGATCGACTCGGGGACCCTGAGCTTCGTGAAGGAAGACTTCGACGAGGACATCAAGGGCTCCAACATCCGCGTCCAGCACAACTCCTGATGAGCGACAGGGTCTGCCTCGTCCACTACCACGAGATCGGCCTCAAGGGCAAGAACCGCTCGACCTTCGAGAACCAGCTCGTGAGCAACCTGAACCGTGCGCTCCGCGGCTACCCCGTGGAGCGCATCTCGCGCATCTCGGGCCACATCCTGGTGGAGGTCGAGGGCGGAGAGGCGAACGACGAGCTCGCGCACGCGATATCGCGTGTCCCGGGCGTCGCGCGCGTCTCGGTCGCCTACCGCTGCGGGCTCGACGAGGCCGAGTACTCGCAGGCGGCCGTCCGGGCGCTGGCCGAGGCCGGGGACTTCACGACCTTCAAGGTCCACGCGCGCCGCTCCTCCACCGCCTACGAGAAGCACACGCTCGAGATGAACCACATCGTGGGCGAGGTCCTGTGCGCCGCCTTCCCCGACAAGAAGGTCGAGATGCACCACCCCGACGTCACGGTCATCGTGCACGCCGTCCAGGGCAACGCCTTCGTCTACACGGACACGGGCCCCGGCGTGGGTGGGCTGCCGGTCGGCACGGCGGGCAAGGTCGTCTCGCTCTTCTCGAGCGGCTTCGACTCGCCGGTCGCCACGTGGATGGTGGGGCGCCGCGGCGCCATCACCGTGCCCGTGCACTTCTCGGGCCGCCCCATGACCTCGGACACGAGCGAGTGGCTGGCGCAGGACCTCGTCGGCGCGCTCGCGCCCTCCGGCGTGGTCGGCCGCCTCTACGTGGTGCCCTTCGGCGAGCGCCAGAGGGAGATCTCCCTCGCGGTGCCGCAGAGCCTGCGGGTCATCATGTACCGTCGCGTCATGTTCGCGGTCTCCCAGGAGATCGCGCGCGCCGAGGGTGCGCTGGCTCTCGTGACGGGCGAGTCGCTGGGGCAGGTCGCCTCGCAGACGCTCGAGAACATCGCCGCCGTAGACGAAATCGCGACGATGCCCGTGCTGAGGCCGCTCATCGGCTCGGACAAGCAGGAGATCATGCGCCGCGCCCAGGAGATCGGCACGTACGACATCAGCTGCCAGGACGCGCCGGACTGCTGCACCCTGTTCATGCCGCGCAAGCCCGAGACCCACGCACGGATCCGCGAGGTCCACGAGGCCTGGGAGTCCTTCGACCACGAGGCGATGATCGCCGACCTGGTGGAGAACGTCGAGTACCTCGACTTCGACCAGTGCCCCTCGTACAAGCCGCCCCGGCGCCTGCGCGCGAGGCACCGCGAGCTCGCGCCGGCGATCGAGGACAACGACCGCTGGCGCGCCTTCGTGCGCCGCACGGGGGAGCAGGACCAGGACTAGCCACGAGCGGCCCGCTTGTGCGCGCGGCGTGGAGGGTCCCTGCGCCCCGGCTTCGTGCGGCGCAGGCCCGCCGGGCGTCGCGACAGGTGGCGGCCGCCGCGGGCGTCCCCGCGGCGAGCTTCGCGCGAGGTTGGCGCAAGGGGGCTGCAGGGGTTTCTCGCATTCGCATGACTTCGACAAAGGACCACCCCCACCCTTAGGGATGGGGGTGGTCCTTATGGCACAGAGGGGCAAGAGGCCGGGGCGCGGCCCTGGCCATGAGGCGCGTCTCGCGCGCCTCGCAAGGCGCTACGGGATCGTGAACAGGCGGGCCCTCGTCGTGGGGGCGTGCGCGCTCGTGCTCGTGGCCTCCGCGGTCGGGGTCGCGCGAGGCCTCTCGGCGGGCACGGTCAGCGTAACGCGAGCGGGCGAGCAGGGCGCGCGGCAGGC
>OMVS01000050.1 GCA_900314575.1 uncultured Olsenella sp. | reverse complement strand
CTCACGTGAGATTCTCTGAAGTCGCACGCAGGAGCGCAAGAAACAGAATCCGCTCGAATGGTATGATATCTTCCCAAAAAGAGACGGAGCGTATGCATATCGTACGGACTGTGGGGAAATTGCCTATGAGCGAAGATATGCGCGTGTACAAGACGAAGCGGAACATCGAGCGGACCTTCCTCGAGCTCCTCGCCAAGCACCCGTTCGACAAGATCACCGTGCAGATGATCACCAAGGAGGCCCTCGTCAACAAGGGCACCTTCTACAGGCACTATGCCGACAAGTACGACCTCGCGCACCAGGTGGCGCAGAACACCCTGGACCGCCTCGCCATGCACGTGCGCGCCAACACCGAGGTCGCGGCCGACGAGGCCGGGGGCCGCGCGGACACGAACCGCTACATGAGGACGCTTCTCGCGACCTTCGACGACGTCCTTCCCGACCTCGTTCTGCTCAGCAACATAGACCTGCCGGACGTGAACATCCGCGTGAGCATGACCCGCGTCATCTGCGACGGGATCCGCCCCCACATCAAGGACGGCCGTGAGCTCGAGAGCCTCGAGACCGAGGCCTGGGTCATAGCGCAGCTGACGCTCGCCTACCCGGAGTACATGGAGGACACCGAGAAGCCCCTCGACCTCTTCGGCTACATCGTCTCGGTGCACCAGGCCTCGGAGCTCTTCCTGCCGTGGCTGTCCGACGGCAGCGACATGAGGGCGGCGCACGAGGCGTACTACGACGCCACCTGTATGCTGCCCTCCGCGCGCCCCTCGTGGCTCGCGAACGCGACGCACGCGGGCCAGGCCCCCCGTCCGGCGCCGGCTCGCGGCGAGACGGCCCGCGGCGAGACGACCCGCTAGCGCCTCAGGGCCTCGCCGAAGGGCGGGAAGGCCACGTCATCCACCTCGCCGAAGCGCGGCTCGCCCTCCCTGTCGGGCGCGTAGGGGCTGAGCGCGTCGACGACGAGCTGGTTGCAGGCCGGGAGCGCCCGTGCGATGTAGGTGCTGACGGGCCCCTCCACCGCGTCGCCGTCGACCTCCATGGGAATCGCCAGGGCGGACTCCACCCTGATGTCGCGGCCGGTCCAGGACTCGATGTGGGGCCGCCCCATCTTCCTTCCCTCGCGGTCGATGAGGCCGAGGAAGAGCGGCTTCAGGAGCTGGGCGGCGTCCTCCGTCTCCAGCATGATGACCGTCAGGGCGCCGTCGTCGAGGGCGCAGCCCGGGACGATCTCTATGTCCCCCTGGATCGTCGCGCTGTTGGCGACCATGCAGGAGATACCCGTGCGCTCGTAGGTGACCCCGTCCACCGTTATGGTGAAGCGCTGCACCGTGGGGTGGGTGTTTGAGAGGGCTGCGGTGAAGTAGGCGGCCTGGCCGAGCCTGTGCTTGGCGGCGACGGCGGCCTGCATGAGCTGGGCGTCGTAGCCCAGGCCAGCCATGAGGCCGAAGCCGGCGCGGTGGCGCCGCCCGCGCTCGTCGAGCCACATGATCTCGCCGAGGTCCGTGCTCGCGCAGCGGCCCATGCGACAGGCGCGCGCGATCGCGGCAGGCTCGGCCGCGTTGCCGAGGCAGTTGAAGAAGAGGTTGGCCGTGCCCGAGGGGAAGACGCAGGTGAGGACGCCGCGGTCGCGCAGGGCGTAGAGCATGTTCGCGACCGTCCCGTCGCCGCCCGAGATCACGACGAGGTCGAACTCCTCGGCGTCGGCGAGGGCCCGCGCGTCGTCGCCCTTCTCGCGCACGATGCGCATGACGCACTCGTCGCCGGGGTGCAGGAGGGAGCGCTCGAACTCGAAGATCGCGTCCGAGCCGAAGCCCGACTGGGAATTGTGGACGATGAGTGTGCGCATGCTCTCTCCTCGTTCGCCGGGTGCCTCATGGGAGGGGAGGGTCCGGATTGTGGCTATGATGGACCGGGCGGAGGGTGCCTGGGCCCGTAGCAGGAGCTGGATGCGGGTGCCAAGCGGGTGCCCCTTCGGCCCATGGTAACCGTTTCGCACACGTCCCAGCCGGGAGGTTCAGTGTACATATCGGATGAGGGCAAGCTCGCGGAGTTCTGCGCGTACGCGTCCGGCCTCAGGGTCGTCTCGGTGGACACCGAGTTCCTGCGCGAGAAGACCTACTACCCGCTGCTCTGCCTCGTGCAGGTAGCCGCGGGAGACAGGATAGCGGCGATCGACCCCATCCGCATCCACGACCTCTCGCCCCTGAGGGCGCTCTTCGAGAACCCCGACGTCACCAAGGTGTTCCACGCCTGCGGCCAGGACCTCGAGGTGATCTTCGACGCCATGGGCTGCGTGCCCGAGCCCGTCTTCGACACCCAGGTCGCCGCCGCGTTCCTGGGGCACCGCATGCAGATCGGCTACGGGGCGCTCGTCGAGGCCTACACCGGCGTGCACCTGCCCAAGGCCGAGTCTCTCACGGACTGGTCGAAGCGCCCGCTCGACCCCGAGCAGCTCAAGTACGCCGAGGACGACGTGCGCTACCTCACGGGCATCTATTCCGACATGATGGACGAGCTCGTGAGGGCCGACCGCCTCTCCTGGGTGCTGCCCGAGATGGCGGCGCACGCGGCGAAGGGGAACTTCGTTCGCGACCCGCGCGAGACCTACCTGCACCTCAAGCGCGCGAGCACGCTGACCCGCCGCCAGCTGGCCATCGCGCGCGAGGTGTGCGCCTGGCGCGAGGAGACGGCCGCGCGCCGGGACATCCCCCGCAAGTGGGTGCTCTCCGACGAGGTGATCGTCGAGGTCTGCAAGAGGGCGCCCCGCACGATCCAGTCGCTCAAGAAGATCCGCGGCGGCGACTCGGTGGGCACGCGCGACGCGGGGCTTCTGCTCGAGGCCGTGAGGCGCGGGGCGGAGTACGACCCGTCGGAGTGCCCCGAGATGAGGCGGCGCCAGCGCCCGTCGGGGGAGACCGAGGGCATCGTCGACCTGCTCTACGCCCTGCTTCGCCTCAAGGCCGAGCGGGCCGGGGTCGCCGCGCAGCTCGTGGCCACGAGGGACGACCTGCTCGAGTTCGCCCAGGGCCGCCCGACCCAGATCACGGAGGGCTGGCGCTACGAGATCGCGGGCAGGGACCTCGAGGGGCTGCTCTCGGGGTCGGTGGGGCTCACGGTCAAGGACGGGAGGATCGAGGTCCTGTAGGGGGTGGCCGCGCGAATTCGTGTCCCCCTCGTGGGCTAGTGTCTTGCAGGCGTCTGCCGGAGGCGGCGCGGCACTTATGGGTACAACCACACAAGGCGCCGGCGAAGGCGGCCCGGCGCGGATTGCGAGGTGGAGGCTATGCCGTTCTATTTCTACTATGACCTGCCCTACATCCTGCTCGTCGTGGTGTCGCTGGCCCTGGGCGGGCTGACGCAGGGCTACATCAACAAGACCTACAGGAAGTGGTCGAAGGTGACGGGCTCCATCGGGATGACGGGGGCGCAGGTCGCCCGCCGAATGCTCGACGACGGAGGGGCGCGCGACGTGGGCATCACGCGCGTGTCCGGCCACCTCACGGACTACTACGACCCGCGCGACAACAGGCTGCACCTCTCGGACGAGAACTTCGAGGGGGCGTCGGTGGCCTCGGTCGCGGTGGCCTGCCACGAGGCAGGCCACGCGGTGCAGACGGCGAAGGGCTACGTGCCCGGCAGGGTCCGCACGGCGCTCGTCCCGGTCGTGAACTTCTCGCAGCAGGCGTGGGCGGTCGTGTTCCTCGTCGGCGTATTCCTGGGGCTCACCGGCTTCGTCTACCTCGCCATCGCCCTGTTCGCCTTCTCGGTCGTCTTCCAGCTCGTGACCCTGCCCGTCGAGATCGACGCCTCCCGCAGGGCGGTCGCCTACCTCTCGCAGGCGGGGCTCGCGATCGACGAGCGCGGCGCGCGCCAGGTCCTCACGGCGGCCGCCCTCACCTACGTGGCGGCGGCGCTCATCTCGGTCCTGCAGCTGCTCTACCTCGTCGGCCGGACGGACAGGGACTAGCATGGCGGCCGAGGACAAGGTCACGCTCAGCGTCTCCGACGCCGTCTCCCTCGCCAAGCAGCGGGTGGCGTCCACTCCCACGCTCGTGGTCACCGGCGAGGTGACCGGCTTCAGGGGCCCCAACGCCCGCTCGGGGCACTGCTACTTCCAGGTGAAGGACGACCAGTCCGCGATGGACGTGATCGTGTGGAAGGGCACCTACCAGCACGCCGGGATCGACCTGCGCGACGGCATGGAGCTCGAGCTCTCCGGGCGCTTCGACGTCTACCAGAGGACGGGGCGCCTCTCGTTCGTGGCGCGCTCCGTCTCGGTGGCGGGTGAGGGCCTGCTCAGGCAGCGCGTCGCCGAGCTTGCGCGCAGGCTCGAGCGCGAGGGGCTCATGGACCCCGCCCGCAAGAGGCCCATCCCGCGCTTCTGCACGAGGGTGGCGGTCGTGACGTCGCTGTCCGGCAGCGTCATCGACGACGTCAAGCGCACGCTCAGCAGGAGGAACCCCCTGGTGGAGATAGACGAGGTGGGTTGCAAGGTCCAGGGCGAGGGGGCGCCCGCCACCATCATCCGGGCGCTCGCGGTCGCCGCCGCCGCCCGACCGGAGGCGATCCTGCTCGTGAGGGGCGGCGGCTCCTTCGAGGACCTCATGACCTTCAACGACGAGGCGCTCGCCCGGGCGGTCGCCGCTTGCCCGGTGCCGGTGGTGACGGGCATCGGCCACGAGCCCGACACCTCCATCTGCGACATGGTCGCGGACAGGAGGGCCTCCACGCCCACCGCAGCCGCCGAGTCCGTCGCGCCCGCCATCGACGAGGTGGTGGAGACGATCAACGCACGCCAGGACCGCCTCGGCAAGGCGGTGGCGACGATGGTGGCGCGCGAGTCGCAGCGCGTCGAGGAGCTCGGCGCCCGCGCGGGGCGCTCGGAGCGGGCGCGACTCGGGCGCGAGGAGGTCTACGTGGGCTCCCTCGCGAGCCGCAGGGTCTTCCGCGAGCCCATGAGCATGGTCACGGACCGCCTCGACCAGCTGCGCATGAGCGAGCAGCGCCTGCACGACGCGATCCCGACGTCGCTCCAGCGCCGTCGCCGCGCCCTCGACCAGGACGCGACGCGCCTGATCGACGTGGGCCCGCGCCTCCTTCGACCCTACGAGTCCGACCTCGCGCGGCTCGCGTCCTCGCTCGACGCCCTCTCGCCGCTCAAGGTGCTCGGCCGCGGCTACGCCATCGCGCGCGACGCGGAAGGCCACGTCATCTCGGACGCGGGGCAGGTCGAGCGCGGCGACGGCATCGAGGTCCTGCTCGGCAGGGGGTCGGTCAAGGCCCAGGTTACGGAGAAGAGGGAAGGGCGCTAGCGGCGGGCCGCCGGCGCGCGAGAAAGGAAGCCAATGGAGGAGCAGCAGACCAAGGACGAGCCCAGGAGGGTCGAGGACATGACCTTCAAGGAGGCGTCGACGGAGCTCGAGCACATCGTGCGCTCGCTGGAGGCCGGCGACCTCGAGCTCGAGGAGTCCCTCGAGCGCTACAGCCGCGGCGTGGAGCTGCTGAAGAGCCTGAGGGCGCGGCTGGCCGACGCCGAGCAGAAGGTGCGCGTCCTTCTCGACGCCAGCAACGACGAGGCGCTGCCGGACACGACCGACGCGCCGTCGACGGCCTTCCTGGGCGAGTAGGGCACGAAAAGACGCGAGAGTAGGGGAGACGCCATGTCGGATTGCATTTTCTGCAAGATCGCAAACCACGAGATCGAGGGCGACTACGTCTACGAGGATGACCTGGTCTGCGCCTTCAGGGACGCGAACCCCGAGGCGCCGGTCCACGTGCTGGTGGTGCCCAAGGCCCACTACGTGAACCTCGGCGAGGACGTGCCCGACGAGGTGCTTGCCGCCCTCGGCCGCGCCGTGAGGGAGGTCGCGCGCCGCACGGGCGTCGACAAGAGCGGCTTCAGGGTCATCTCCAACGCGGGCGCCGACGCCGACCAGGTCGTGCAGCACCTGCACGTCCACGTGCTCGGCGGCGAGTTCCTCGGCAAGGGGCTGCTGCCCGAGCGGTAGACAGGCGGCACGAGGCGCGGCGGCCCCGCTGGGTGCGTGCGCCGCGCGCGAGCCCCCCGCCGGGCGACGCCCTCCGTCCGCCGGACAGGAGGGCGTTGCCCCAATTCGCCCCGGACGGTTGTCTTTGGGGTTATTATTCTAACTGCCCGTTATTTTTTCGGCCCGTTCACGGGACGGCCAGGTCTTCGAGGAGAGGAATTCATGAACGTACTGGTTATCAATGCCGGCAGCTCTTCGCTCAAGTATCAGCTGCTCAACACCGAGACCCGCGAGGTCTTCACCAAGGGCAACTGCGAGCGCATCGGCATCGATGGCTCCTTCATCGGCTACACGGTGAGGGGCGGCGAGAAGCAGAAGCTCGAGGTCGCCCTTCCCGACCACAAGACGGCCATCAAGCACGTCTTCCAGCTGCTCGAGGAGGCCGGCTTCGACCAGAGCAAGATCGAGGGCATCGGCCACCGCGTCGTTCAGGGCGGCTGGTACTTCCCCGAGTCCAAGGTCGTCACCGACGAGACGCTCGGCTGGGTCCGCGAGGTCGCCCCGCTGGCGCCGCTGCACAACTACGCCGAGGCGGACGTCATCGAGATCTGCCGCGACATGTTCCCCTCGATCGGCAACGTGATCGTGGCGGACACCTCCTTCCACTACAACATCCCCGAGAAGGCGCACCGCTACGCCCTCCCGCGCGACGTTGTCGACAAGCTGCACATCCGCAAGTACGGTGCCCACGGCACGAGCCACCGCTACATCTGGAAGACCACCAAGGAGCTGCTCGGCGACGACGTCCACAAGCTCGTCTCCTGCCACCTCGGCTCCGGTGCGTCCCTCTCGGCCATCCAGGACGGCCACGACATGGACACCACGATGGGCCTCACCCCGCTCGACGGCCTCATCATGGGCACCCGCTGCGGCACCATCGACCCGGCGACCGTCTGCTACCTCGTGCGCGAGGGCGGCTACACCATCGACGAGGTCGACACGATGATGAACAAGCAGTCCGGCATCCTCGCCATCTCCGGCGTGTCCTCCGACACCCGCGACGTGGAGGAGCGCGCCCAGAAGGGCGACGCCCACTGCCAGATGGCCCTCGACATGTTCTTCTACCGCACCTCCCAGCTGATCGCCGAGATGGCCCAGTCCATGCACGGCTTCGACACCATGGCCTTCTCCGCCGGCATCGGCGAGAACTCCGACACCTTCCGCTCCGCCATCTGCAAGGAGCTCGCGTGGTTCGGCGTCAAGATCGACGAGGAGAAGAACTCCGTCCGCTCCGACGACCCGCGCGTCATCTCCACGGAGGACTCCAAGATCAAGGTCCTCGTCGTCCCGACGAACGAGGAGCTCATGATCGCCCTCGACGTCCAGGAGCTGCTCTCCAAGTAGCGAGATAGGGCCCGACAAGGACAAGGGTCCGACAAGGACCCGTCGTTCGGGGCGGTGGTCGCTTGCGGCCGCCGCCCCCTCGCATGTGGTGGCGTCCGGCCGGACGGGGGCCGCGCCCTGCCGCGGCGGGTCCTGCGGGCGCGCCGGGCACGAGAGGGATGGTGGCAGATGCGCTACACGGACGTGGTCTTCGACATAGACGGCACGCTCATCGACTCGACGCGGGCGATTCGTGCGGGCCTCGACGACCTCGCGCTGGAGCTCGTGGGCCGAAGGCTCACTTCCCAGGAGGCGGCGCTCGGCAACGGCCTGCCCGCCGGGCCCGCGCTCGAGCGCATGGGGCTGCCGGGCGACGAGGGGACGCAGGAGCGCTGGATCAGGAACCTCCTCGCGCACTGGGACGAGGTCGTGGTCTTCGACGGCGTGCCCGAGGTCCTGGCCGGGCTCGCCCGGAGCGGCGTGAGGCTCGGGGCGGTGACGGCAGAGACCCGCTCCGAGATGGAGCGTGGCTTCGCGACCTTCGACGTCTCGCGGCTGCTCGCGCATGTGGTCGTGGCGGAGGACACGGAACGGCACAAGCCCGACCCGGAGCCGCTCGAGTCCTACCTCGCCTGGAGCGGGGCCGAGGCAGGAGACGTCCTCTACGTGGGCGACGGCCTCGTCGACGCCGAGTGCGCCCGGGCTGCGGGCGTGGACTTCGCGCTCGCCGCCTGGCGGCCCCGTCCCCTCGGGCGCGGGGTAGGGGAGGTCGCCCGCCTCGAGGAGCCTCGCCAGGTGCTCGAGCTAATCTAGGGGGCGGCCCCTAGGAGGCGAGCCTCGCCTCGGTGGCCACGTACTGGTAGGCCACGCGCGGCGAGCCTTCGGCCGTGTAGATGGTGCCGCAGCGGGCGAAGCCGCACTTCACGAAGACGGCCTGCATGGCCGCGTTGAGCTCGTGCGTGTCTGCTCGGGCGTTGTCGCACTGCTCCTTGATCCAGTGGAGGCAGAAGGAGCCCACGCCCCTTCCCTGCACCCCGACGGCGATGCGGCGCATCACCCAGTAGGGGTCGTCGTTGATCCACGCACCGTCCTCGATCCTGGCGTAGGCCGGGTCGGGGCCGAGGAAGAAGGTGAAGCAGGCGAGCAAGTTGTCGTCCTCCTCGCAGACGTAGAGGTGGCCCTGCTCGAAGTCGTGCCGGGCGGTCTCGAGGGAGGGGTAGCCCCCCGTCCACTGCACGTGGTTGCCGTTGGCGCGCATGTAGCCGCGCGCCACCTCGTAGAGCTCGACGCAGGAACTGATCTCGGCCTCGGTGGCCTTACGAATTCTCATGGTCCATCCTTCTCGTTTCGTGGCATCGCCCGCGCAGGGCCTAGGGGATTATGCTCAGAAGGGGATTATCCTAAACCAATATTCCGAGCTTTCCTGAGGCTCCAGGAAGTCCATCCCCGGCTTGTGCTCGAAGACGTCGTCCGCGTCCGAGAAGGTCGAAGGACCGCGCCACGGCTCGATCGCCACGAAGGGGGCGTCGTTGGCGGCGCTCCAGACGCCCAGGTAGTCGAAGCCGTCGAAGTCCACCCTGACCCCGTGGCCGGCGGGGCCGGCGAGCGTCACCGTGCGCCCGGGCACGTCTGCGAGCAGGAGCGCGTCGTGCGCCAGGAGCTCGTGGGAGAGGGGCAGGACGTCTGCGTCCTCGAGGAGGGGGACCTTCCGGCCTCGGTCCCACAGGCCGCTCTCGGGCTCGAGCACGGGGCTCGAGCAGGTCCAGGGGCGCGCGAACTCGAGGCGGTAGTCGGAGAAGGACTCGCCGGCCGCGAGGGGCATGTTGAAGGCGGGGTGGCCGCCGACGACGTAGGGCAGCGTTACCTTGCCGGTGTTGGTCACGACGAAGCGCTGCTCGAGGGCGCCGCCAGCGAGGCGGTAGGTCATCTCGAGCTCGAAGTCGAAGGGGTAGCGCTCGCGGGTCTCGGGCGTGCTCCTGAGGTCGTAGGTGACGGAGTCCGCCTCGGCGCGCTCGATCGCGTGCTCGAGGCCGCGGGCGAGCCCGTGCCGGCCGAGGCGCACCTCGCCCTGGGCGGACTCGGCGCGCCCGTCGCGCAGGTTGCCCACGATCGGGAAGAGCACGGGCGCCCTCCGGGGCCACCAGGTGGGGTCGCCCTGCCAGAGGTACTCGACGCCTCCGAGCCTGAGGCTCATGAGCTGGGCGCCCGCCGAGTCGACGCTTGCCTCGAGACCGTCCGTGCGAATCGTGGTGATGCTCATCGTGTCCCCCAACCTCGTGGCCAAGGCGCTGCCGCGGCCAGGGCGCAGCCTCGGCCGACTCTTGCGCCGCGTGTTCGAGTATCGCACCTTACGGGACCCGGCGGACCGGCGCCCGGAGAAAAAACGCTGCCGCTCGCCCCCGAAGAGCCGCAGGTAAGGCGACCATCCTGTTACGGATGGGCCGCCGGCGGCACGCATGGGGCATACTTGACCGAGTTTGCCCGCACGTCCACCAGGACCCGGCCGGCAGGCGGCACCAGGGGCCACCCCGGGTCTCAAGAGGAGGCACCATGATCGACGATCGTCTCACAAAGGCAGGGATCAAGGACCGCACGGGTGCGGTCCTCATCGACGCGTCCCCGGCGGTACTCGTGGAGAAGGCGCTCTCGCGCGGGGAGGGCGTGCTCACCGACACCGGCGCCTTCGCCGTCACCACCGGTCGCTACACGGGCCGCTCCCCCAAGGACCGCTTCATCGTCGACACCGAGGACGTCCACGACAAGATCGCGTGGGGCTCCGTCAACATGCCCATCAGCGAGGACACCTACCACGCCATCAAGCGGGAGGTCTGCGACTACCTCGCCTCGCGCGACCTCTTCGTCGTCCACGGGCTCGCCGGCGCTAACCGCAGGTACGCGCGGAAGTACTTCGTCGTCTGCGAGCTCGCCAGCCAGGCGCTCTTCGTCCGCAACATGCTCGTTCGCCCCAGCCAGAAGGAGCTCGAGGACTACGGCGAGCCCGACTTCACGGTCCTGGCGGCGCCCATGCTCAAGCTCGACCCCGAGCGCTACGGCATCAACTCCGAGGCCTGCGTGATGATCAACTTCAAGGAGCGCCAGATCGTCATCGCCGGCACGCAGTACTCCGGAGAGATCAAGAAGTCGATCTTCTCGACCATGAACTACCTGATGCCGGTCGAGGAGGGCGTGCTGCCCATGCACTCGAGCTGCAACATGGACCCCATGACCGGCGACACCGCCGTCTTCTTCGGGCTCTCTGGCACCGGCAAGACGACCCTCTCCGCCGACCCCAACCGCGCCCTGATCGGCGACGACGAGCACGGCTGGGCCGACGACGGCGTCTTCAACTTCGAGGGCGGCTGCTACGCCAAGGCGATCCGCATCTCCTATGTGACCGAGCCGCAGATTTACTCCGCCATCCGCTTCGGCGCGCTCGCGGAGAACGTCGTGGTCAACCCGGCCACGCGCGAGCCCGACTACTTCGACGGCTCGCTCACCGAGAACACGCGCGTCTCCTACCCGGTCGAGTACATCGACAACGCGCAGCTCCTGGGCTACGGCGGCGTCCCCAAGGTGGTCATCATGCTCACGGCCGACGCCTTCGGCGTGCTGCCGCCGATTTCGCGCCTGAGCAAGGACGCGGCCATGTACCAGTTCGTCTCGGGCTTCACGAGCAAGGTCGCGGGCACCGAGCGCGGCATCACCGAGCCCACGCCGACCTTCTCCACCCTGTTCGGCGAGCCCTTCATGCCGCTGAACCCGCTCGTCTACGCGGACATGTTCGGCGAGCGCATGGAGCGCTACGGCACGCGCGTCTACCTCATCAACACGGGCTGGACCGGCGGCCCCTACGGCACCGGCGAGCGCATCAAGCTCTCCTACACGAGGGCTATGGTCACGGCGGCGCTGACGGGCGCGGTGGAGCAGGGCCGCTTCGTCCACGACGACGTCTTCAACCTGGACGTCCCGCAGCACGTCGAGGGCGTGCCGGAGCACGTGCTCAACCCGCGCGAGACCTGGGCGGACAAGGCCGCCTACGACGAGCAGGCGAGGCGCCTCGCGGCGATGTTCGAGAGGAACGCAGCCGAGAAGTACCCGGACATGGCCGAGGAGGTCCGCGCCGCCGGCCCGCACTCGGCGTAAGGGGACGAGCTGGATATAAACCAGAACAAGTTTTCGCAGTTTAATGGCATCATTTTCGGTGCTATATACATCATTTGTATATCAAAGGCACAGACCTTCGCTTTGCTGTGGCATACCTGGAAACGTCTCTGCGCCCCTAATGGTCCGGTTTGTTGTCCCCGTGGGATAATGGGCCGGACGTTTCTTTTATATGGAGGTTTCAATGGCTGGCACGAAGGCCGATGCGCAGAAGTTCTGCCGCGAGTGGACGGGCAAGGGTGACGAAAACCAGGATACCCAACGCTTTTGGATAGGCTTTTTCCAGGAAGTTCTCGGAGCGGATGATGCCATTCAGCGCTTGCGCTTCGAGGTGCCTGTCCAGACTGCCGCGTCAGATCACAACGGCTTTATCGACGTTCTCGTCCCTTCCGCAAAGGTGGTTATCGAGCAGAAGTCCCTCGGGATCGACCTTGCCAAGCCCGAAAAACGCCAAGGGCGCATGGTCACCCCTGCGCAGCAGGCGCTTGCCTATGCCCAGGGGATGCCGCTCACGCAGCAGCCGCGCTACATCGTTGCATGCAACTTCGAGCAGATGTGGGTATTTGACCGCGAGGCCGACGCTCTTTGTAAAAAAGAGCCGCTTTTCAAGCTCTCGCTCGCTGAGCTTCCCAAGAACCTTGCCGCCGTCCAGTTCCTCAAGGGCGCGGGGGAGGCTCCGACCACCATTTCCCAGGCGGTCTCCGTCGAGGCTGGCAAAATCATGGGGAAGCTTCATGACCTCGCTGCCGCCTCTTTCAACGACCCCGATGCCCCTGAGAACCACCATGCCTTGAGCGTCCTCATGACGCGCTTAATGTTCCTCATGTTCTGCGAGGACGCGGGTCTCGTTGCGCCGAATGCTTTTCGCGACTACGTCAAGCATTTTCGGGCGGAGGATCTCCGGCGCGGTCTCAAGGACCTCTTCGTCTGGCTGGACACCCCCGATGAAGAGCGCGACGAGTACGCTGAGGACTGGCTAAAAGTCCTGCCCTACATGAACGGCGGGCTCTTCCGTGAGCGCACGGAGGTTCCGCCCCTCGACGAGACGTTCCGCACGACGCTGCTCGTCGACGGCTGCCAAGAGTTCGACTGGTCGGGCGTGAGCCCGACCGTCTTCGGATCAATCTTCGAGGGTGCGCTCTCGCATGATCACCGCCGCGCCAATGGGCAGCACTTCACAAGTCCCGAGAACATCCACAAGGTTATCGACCCGCTTTTCCTTGATGCGTTGGAGGCTGATTTCGAGGAGGCCAAGGCTAAGCCCGTTGCGGGCGGCGCCAGGAGGAAGGCCCTGGAGGAACTCCACGAGAAGGTCGGCTCAGTCAGCGTACTGGACCCCGCGTGCGGCTCTGGTAATTTTCTCACTGAAAGCTACATATGCTTGCGTTCCCTGGAGAACCGCATTCTATTTGAGCTCGCGGGCGACGGGCAGGCGTCCATGTCCTTCGAGGGCGTGGGGGAGCGCGACGTCCTAGTTTCCCTCAAGAACTTCCATGGCATAGAACTCGAAGACTTCGCCTGTTGTGTTGCGCGTACAGCTCTCTGGATCGCAGAGAAACAAGCCGACATCGACACGGCTAAGGTGACCAAGCGCGTCTACCAGGAGTTGCCGCTCCGCGACTACGAGGGAATCACCTGTGCGAACGCTCTCCGTGTGGACTGGAACGACACCGTTTCCGCGAGCGAGGTCGATTTTGTAATCGGCAACCCGCCCTTCATTGGCTACTCCAACCTTACCGAGGACCAGAAAAAAGATCGCGCCGACATCTTCGGCAAGGCGGGCGGTGTGCTGGACTACGTCGCCTGCTGGTACAAGAAAGCCGTTGATTTCACGCGCGGCACCCATGCACGTTGTGCGTTTGTCTCGACGAATTCGATCTGCCAAGGACAGCAGGTAGAGCCTCTGTGGAAGTCACTTTTCGATGATGGCGTCCACATTGACTTCGCGCATCAGACGTTCGTCTGGAACTCGCAAGCTTCCGATGAGGCTCATGTGCATGTGATAATCGTCGGGTTCTCGCGCGAGGCCGCTGGTCCGCGCCTGCTGTTCGACCGCGACGGCAACGTGCGCGAGGTCGAGCACATCAACGGCTACCTTTCGCCGTCACCCGATGCGTTCGTGGTGAGAAGGGCCAAGCCTTTGTGCGATGTGCCCCCCATGGTCCGTGGGTGTCAGCCGACCGATAACGGTAACCTTCTTCTTACTCAAGAAGAACGCGACGACTTGCTGCGCCGCGAGCCCGGGGCCGAGCCGTATATTAAGCCCTTTTCCATGGGGGCGGAGTTCATAAACGGAGTGCCCCGCTACTGTGTGTGGATGGACGGTGTCGACCCTGCGGTCCTCGCTAAGCTGCCGCTGCTGCGTGAGCGCGTGCAGCGTGTCCGCGAGTTCAGGCTCGCGTCAAAGAAGGTGGCGACGCAGAAGAAGGCTGCCACCCCTTGGCTCTTCGACGAGGTTAGGCCTCCGAAGGGCGATAGCTACATTGCCGTGCCGAAAGTCTCCTCTGGTCGTCGTAAATACGTCCCCATGGGCTTCGTAACGGATGGGATGATTCCGGGAGACATGCTGTTTTCGGTATCGAATGGCGGATTATATGAATTTGGTATTCTGGAGAGCCAATTTCATAATGCATGGATGCGCCAAGTTGCTGGGCGTTTGAAGAGCGACTACCGCTACACAAACACTATCGTCTACAACAATTATGTTTGGCCCGATGCAACGGATGAGCAGCGCAAGCGCATCGAGTCGTGCGCACAGGCGGTCCTCGACGCCCGCGCAGCCCATCCCGATGCAACATTGGCGGAAATGTATGACCCCGACAATGACTTCCTTTTCCCAGAGCTTATTGCCGCCCATGCCGCCCTCGACGCCGCCGTTGAGGCCGCCTACAGTGTTGATTTTTGCGGTAATGAAGAGATGATCGTCGCTCATCTGTTTTCGCTCTATTCAAACAGGGTGGCTACGGTCGATTTGCCGTTGGGTCGATAAGGGCGAGGGGCGCACCGGCTTTGGCCAGTGCGCCCTTTGCTCTGTCAATCTGGCGGTGGACAAATTGTGGGCGGATTCTCACTCCGAGTGCAACGCCTCCTGAGCACGTGAAATGACCCACGGCAGTCCTACGATGGTGCTTGCGAAGACATGCATCGTAGGAGGAAGCCGTGGGCC
>OMVS01000048.1 GCA_900314575.1 uncultured Olsenella sp. | reverse complement strand
GGACGCGCTCGAGCTCCTCGGCGCCCTCGCGCCGGCCGCGCGCGGCCTCGTCGAGCGTGCGGGCGAGCTCGGCCGCGCGCGCGTCCATGCTCCTGCCCTTCTGGTCGAGGAGGCGCAGGTCGGAGTCCATGCGCGTGATGAGCGAGCCGAGCCGGCGGCGCTGCTCGTCGAGGTCGCCGACGAACAGGCCCTTCTCCTCCAGGAGCTTGCGGTAGCGCTCGAGCTCGGCGCCCTTGTCGTCCAGGCGCGCCTGGGCGAGCGCGGAGGCGGCCTCGGCCTCGCGCTCGCGGGCGCTGGCTCGCTCGTGCGTGCCCCTGAGGTCGCGCACCTCGTCGACGGCGAGGCGGCGCTTGAGCTCCACGAGGCGCGCCTGCACCTCGTGGGCCTCCTGGGCCTTGGCGACCTGGCGCTCGAGGGGGCGCAGCTGTCGGTTGATCTCGCGCGAGATGTCCTTGGCGCGGCGGAGGTTCTCGTCCATGCTCTTGAGGCGCCGCTCGCTGCGCTGCTTGCGGTGGCGGTGCTTGGAGATGTCGGCCGCCTCCTCGATCAGCTCGCGGCGGTCCTCCGGGCGGCTCGAGAGGACGGAGTCGAGCTTGCCCTGCGAGATGATCGAGTGCGTGTCCTTGCCCATGCCGGAGTCGTGCAGGATGTCCGTCACGTCGAGCAGGCGGCAGACGGCCCCGTTGATCAGGTACTGGTTCTCGCCGGAGCGGTACATCCGACGCGTGATGGCGACCTCGTCGAAGTCGACCGGCAACGTGTGGTCGGAGTTGTCGAAGGTGAGCGTGACCTCGGCCATGTTGACCGCCTGGCGGGCGGAGGAGCCGGAGAAGATCACGTCCTCCATGGCCTGGCCGCGCAGCATCTTTGCGCTCTGCTCGCCCAGGACCCAGAGGATCGAGTCGGAGATGTTGGACTTCCCCGACCCGTTGGGCCCGACCACGACGTTGAGGCCGGGGTCGAAGACCATCTGGGTCTTGTCGGCGAAGGACTTGAAGCCCCTTAGCATGAGTGACTTGAGGTACACGGCCCGCCCCTGCTAGCTCAGGCCGCCCGCAGCGGGGGCGGCACCCGCGGCGGGAGCGGCGCCGGCAGCGTCCGCGGCGTCCGCGGCGCCGACCCGCTTGATGGTCTCCTCGTCGCCCAGGTTCCTGAGGGCGTCCAGCGCGGCCGCGCTCTCCGACTCCTTCTTGGAGGAGCCGGTGCCGCGACCCATGCGCGCGCCGTCCACGAAGACGACGGAGGTGAAGGTCGGCAGGTGCGCCGGGCCCTCCTCGCCCACGAGCTTGTACTCGGGGGCGCACTTGTAGTCGCGCTGCGTGACCTCCTGCAGGCGCGACTTGGGGCTGATCGGCCTCAGGGCGCGCTCGGGGACCATGTAGGGGGAGAGGGTCCTGCGCACGAACTCGTGGGTCTTCTCGTAGCCGGCGTCGAGGTAGAGGGCGCCCACGACGGACTCGTAGACGTTCTCGAGGGCGGAGTGCATGCCACGCGTCCCCGTGCCCTTCTCGGACTCGCCGAAGACGATCAGCGGGCCGATTCCCAGCTCCTGCGAGACCTCGGAGAGCGTGGCGCCCGAGACGAGCGAGATCTTGAGGCGGGTGAGCTCGCCCTCGTCCATCTGGGGGAAGCGCTCGAAGAGGTCTGTCGCCACCATCGCGCCGAGGATGGAGTCGCCAAGGAACTCGAGCCTCTCGTAGGAGGCCGAGACCGGCTGGCCCTCCACGGCGGAGGGGTGGGTGATCGCGGAAGTGATGAGCCGGGTGTCGGAGAAGTGGTGCTCGACGATCTTCTCCACGGCGCTGATTCTCTGGTGAAGCTTCAAGAGGCTTCGCTCCCCTTTTCTACTGTGCGTTCTCGATCGCGTCGACCGCGTCCTTCACGGTCTCGATGCCCTGCAGGGCGTCGTCGTCGAGGGTCTTGCCGAACTCGTCCTCGAAGGCGGTGACGAGCTCGAGCAGGTCGAAGGAGTCCGCGCCGAGGTCGGAGAAACTCGTGCCCTCCTCGACGGAGTCCCTGTCGCACTCGAGCGTCTCGCTCACGAGGTCCCTGACCTTCTCCAAGATTGCCGCGCGGTCCATGCCTGCCTCCTCGCATACGTTTCGGCGCCGCCGGGCCTCCCGGCGAGCGTCCCCGGCGACCGGGCTCCCGCCGACGCCGGGCCACCGGCGCAGGGGCCACCCCGCCGCCGGGACTTGACGTGAAAGATTGTATCCGTTAGCTCGCGTCGGCAAGCGCCTGGGCGATGCCGTCCACAAGGCCGCCGCGAACGGCCGCCGCGCAGGCGGCGGTCCCCTTGGCCACCGCCGTCGCGCTCGTCGCGCCGTGGCCGATGAAGACCGGCGCCTTGAGGCCGAGAAGGACCGCGCCGCCGTACTCGTCGCCGGAAAGCTCCGCCGCCACCCGCTTGAGCGCCGGCTTGAGCAGCAGCGCCCCCACGGCCGAGCGCTTGCTCTCCCCCGCCGCGGCCTTGATCTGCTTGACCAGGTACTTGGCGGTGCCCTCCATGGACTTGAGCGCCACGTTGCCCGTGAAGCCGTCGCACACGATCACGTCGAAGGAGCCCAGCAGGAGGTCGGTGCCCTCGGCGTTGCCCGCGAAGCCGCAGCCGGCCGCCGCGAGCGCCTCGTGGTAGGAGACGGCGAGCTCGGAGCCCTTGGCGTTCTCCGTGCCGTTGGAGAGCAGCCCCACGCGCGCGTCCTCGACGCCGAGCACCACCTTTGCGTAGGCGCGGCCCATGTGCGCGAACTGCACGAGCATCTCGGGCCGGGCGTCGGCGTTGGCGCCGAGGTCGAGCGCGATCGTGCGGTGCCCGCCGAGGCCGGGCAGCGCCGTCGCGAGGGCGGGGCGCCTGATGCCGCGGATCCGACCGACGCCCAGGGTCGCGGCGGTGAAGATCGCCCCCGTGGAGCCGGCGGAGAAGAACCCGTCCGCCTCGCCCGCACGCACCGCGGCGCAGCCGCGCACGATGCTCGAGTCCCGCTTGGCGCGCACGGCCTCGGCGGGGTGCTCGCCCATGCCGATGACCTCGGTCGTCACGAGGGCGCGGGCGCGCTCGTGGGACTCGGCGAACGGGCCCACGACCCCCTCGTCCCCGGCGACGAGGACCTCGAGCTCGGGGTCGGCCGCGAGCGCGGCCGCTATGCCCTCGAGCACCACCTCGGGGCGCTCGTCGCCCCCCATGGCGTCAACGCAGATGGTAGTCACGCTCTTCTCCTCCCCGTCCGTCCGGCCGGCAGCCTGCCCGCTCGGCGCGTCCTTCGCCCGCACGCGGTCAGCATACAGAAAAGGAGGCCAGCCCCTCTGAGCCAGCCTCCCACAAAGGTTGCACGCTGCTGTGGCTAGTCGGTGACGACGACCTCGCGGTCCTTGTAGTAGCCGCAGTTGGGGCACACGTGGTGCGGAAGCTTAGGAGCACCGCAACGGGGGCACACGGAGCGTGCCGGGGCGGCGAGCTTGCTGTTGGCGGAGCGGCGAGTGTGCGTGGCGCCGCGGCCCTTCTTTTGCTTAGGAACTGCCATCGTTTACCTCTCTTACTTCTGTACCGCCCGAGAACGGACGGACTTTCTGCAAATCACACAGAAACGAACTATACCACCTTTGCGCACGCGTTGCATGGCTCCAGCATATCTTCACCGTGCGTGGCGCCCGTCCCGGGCGGCTAGTCCTTCTCGCCCGGCTGCGGCTCGTCCGCGCCGTCCGACAGGTCGAGGCCCCTGAGCGCCGCGAATGGGTTGGAGGAGAGCCTCTCCTCCTCGATCTGGGCCGCGTGGCCGCAGTCCCCGTGGTTGAGGTTGGCGCCGCACACGGGGCAGAGGCCCTTGCAGTCCGGCCTGCAGAGGACCACGAAGGGGGTCTCCATCACGAGGGCGCTGGTGAGCGCCTCGGTGAGGTCGAGGGTGCGGTCGGGCGAGACGAGCGAGTAGTCCGGCCCCTCCTCCTCGTCCTCGGCGGGGTGCTCAGGCTCGTGGAAGAGGTAGTACTCGTCCACCTCCGCCGCGACGTCGAACTCGGCGGGGTCCAGGCAGCGGTCGCACTCGCCGACGACGTGGGCGCGCAGCATCCCCGTCACGAGGATGCCCTCGCCGGCGTTGGTCAGCACGAGGTCGTAGTCGATGCCGCCGGGGAGGGCGAAGACGTGCTCGCCGACCTCGTAGCCCCCCTCGTCGAGGTGCCCCGCGAACGGGACGGTGTTCCCCGGGTTGTCCAGGCGCTCGTCGAGCGCGACGATGACCGGCTCCATGCGCTTACCAGTTGTCGTTGCCGTCGTTGGCGGCACCGGAGTTCTCGTTCAGGGTCTGGCGCACGCGCGTGACGGTGCTCGTCAGCGACTTGAGGTTCTCCTCGAGGTGAGAGAGCACCGTGTCGGCGTACTCCTCCGCGTTGTAGCGGGTGTCGCGCTCGTACTGCTGCGCCTGGTCGCGGATGTTCTCCGCCTGCTGGTTGGCGAGGCGCACGACCTCCTGGTCGCCCGCGATGACCATCGCCTGCTGCTGGGCGTCCGCGATGATGGCGTCGGCCTGCTTCTGGGCGCGGTCGAGGGTCTCGCCCTGCTCCTTGATGATGCGGCGCGCGTCCTGGAACTCCTGCGGGAAGGTCCTGCGGATCTCGTCGAGAATCCCGTAGATCTCCTCAGCGTCGACGATCTTCTTCTGGCCCCCGCCGCCGAACGACGACTTGGCCTCGACCACGATCTGCTCGAGCTCGTCGACCAGGCTCTCTATCTCCTCACCTGGCTGCATCCAGGACTCCTTTCGTAGCGACAGCGCTATCCCCAACATGTTAGCAGATGCGGCGCTGGCTGCGCCGTCCCACAAAAAGGGCACGTGGGGACGGGTGCGGCAGGCTGGGTGCGGCCGGGTCTGGCTGGGGACGGGCGCGGAGGGCTGGGCGCGGCGGAGCAGCCGCAGGCGCACCGGGCCGCGGGCGCGCGTCCTTCTCGCGCTCCTACTCGGCGCCCCGCGCGGGCTCGGAGCCGTAGTGCTCCTCGAGTCGGCGCGCCACGTTGGGCGGCACGAGCAGGGAGACGTCGGAGCCGAGCGAGGCGATCTCGCGCACGATGGAGCTCGAGACGTAGCCGTACTTGGGGCTGGACATGACGAAGATGCTCTCCAGGTCGGGGGCCATGTGGCTGTTGAGGTCGGCCTGCTGCAGCTCGTACTCGAAGTCCGTCATGGCCCTCAGGCCCTTGACGAAGCCGCCCGCGCCGACCTCGTGGCAGAAGTCGACGAGCAGGCCGCCGAAGGGCCTGACCTCGACGCCCTCCATGCGGATGCCCTCGTCGGCGAGCGCCTCGCGGAGCATGTTGACGCGCTCCTCGAGCGTGAAGGCGGTGCCCACGCCGCGCTTGGCCCGCGACTCCGCGACCGCCACCGTGACCCGCGGGAAGAGCTTGCGCGCCCTCCGGATGACGTCGATGTGGCCGAGCGTCACGGGGTCGAAGGTCCCCGGGACGACGACGTGCTGGACGTGATGGACCTCAGTCATGGTCCTCCCCCACCCTCATGAGGTCCACGCAGGAGATCCCGCGCGACCTCGACCTGACCGTCCGCGCCCCCGCGACGGGGGCGGGCTCGCCCTCCGCGGAGCGCTCGTAGACCACGAGCGCCCCGGGCGCGATGGTGCCCGAGGCGACGCCGGCCTCCACCATGCGCGCGACCTCGGCCGCGCCCAGGGCGTAGGGCGGGTCGAGGAACACGACGTCGAAGGGACTGCCCGCGAGGCGCCTCGCGACCAGGCGCTGGGCGTCGCCGCACACGACCCGCCACGGGCCGCCCTCGCCGGCGAGCGAGGCCAGGTTGCGCCTGATCAGCGCGCAGGCCCTGCGGTCGCGGTCCACGAAGGTCGCCTGGGCCGCACCGCGCGAGAGCAGCTCGATGCCCATGGCGCCCGACCCGGCGAAGGCGTCGAGCACGCGAGAGCCCGTGAGGTCGAGGCCCTCCTCGGAGAGGATCATCGACGCGATCGCCTCGCGCGTGCGCTCCGTCGTCGGGCGCGTCGTACCCCTGCCCTCGGGCGCCTCGAATCTGCGGCCGCTCCACCTTCCGCCGACGACCCTCATGCTAGCCCCTCTCCTCGAAGTACGCGCCGAACCTGTCGCGGCACTCCCGCGCGAGCGGCGCGTGCTCGGGCCGGGAGAGGTCGGGGTCGGCCGCCGCGATCTCGCGCGCGTCCGCGAAGGCGGCCTCCACGAGGTCCTTGTCGGCCGCGAGGTCGGCTATGCGCAGCGAGACGCCGCCGTGCTGGCGGTACCCCAGGAGCTCGCCCTCGCGGCGCAGCCTCAGGTCGAGCTCCGCCAGGGCGAAGCCGTCGCTCGTGTCCTCGAGAGCCTTCAGGCGCCGGCGCGCCGGCGTGCCGCGCTTGGCCGCGCACTCCAGGAAGACCTCGCCGGGCAGCTCGCCTCGCCCCACGCGGCCGCGCAGCTGGTGCAAGGTCGCCAGCCCGAAGCGGTCCGCGTCGTAGACGAGCATGACCGTCGCGTTTGGCACGTCCACGCCCACCTCGACGACGGTGGTCGAGACGAGCACGTCGGTCTCGTGCGCCTTGAACTTCGCCATCGCGTCGTCCTTCTCGTCCGCGGACATCCTGCCGGTGATCAGGCCGAGGGACAGGCCCGAGAGCGCGCCGCGCGAGAGCCGCTCGTAGGTCGACTGGGCCGAGTGCGGCCGCTTGGCGCCCGACTTCGCGCTCTCCGGCACCTCGTCGAGCTCCGAGCCGTCGTCGCCGTCGTCGACGAGCGGGCAGATCACGTAGGCCTGCCGGCCCGCCTCCGCCGCCTCCTGGATCGCGCCGATGGCGAGGTCGGCGTTCTCCGACGGGATGACCCTGGTCGTGACGCCCGCGCCGGGGTGCGGCCGCTCGGAGATCCGGGAGAGCGCGATGTCGCCGTAGAGCGAGAGCGCCAGCGTGCGCGGGATGGGCGTCGCCGTCATGGCGAGCAGGTCCGCCCCCGGGCCCTTCTCGCGCAGGGCGAGGCGCTGGTTGACGCCGAAGCGGTGCTGCTCGTCCACGACCACGTAGGTCAGGCGCGCGAAGGCGAGGTCGCCCGAGAGGATCGCCGTCGTGCCGAAGACGCAGGTGAGCTCGCCGGACGCGAGCAGCTCGGCCGTGCGCGCCCGCTCGGGGGCCGGCGTGGCGCCCGTCACGAGGGCCCAGCTGACGTGCGCCGCGTCGAGGAGGGCGCCGAGCTTGTCGGCGTACTGGCGCGCGAGCACCGAGGTCGGCGCCATCACGGCCGCCTGGGTGCCGGTGTCCGCCACGACGGCGAGGCCGAGGGCGGCCACGGCCGTCTTGCCGGTGCCGACGTCGCCCAGGAGCAGCCTGCTCATGACCCGGGGGGCAGCCATGTCGGAGAGGAGCTCGTCGGCCGCCTGGCGCTGCTCGGAGGTGAGCGAGAAGGGCAGCGCGTCGAGAAGGGCGGCAAGGTGCGGGCCGTCCGTCACGTGGGCGCAGGCCTCGACGCCGCCGAGGTCGATTCTCTGGCGCGTGAGGAGCGCGAGCTGCAGGCTCAGCAGCTCGTCGTAGGCGAGGCGGCGGCGCGCCCGCTCCGCAGCGGCGAGGCCGTGGGGGAAGTGGACCTCGCGCAGGGCCTGGCGCAGGCCCATGAGGCCGTGGCGGCACACGAGCTCCACCGGCACCGGGTCGCAGACGTCGCCGTCGTCGGCGAGCGCGCACGAGACGATCCGGCGCATCCACGAGGGCGAGACGCCCTCGGCGACCGGGTGCACCGGCAGGACGCGCGCGAAGGAGGAGGCGTCGGGGGCGGGGGCGACGGCGGGGGCGCCCGCAGCGGCAGAGGCGCTGCCCGCGGGGCGGCCTTCGGCGACGGCGGGCGCGCCCGGGACGCCGAGGACCTCGTAGAAGGGGGAGCGCATCTGCTTGAAGCCGTAGGCGAAGGTGACCTTGCCCGAGACCGCGATCTTCTCGCCCTGCTTGAGCTGGTCCGCGACCCAGGGCTGGCGGAAGAAGGAGACCATGAGCACGCCGGTCTCGTCCAGGACGGAGACCTCCACGATCTGCATCCTGGGGCGCGGCCGCTTGAGCTTGACGCGGTCCACCGTGCCGACGATGGTGGCGTCCGCGCCGAGCTCGGCTGCGGCGACGGTCGTCACGCGCGTGAAGTCGAGGTAGCGATGGGGCAGGTGCAGCAGCAGATCGCGCACGCGGGCGAGGCCGAGGCGGCCGAGGGCCTCCTCGCGCCTCCCTGACACGTAGCGCAGCCTGGAGGTCGATCCGGTGAGAGCGCAGGTCTGCTGCAGCCTTGCCCCCGCGTCGCCTACGCTCAGCACCGGCGCTTCCTACTCCAGCGAGAAGACGACGGGGTAGAGCGGCTGCTCGCCCCTGTGGGCGTCGATCTCGAGGTCGGGCTGGGCCTCCTCGATGGCGGCCGTCAGGTCCTCGAAGGCCTCGTCGTCGAGGTCCGCACCGGCGAGGATGGTGAGCGTGTCGCCCTCCTCCGCCTCCTGCATGCGCGCGACGAGGTCGAGGGTGACCTGCTTGACGTCGGAGCCCACGACGGTGATGGCACCGCCCTCGATGCCCATGACGTCGCCGGAGTGGATCGGCGTGCCGTCGGCGGCCTGGGAGTCGCGCACCGCGGTGGTGACCTCGCCGTCGCGGACGGCGGCGACGGCCTCGGTCATGGCCTCGACGTTGTCCTCGAGCGAGGCCTCGGGGTCGACCGCGAACATGGCACTGAACGCCTGCGGCACCGACTTGGTGAGCACGACGGCGGCGTGTACGTCCTCGCACGCGGAGACGGCGGCCTCGGCGGCCATGCGGATGTTGCCGTTGTCGGGCAGGACGATGACGCTCTCCGCGTTGCACTGCTCGATGGCCTCGAGAAGGTCGGCCGTGGAGGGGTTCATGGTCTGGCCGCCGGAGACGACGACGTCGACGCCGAGCGAGCGCAGGATGTCGGCCTCGCCCGAGCCGGGGGCGACGGCCACGAAGCCGAGCGGCTTTTTGGGCTCGGGTGCGGCGGCCTCCTTGTCCGCGCGGACCTTCTCCGTGCGTTCCTGCGCCTCGAGATCCATGTTGTGGACGAAGACGTTGTAGATCTGGCCGCGGTGCAGCATGTGGCGCAGCACGCGGTCCGGTCGGTTGGTGTGCACGTGGCACTTGTAGTCCGGGTTGGAGCCGACGAGCAGCTCGCAGTCGCCCATGGTCGAGAAGTACTTGAGGCAGGCGTCCTCATCGAACATGGGGCTGTCCGCGTGGAAGAGGAACTCGGTGCAGTAACGGAACTGCGAGCCCTCCCAGTCGTCGTTGATCTCGATGTCGACGACGTCGGCCACGTGGCCCTTGGCCTCCTCCTCGGTGGAGACGGTCGTCTTGAAGTCCGAGACCTCGCCGGCCCTGCCCTTGCGCGCGTTCACGAAGGCCTCGATGAAGGTGGCCAGGCCGAAGGCGCCGGAGTCCACCACGCCGTTCTCCTTGAGGACGGGAAGCAGGTCGGGCGTGCGTGCGACGGACTCATAGGCCTCGACAACGAGCTGGTCGAGAAGGTCGTCGGTGGTGATGTCGGTCCTCTCCAGCTGGTCGGCGCGCTCCGAGACGTCCTTGAGGACGGTCAGGATCGTGCCAGCGACCGGCTTGCGCACGGCCTTGAAGGCGACGCGCACGCCGTTGCGCAGGGCGACGGCGACGTCGGACGGGGTGGCCTCGGGGCCGTCCGCGGCCACGAGGCCCTCGGCCACGCCGCGCAGGATCTGGCTCGTGATGACGCCGGAGTTGCCCCTCGCGCCCATGAGGGAGCCGTGGGTTATGGCCTTTGCGACGTCGGCCATGCTCGCTCCTGCGGGGAGGGCCTCGACCTCCTTCACCACCGTGCCGAGGGTGAGGGACATGTTGGTGCCCGTGTCACCGTCGGGGACGGGGAAGACGTTGAGCTTGTTGATCTCCTCGGCCTTGTCGGCGACCACCTGGGCAGCGACCGGGAAGCAGGAGCGGATCACGTTCGAAATCATTGGTTAGGCCTCGGTTCCTTGTTGACGCTTCGGCTGATTGCTGCCCTAGCGGGTGCGCATGCCCTCGATGTGGACGCGCACCTCGACGTCGTCGAGCTCCGCGATCTTGCAGAGGATGAACTTGACGGTGCTCTGGAGGTTGGAGGAGACGGACGCCATGTTGACGCCGGCCTCGACGATCACGTGGAGGTCGACGGCGACCCTGCCGCCCTCCGAGGAGACGCCGATGCCCTTGCGCAGGCGGTACGTGGGGAGCAGGCGCGCGACGCCCTCCTGCTCGTCCGTGATGGCCATGCCGACGACGCCGTAGCACTCGAGCGCCGCATAGCCCGCAAGGTCCGCGATGACGTCATTAGATACCTTGAGAGAACCCGGTACGGATCCAGCCATCTGTGCTGCTCCTCTCCGAAGCGTGCCTCGCGCACGCCTGCGACCACGCCCGTTGCGTCACATGAATCGGAGTCAGTATAACCCATGTGGCAACCGCTCAGTTCCAAGGCACGATTTCGCCAGCGGCGAGCTGGGGGGCGCGGCCGGCGCGGGCTTGGGCGCGGACGCGGCCGGCGCAGGGGACACATGGTAGGTGCAGCCCACGGAGTCGAAGCGTTTCAGCTTGGGCACCCCCAGACGGGCGAGCCGCTGAGAGCCCTTCTAAGCCGTCCTTGTCCGCCCCATGACTTCTAGGCCGTGCCGGCGCGGCGCGCCGGTATGGCTCTTTCGTGAGCAAATCGCTTTTTCTCGACAAAATCCGCCGATTCTGTCCGCTAAACGCGATTTGAGGGAGGAGAAAATCGCTTTTTCTCGACAAAATCCCAAAGAATTGTCAGGAAAAAGCGATTTGCTCGTCTTCATTGCACTGTTGATGTGCTGTGGGAACCTGGGGGAAGCCCGGGGCGGCGCGCAGGGACGCCACCGTAGGGCCGCGATGGCGGGCGGGCGACAGGGGCGGCCCTCTTCGAACCGCAGATAATGCAGGCCGCGCGCGAGCGGAGCGGGGAGCGAGACCATTGGGGACGGCCGGCGCGGGCTTGGGCGCGCGGGCGGCGCGCAGTCGAGTGCATGTGGAGAAACGGCGGGCTTTGCCCACCCGCCCCTGAGGTTGGTGGATGATGCTCTTGTCTTGCCGAAGGGTTGTGGTATAGTTACCTGTGTTTTGTGAGTAGTAGGGGCGCTAAGGCCACCACGTCTGCCCGAGCGCCTGAGTTGGAGGTCAGTATCATGTCGAAGGTTTGTGAGATCTGCGGTAAGCACGCTGTTGCTGGTCGTTCTGTGAGCCACTCGCACCGCACCGTAAACCGTAAGTTCCGTCCGAACATCCAGCACGTCACCATCGTGCAGGACGGCAAGCGCAAGAAGATGAACGTCTGCACCACCTGCCTCAAGAAGGGCAACCTGGTCCGCGGGTAAGTCTGCGCCCTCGGCATGACGCCTCGTCAGGCGAGCTTAGAGTTCTAGAAGGCCCTCTTCGAGGGCCTTCTTTTTTATGATTACTGCCCGGCTTCCTACCCGTGCCTCCCGGCTTCCTACCCGTGCCTCCCAGCTTTCCTGCCGGTGCCTCCCCTCCCGGCTTCCTACCCGATGAGATAGGCCGCGGCGACGCCGGCGTGGCACTCGACCTCCGCCGCATCCGCGGCGACCACGTTCGAGATCCCGAGGTCCGCAAGAAGGGCGAGGCGCCGGTGGTCGAGCTCCCAGCGGAAGCCCCGCTCGCTCGCGACGGTCCCCTCCCTGAGCGCGACGAGCGAGAAGGTCGCCCCCTCGCGGCCCGCTATCCGCCAGCTCGCAGTCCCTTGCGGCGAGAGCACACGGCACTCGTAGCCGTCCTCCACGATCCTCGGAGACAGGTCCGCGTTCTGCGCGAGAAGCCCCACCACCGCGAGGGCGTGGTCAGGCCGTCCGCCCGAGGCGCAGGTCACGGTCACGCGCGCCGACGTCCCCCTGCGCGCCGCCTCGTGGCGCGCGCAGGCGAGCGCCAGGCCGAGGTCCGTGTCGTACTTCTCGCTCGGGAACAAGATCTCGGCCGACGAGTGCGCCCGGGCCCACGCCGCGGTCTCCTCGCTCACGGAGTCGGCGTCGCCGCAGAAGATGTCGGCGGGGACGCCGGCGGCGAGAAGGGCCTCCGCGCCCTTGTCGGCGGCAACCACGTAGTCGGAGGCGGCGGCGAGCCTGCCGACGAGTCCAGCCGAGCTCGGGAGCGGCGAGCCGTCCACGACGAGGACCCTGGTCTCGCCGCGTCGGCGCGCGGGGTCGCTTGCGGCGAAGTCGTCGATGAGCGAGAGCGAGAGCTCGGCGTAGCCATGCACGAAGACGTCCGCGAGCGCGGCGAGCGAGTCCTCGTCCGAGCCCCTCCCCTCGCGGTGCCCCGCGCCGAACAGGCAGACGGTCTTGAGTCCGGCCTCGCGCGCGGACCTGAGCCCGTAGGGCGCGTCCTCGAAGACCCAGGTGCTCTCGCGCGGCGTGCCGAGCGCCTCGAGCGCCGCCAGGTAGATGTCAGGGAACTCCTTGCTGCGTGCGACCTGCTCGCCGGTGACGATCACCTCGAAGAGACCGTCGAGCCCCTGCCCGGCCAGCGCGGCGTCTACGAGGGGACGCGGCGTGGAGGAGGCGATCGCGAGGCGCACGCCGGCACCGGCGAGGTCGCGCAGGAACTTCCCGGCCCCCGGAAGGGCAGCCACCTCGTGCTCGTAAGCGGCCCGCATGCGCTCGAAGACCTCCGCGTAGAGCTCCTGCGCGCTCGCGCCCATGCCCAGGTTGTCATGGAGCCACGCGCACTTGTCGCCCAGGGCGAGCGAATCGGACTCCTCGAACGCGCGGTCCGCCTCGGCGGCGCCCAGGCCCCGGCCCTCGAGCGCGCCCGTGACGGCCCGCCGCCACTGCGTCTGCGAGTCGACGAGGGTCCCGTCTAGGTCGAAGATCGCTCCTGCAATGGACATACGCACCCCTCCGCGAGCTGGCCGCAAGCTGGCATGGAATCGGCGGGCATTGTCGCATCCCTGCGGTTCGCCCGCCGCCATTTGGGTAAAGTATCACAAGCGTGAAGCAGGGTTGCTTTGCGCGCCCTGTTCGGCTCGTTCGTCTTCGGAGGCTTTATTCTATGGCTCGCTATGACTACAAGTGTCCTTCTTGCGGTACCACGTTCGAGGTGGAGCACCCCATGTCCGCCCACCCCAAGGTGACCTGCCCCAAGTGCGGCAACGAGGCCGAGCGCGTCTTCTCCCCCTCCGGCATCGTCTTCAAGGGTTCGGGCTTCTACAACACTGATCAAAAGGGCAAGTAGTTAGTACCATCGTCGCAGCACAAGGAGCCATTACCGGCCCGTATGGGGCAACCGTAGCAAGCGTCCTTGCATGAAGAGAGCGCACGCCAGGCAGCGACCGGCATGCGCTCTCTTCATGTTCGCCCGCAGGCCCTAAGGTCGCCCAGCGCGGTCGCACGGCGTAGTCACACGGCGTACTGTCGCCCGGCGCTGTCGCCCAGCGCTCTACTGCCCGCGCCTCACCATGCGCGCACAGAAGTGAAGGTCGCAGGCCCACTTGCCGGGCAGGCTCAGGAAGGTGCCCCTATCGGAGAAGGACCTGAGGAGCCGCTGGCCCTTCTCGCCCAACCTTCGCACGCCCCAGGCCTCGCAGACGGGCGCCAGCTCGAAGTCGGCTCCCTCGTCCGTTCCGAGAAACGCGTCGACCACGTCGGCGTTCTCCTGCGGCAGGAACGAGCAGGTAGCGTAGACGAGCTCGCCGCCAGGTCGCACGCGCGCGGCGGCCGCCGTCAGGATCTGGAGCTGCAGAGCGGGCAGTGGGGCAAGGCCGCCGGCGCAGCCCGGCACGGCGGCACCCTCCGGGTCGCCCGGCTCGACCGACGCGCGCGCGAGCGACCACGCGATCTCGGGGTGGCGCCGCATCGTGCCCGAACCCGAGCACGGCGCGTCGACGAAGACGAGGTCGTAGCCCTTGGCGACGCCCGCCGGCGCCTCCTTGCCGCCGAGCTCGCGCGCGTCGAGCACGAGGCTGGACACGTGGTCGGACAGGCGCGCGGCCCCCATCCGCCTCCGGGAGACCCGGCACTTGAACGCCTCGGAGTCCACGCCCAGGATGTCGGCCACGCCGCCGCCTGCGAGCGCGGCCGCCTCGAGCAGCAGGGACTTGGTGCCCCGACCCTGGCCCACCTCGAGCACGGTCGCACCAGGCCGCGGCGCCGCGACGAGGGCCACGAGCTGCGCCGCCAGGTCCGCAGGGACGACGGCGGCCTCCTGCACGAGCCCGCTCGACGCGAGCGCACCGGGACGCTCAAGCAGGTAGACGTCGGTGTCCTCGACGCGTCTGGGGCCGAGCCCGAGCCCGGCGAGGCACGCGGGCGCCTCGCCGGGCGACAAGTTCATGGGGTTCGCGCGCACGTAGACGGGCGCGGGCTCCAGCTCGTCGAGACAGGCCCTCCGAGCCGCGGGTAGGCCCACGGCGCCCACGAGCTCGCGCACGAGCCAGTCGGGGAGGCCGGAGACGAGCGCGAGGTCCGCCAGGTCATCCGCATCCGCGGCGTCGCCGACTGCGGCGGGGCCGGCCGCGGCGACGTCGCCCGTGGCGTGGCCCTCGAGCCTTCGCCGCGCCGCCTCTACCCTGGGCCGGTCCTCCTCCGCGACACGGTGCAGGACGGCGTTGGCCAGGCCGGCCGCGCGCGGCGAACGCGCGCGCACGAGCTCCACACCCTGGTCGACCGCCACCGAGGCGGGCGTGCTCAGGTAGAGCAGCTCGAAGCAGGAGACGCGCAGCGCGTCGCGCACGCGCGGCTCGAGGTGGGCCCTGCCCGTCAGGTGCGAGCCCATGACCTCGTCGAGCCGGCCGCTGGTCGCGACGACGCCGCACGCGAGGCGCATGGCCAGGTCGCGGTCGCGCTCGGACAGGCCGGCGAGCGCCGCGGACCCGCGCGCGACGTCCTTCACGCGCCCGTCCCTCGCGCGGACCTCGCGGA
>OMVS01000002.1 GCA_900314575.1 uncultured Olsenella sp. | reverse complement strand
GCCCACGGGTCCCGCCGGCGGGCATCAGGCGAGAAGGACCCCCTCGTCGAACCCCTCCTTGGGGGCCGCGCCGGCGAGGCGCAGCGTCACGCAGGTGCCCTCCCCCACCTTGGAGAGAATCTCGAGCCCCGACCCCGCGCCGAAGAAGCGCTTGAGCCTCTCGGAGACGTTCCAGAGCGCGATTCCCGCGCCCTGCCCGCCACCCAAGCCCTGCCCGCCGACCGCGGGGCGGGGCTCTGCCGCCAGCGAGTCGGCGACCTCCTGCTCCATGCCCAGCCCGTCATCCGCGACGGCGATGAGGACGTCGTCGCCGTCGAGCGCGACGTGGATGTCGATGTGCAGCGGTCCGTCGTCGCGCATGGCGTGGCGCACCGAGTTCTCGACGATCGGCTGGATGAGGAAGCCGGGCACCATCACGTCGCCGAGACCGGACCCGACGTGCTCGGACTCGACGATGCGCGCCTCGCCGAAGCGCGCCTTCTCTATCCCGAGGTAGCGCCTGGTCTGCTCGAGCTCCTGCGAGAGCGGGATGAGCGACTCCGAGCTCTCGAGCGTGCGGCGGTAGAACACGGCGAACTGCCGCAGGAGGTCGCGCGCACGCGCCGGGTCCGTCCGGGTGAGCGAGGCTATGGTGTTCAGGGTGTTGAAGAGGAAGTGCGGGTTGATCTGCGCCTGGAGGGCCTTGACCTCCGCCTTCGCCGTGAGCTCGGCCTGCTGATCGAGCTCGTAGGCCGTGAGCTGCGTGGAGAGGAGGTCGGCGAGGCCTCGCGCGATCCTCAGCTGCGTGCGGTCGATCTGGCGCGCCGTATGGTAGTAGAGCTTGAGGGTCCCCACGGGCTTCTCGCTCACGACGAGGGGGACGATGATGCCGGCGGGGTAGCCGTCGACCGTGTAGGAGCGCCCGCGAGCGGGGCCCTTCGCGTCCTCGCGCGCCGCGCGCTCGGTGAGGTCGCGCGAGCTGAAGGTCTCCATGCGGCCGCTCCTGAGCACCTCCTCGGTCGGGGCCGTGTTGGGCGAGCCCACGTGGGTACGGCTCACGGCGTCGCCGACGAAGGCGAGCACGGACTCCGTGTCCGTCATGGAGATGGCGCAGGCCTGGGTCTCGGGCAGGAGCAGCTGGCAGACGGCGGTGCAGTTCTCCGGCGTGAGGCCGTCGCGCATGTGCGCGAGGGTGCTCGACGCGAGGCGCAGCGTGCGCTCCGTCGCCTGCGAGCGCAGGTTGTCCGGCACCATGACGACGGAGCCGGACAGCACGATGTCTATGGCCAGGAAGGCACCCGACACCATCGCGGCCACGAGGTTGCCAGTCGAGATGCCCCACGAGAGCAGCAGGAGCATCGAGACGGCGACCGCGACGGACGCGACGAGCGCCAGGGTTCCGCTATGTTCCGTCAGTCGCGCCCTCACCTGCGCCGACGCCTCCTCTTGGGTTGGGTCGGGGTTCCGGTCTCGAGAATCGCGTCGGCCAGCGGTTCGTCTCGCCAGAGCTGCGACATCATGCCGGGCCAGTAGGTCTGGAACGAGAGGTAGCTCTCGCTCGTGCGGGCGGCCCAGCTCTTTGCCTCGCCGCGGGACTTGAGCCAGATGTCGAAGTAGCGCTGCCGCTCGGGCCCGGCGATCGAGCGCAGGAGCGACGTGACGAAGATCTTGGTGCGGACGCCGGGCGAGATCCAGGGCCCCGGGTAGGGCATGAGGGACTCCGGCGTGACCTTGTGCAGGCCGATCCGGTGGTTGGCGACGTCGATCTTCTCGCACTCGTAGGTCCAGCGGTAGACGTCCTGCATGAACCTGCCGGCCTCCGAGGTGGACGGGGGCGGCAGGTGCTTGACGGCCCACTGGTTGTCGAACCACATGTCCATGCCGTTCATGCGCAGGTTGAAGAGGTAGTCGAGGTCCTCGCCGCGCGTGATGTAAGGGTCGAAGGCGACACGGCAGAAGGCGTCCGCATGGATCGCGAGGCAACCGCCGCAGACGTAGTTGGACCGCGAGATCCTCGTCGACTGCTGAGCACGGCGCATCCACTGGTTGAACTCCCGCTTCTTGGTCCACCAGTGGTCGCACCAGCGCTCGTTCCCCTCGTCAGCGAGGCAGGAGTCGTTGGCGTCGTAGAAGTAGCCGCTCTTGGCCGAGACGGGCAGGTCCTGGCGGGTCAGCAGGCCCAGGCCGAAGACGCCGTCCACGAGGAAGTTCTCGTCGAGGGCGAGCTCGTCGTCGTCCATGAAGACCACGACGTCGTGGCCGAGGGCGGCCGCAACGACGAGGCCCATGTTGCGGATCGCGCCGTAGCCGCGCAGCGAGACGGTCTCCCCCTCGAGGTTGGGGGCGACGACGTGGACGGCATTGATCACGTAGCCGGCCTCGCGGGGGCCGACGATGAGGGGGTTCAGGTTTGGGTGCGCCCTGCAGATGGCGTTGACGCGGGCACGGGCCGCCTCGGCGCAGGAGCTCGGGGCGACGAGCAGGACGATCACCCTGAGCACGCCCCGCACCTGCTCGAGCGACTCCAGGCAGGTCTCGAGTTCGGGGACGGGCTTGGTGATCGGCGTGGCGTGGTCGTAGGAGCCGACCAGCGTCGACCCGTCGTCCGTGTCGTTCTCTTTCCAATACGTCGGGATGACGATTGCGGGATTCAACTTGAGCTAGGCCCCTTCTGAACTCGAAAGCCCGATTCTGCCCCTGACGCTCGCTGCGCTCTTCAGGACGCGCAACTGAGTGGACCCGTCCGCGCGGCGGTGGCGGCGGGCGCGCCCGCCGCCAGAACACATAAATATATAGCAGAGGATACACCCAACGCGATTGGAAGGGTGGGAGCACCCCGAGGCGCAGCATAGCCTACAGATGCCACGTCACGCACCTGGTGGTGCACACCATGGCAGTCGCGCTCCCGAAACGAAGGAGGGGCCGGGAGGATCTCTCCTCCCGGCCCCTCGACGAACCTCGGGACGCTACGCCCAAGTCCCTAGGCTATGGCCTAGGCGTCGGCGTACATGTCCTTGAGCTTGAGCAGGTGCGCGTAGCGCTGCATCGCGGCCTCCTCGTTCTTGGCGAAGAGCTCCTCCGCGCGGCCCGGGAACTCGCGGGTCAGGCGCGCGTAGCGGGCCTCGTTCATCAGGAAGTCCTGATAGCCGCCCTTCGGCTCCTTGGAGTCGAGCGAGAACTTCTTGCCCTCCGGAGCGGCGGGGTTGAAGCGGAAGAGGTTCCAGTAGCCGCAGTCGACGGCGCGCTTCATCTCCTCCTGGCAGTGCATCATGCCGCCCTTCTTGATGGAGTGCATCTCGCAGGGGCTGTAGCCGATGACCAGGGACGGGCCGTCGTAGGCCTCGGCCTCGGCGATGGCCTTCAGGGTCTGCATCGGGTTGGCGCCCATGGCGACCTGCGCGACGTAGACGTAGCCGTAGGACATCTCGATCTCGGCGAGGGACTTCTTCTTGGTCTCCTTGCCGGCCGCAGCGAACTGCGCGACCTGGCCGAGGTTGGAAGCCTTGGACGCCTGGCCGCCCGTGTTGGAGTAGACCTCGGTGTCGAAGACGAAGACGTTGACGTTACGGCCGGAGGCCAGGACGTGGTCGAGGCCGCCGAAGCCGATGTCGTAGGCCCAGCCGTCGCCGCCGAAGATCCAGAAGGACTTCTTGGAGAGGTAGGACTTGTCGGCCAGGATCTTCTTGGCCACGTCGTTGTCGACGCCCTCGAGCTCCTTGGCGAACGCAGCGGACGCGTTCTGGGAGGCGCCGGAGACGGTGCGGTTCTCGAGCCACGCGGTCGCGGCGTCCTGCAGCGAGGTGGGCAGGCCCTCGACCTTGAGGAGCTGCTCGGTGAGGGCGACGAGGCGCTCCTGCTCCGCCTCGTAGCCGACCTCGAAGCCGAGGCCGTGCTCGGCGTTGTCCTCGAACAGCGAGTTGTTCCACGCCGGGCCGTGGCCGCACGCGTTGGTCGTGAACGGCGAGGTGGCCGCGGGGTTGCCCCAGATGGAGGAGCAGCCGGTGGCGTTGGAGATGAACATGCGGTCACCGAAGAGCTGGGTCACGAGGCGAGCGTAGCTGGTCTCGGCGCAGCCGGCGCAGGAGCCGGAGAACTCGAGCAGGGGCTTGTGGAACTGGGAGCCCTTGACGTTCTTGTCGTTGGCGAGCTCGGACTTCTCGGAGACCTTGTTCACGCCGTAGTCCCAGGCCTCGGCCTGGTCGAGCTCCTCCTCGAGCGGGACCATGGTGAGGGCGCCGCCGTCCTTCGGGGTGCTCTTGGGGCAGACCGCCAGGCAGTTGTAGCAGCCCATGCAGTCAAGCGGGGAGACGGCGATGGTGAAGGTGTAGCCGGTGTCCTTCGGGACCTTGAGCTCAGTCGTCTTCATGGACGCGGGCGCCTTGGCGGCCTCCTCGGCGTTCATGACGACCGGACGGATCGTGGCGTGCGGGCAGACGTAGGCGCAGGTGTTGCACTGGATGCACTTGCTGGCATCCCAACGCGGGACCATGACGGCGGTGCCGCGCTTCTCGTACGCGGAGGCGCCCAGCTCCCACTGGCCGTCGGCGTTGTCCTTGAACGCGGAGACGGGCAGGGAGTCGCCGTCCATGAGGTTGATCGGGGTGAGGAGCTCCTTGACCTGCTTGACGATGGCGTCGCGGCCCTCGAGGACGACCTCCTTCCTCTCGTCGGTGGCGTTGGCCCACTCGGCCGGGACGTCGAACTTGTGGAAGGCGGTGGCGCCGGCGTCGATGGCCTTCCAGTTGGCCTCGACGATGGCCTGGCCCTTCTTGGCGTAGGACTTCTCCGCGGCGTCCTTCATGTACTGCAGGGCGTCCTCGGCGGGCAGGACCTTGGCCAGCGCGAAGAAGGCGGACTGGAGCACCGTGTTGGTGCGCTTGCCCATGCCGACCTTGGCGGCCAGGTCGATGGCGTCGATCAGGTAGACGGAGATGTTGTTCTCGGCGATGTAGCGCTTGCCGGCGGCAGGCATCTTCTCCGCGAACTCCTCGTCGCTCCACTGGCAGTTGACCAGGAAGGTGCCGCCGGGCTTGACGTCGCGGACCATCTTGAAGCCCTTAACGATGTAGCTGGGGTTGTGGCACGCGACGAAGTCGGCCTTGGTCACGTAGTACGGCGAGCGGATGGGCTTGTCACCGAAGCGCAGGTGGCTGATGGTCACGCCGCCCGTCTTCTTGGAGTCGTACTGGAAGTAGGCCTGGACGTACTTGTCGGTGTGGTCGCCGATGATCTTGATCGAGTTCTTGTTGGCGCCGACCGTACCGTCGCCGCCAAGGCCCCAGAACTTGCACTCGATGGTGCCCTCCGCGGCCGTGTTGGGGGCGTCGGGGTCCATCGGGAGGGACAGGTTGGTGAGGTCGTCCACGATGCCGATCGTGAACTCGCGCTTGGGCTGGTCCTTCTTGAGCTCCTCGTAGACGGAGAAGGCTGCCGCGGGCGGCTCGTCCTTGGAGCCGAGGCCGTAGCGGCCGCCGACGACGACCAGGTCGGAGCGACCGGCCTCGTAGAGCGCGGAGACGACGTCCTCGTAGAGGGGCTCGCCGATGGAGCCGGGCTCCTTGGTGCGGTCGAGGACCGCGATCTTCTTGACCGTCTCGGGGAGCGCGGCCACGAAGTCCTCGACGGACCAGGGGCGATAGAGGCGCACCTTCACCAGGCCGACCTTCTCGCCGTGAGCGTTGAGGTAGTCGATGACCTCCTCGAGCGTGTCGCAGAAGGAGCCCATGCAGACGACCACGCGGTCGGCGTCGGGGGCGCCGTAGTAGTCGAACAGGTGGTAGCTGGTGCCGAGCTTGGCGTTGATCTTGTCCATGTAGCCCTGGACGACCTTCGGCAGCTCGTCGTAGACCTTGTTGCAGGCCTCGCGGTGCTGGAAGAAGATGTCGCCGTTCTCGTGGCTACCGCGGGCAGCGGGGTGCTCGGGGTTGAGCGCGTGGTCGCGGAAGGCCTGGACCGCGTCCATGTCGCACATGTCCGCGAGGTCGGCGTAGTCCCACACGGCGACCTTCTGGATCTCGTGCGAGGTGCGGAAGCCGTCGAAGAAGTTGAGGAACGGCACCTTGCCCTCGATGGCGGAGAGGTGGGCGACGGGGGCGAGGTCCATGACCTCCTGGACGTTGCCCTCGGCGAGCATGGCGAAGCCGGTCTGGCGGCAGGCCATGACGTCGGAGTGGTCACCGAAGATGTTGAGCGCCTGGGTGGCGACGGTGCGCGCGGACACGTGGAAGACGCCCGGCAGCTGCTCGGCGGCGATCTTGTACATGTTCGGGATCATCAGGAGAAGGCCCTGGGACGCCGTGTAGGTGGTGGTGAGGGCACCAGCGCCGAGCGAGCCGTGAACGGTGCCGGACGCGCCGCCCTCGGACTCCATCTCGACCACCTTGACGGGCGTGCCGAAGATGTTCTTCTTGCCCTGAGCTGCCCACTGGTCGACGTGGTCGGCCATCGGGCTGGACGGCGTGATCGGGTAGATGCCCGCCACCTCCGTAAAGGCGTACGAGACGTAGGCTGCCGCCTCGTTACCGTCCATCGACTTGAATTTTCTCGCCATATCCTCTCCTTCGAAGCGATACGGTCCACCGAGGATCCGGTGGCTATCACGAGTTCATACCCCAGTAATCGGCCGGGGCCGCCTGTGCGCCATGCTCCCCACACAGTGCTTTCCACATGATACAGCAACCACACTCCCGCAATGCAGCGGGCACCGCGCCGGGGTATCCCGGCCAGGCCTCGAGGCGAGGTCGGACGGGGTGGGGCGCCGACGGGGGCAGGCCGGGGCCGTCATGCCGCGCCGGCAAGGCGCCGGGAGGCTAGAGGCGCGCGGTCCTGTCGAGCAGGCGCTCGTAGCCCTGGGCGAACTTCAGCGCCCGCGCGCCGGAGGCGTCTCGGGCGGGCACGACGCCGTGCTCGTCCGAGACGAGGAAGACCTCCTCGTAGGCGGCGGGGTCGGCGGCCACCTCCTCGGCGAGGGCGTCGTCCCTCCTGACGGGGATCCCCAGCGTGCGGGCAAGGTCGCCCATCAGCGAGCCCGTGGCGGAGGCGGGGCGCTGCGGAGCCGCGCCCCACACGAGCGCGTCCCCGGAGACGGCCCAGAGGGTCTCGGGGGCGACGCCGGTGCGCAGGGCCTCCACCTTGGAGGCGCGGGCGCGCTCGACGAGGGCCTCCGTCGTCGTCGACGCCAGCCCCTCGTAGGGCCCCACACTCATCGCCGCCCGGCCCTTCTCGTCCACCACGAGCATGAGCACGCCGTCCGGGTGCTCGGCCGCCCCGTCTGCGAGCGTCCACTCGATGTGCTGCTTGACCCAGGCGAGCAGCTGCGCCGAGAGGCGCGACCCCAGGACCGCGCGCTCCCCGAGGGCCCGCATGTGCCTGTTGGCCATCGGGAGCCGCGCGCCGGCGAGCCTCCACCTGCACACGAGCGCCGGCCTTCCCAGCTGGAAGCCCTCCTGCATGGCCTCGTCGACCTCTGACATACGCCCCTCCCCCGCACCGGCCCGCGCCGGCGCCCAATCGCTACGATGTCTACCATGTACTTCGGTATACCCACTCGGGGGCGCGGTCGCGCCCGAATCCAGGAGAGTCGAATGTCGAGCACAAACCAGGCCCCCTCGCCGCTGCGAGGGGGATGCGACCCGCGTCGCGACAGGGTGGACGAGCAGGGCGGAGCAAGGCTGCGCCCCTTCGAGGAGCGCGACGTCGAGGCGCTCGCGCCCCTCCTCGCCGACCTCTGGTTCCCCTGCGCCCCGACCGCGCTCAAGGGCACCCTCGGCGCGGTCGAGCTCTGCCACCATCTCCTCCACCACGACTGGTCGCTCGTGGCCGAGAAGGACGGCGTCGCCGGCGGGGTCATCCTGTGCGCGAGCCGCGGGTCGGCGCCCCACTACAACCTCTGGCGCAGGCGCATCGACCTGCTCATGGCGACGCTGCCCGCGAGGGAGCGCTGGGATGCGGCGACGACGGAAGGCATCGAGGTGCTCGAGCGCGAGCAGGCGCTCTCCGACCGGATCGCCGCGAGCGGGGAGCCCTACGCCGACGCCTCCGTCGAGCTCTTCGTGACGGCACCCGCGCTCAGGGGCAGGGGTGTGGGCGGGAGGCTCTTCTCCGCCGCGATCGACCACTTCAGGGAGACGGGAGCGCGGGGCTTCTACCTCATGACCGACGACGGATGCGACTTCGGCTTCTACGACCACGCGGGGATGCGCAGGGTCCGCACCGCGCCGCCGACCCCCACCTGCGGGATAGAGGTCTACGCCTACGCCAGCGCCCTCTTTGGGGAGGAGGGGTAGTGGCCGGGAGGGACAGCGCGCACGGCGGCCCCGTCGGGCGCTTCGCCCCGACGCCCTCCGGTCGCATGCATGCGGGCAACGTCTTCTCGGCGCTCATGGGCTGGCTCGCGGTCCGCTCCGCGGGCGGGCGCGTCGTCCTGCGGATCGAGGACCTCGACCCCCGGGCGCAGGACCGCGAGGTCGCGGGCCTGCTCGTGGACGACCTCCGCTGGCTCGGGCTCGACTGGGACGAGGGCCCCTACTTCCAGTCCGACCGGGGCGGGCTCTACCTCGAGGCGCTGCGCGAGCTCGCCCCCCACACCTACCCGTGCTTCTGCACGAGGCAGGAGCTCCATGCCGCGAGCGCGCCCCACGCCTCGGACGGCACCTACGTGTACCAGGGAACCTGTCGTGGCCTCTCGCCGAGCGAGGTCGCGCGGCGCTCGCGCCTCCGCCCGCCGGCCACGCGCCTGCGCGTCCCCGACACCGAGGACCCTGCCGCCGAGGTGAGGTTTCGCGACCTCGTCTTCGGGGAGCGGCGGGAGAACCTCGCGCGCGACTGCGGGGACTTCATCGTGAGGCGCTCCGACGGGGTCATCGCCTACCAGCTGGCGGTCGTGGTGGACGACGCCCTCATGGGGGTCGACCTCGTCGTCCGCGGCAGCGACCTCCTCGGTTCGGTCGCGCGCCAGATGTACCTGCAGGACCTGCTGGGCTACTCCCATCCCCGCTACGCGCACGTGCCCCTCCTCATAACGCCCGAGGGACGTCGCCTCTCGAAGCGGGACCACGACCTCGACCTCGGCTACCTCCGCTCGCGCCTCGCCGGCCCCGAGCCGCTGATCGGCTGGCTCGCGTCCCTCGTGTCGCTCGCGGAGCCTGGCGAGGCCCTCTCGGCCGAGGCCCTTGTCGGCCGCTTCTCCTGGGACGCGCTGCGCGCCCACCCAGAGGACGTCGTCGTAGGCGACCTTCCGCAGATGTTGAAGTTGTGACTTTGTCCTCACTGGGGTATGATGCTCAAGCATGTTGATTGGAGAGCTGACCGAGAGGCCGAAGGTGCTCGCCTGCTAAGCGAGTATAGGACCAAATCCTATCTGGGGTTCGAATCCCCAGCTCTCCGCCAGTAAATGCACCCGCCGGACCGTCAGGTCGGGCGGGTTTTTCCTTATCTTGGGCGCTATGCCCAGTCCGGGACCCTGACCGCCGGCGACCCCGGACCAAAGAGGTCCGTTCCGTCGAGCGCGGCCTCGTCGTAGGGAATCCCCGCAAGCCTCATCAGCGTGGGCGCCTCGTCGACGAGGCGCGCCCCGACGTAACGACCAGGCTCGACGCCCGGGCCAGCCACGACGAAGGGTGGGCGGGGCCCGCGCGATGGCAGGTGCCCGTGGGTGGAGACCGCGTAGCGGTAGTCCTCGCTGCCCGAGGCACACACGAGCTCGCCCGTGCAGTCCGCGCCGAAGGCGTGGTTGGGAGCCGCCTCCATCATGAGGGCGAAGTCGCCCCCGGCGTGGTAGAGGCGGCGCGCCTCCTCGCGGGTGAGGACGCTGGTCACGAGCCCGTCCTCCACCAGGGGCGCGAGGGCCGCCCTCGCCTCCTCGAGCGCCCGGCCGTCCCGCGCGAAGAGCTGTGCGCTCACGCCGGCGCTCTGCACGTAGGCCCGCCATGAGCCTGGCACTCCGCCTGCACCCAAGTCGATGAGGCCCGCCTGGGCGAGAAGGACGTTGGGGCAGATCTTGTAGTCCACGCGCAGGTGCCCGTGGTCACCGAGGATCACGAAGACGGTGTCGTCGAGGGTGCCTGCGCGGCGCATGGACTCGATGCAGCGTTGCACGAGGGAGTCGTGGAACCTGAGGGCGTCCTGGACCTGGGGGGAGTCCACGCCGCAGGAGTGGCGCACGTGGTCGAGGTGGGCCTGGTGCGTGAGCAGCACGTCAGGCTTGCATCCCTCGATGACCTCCTCGCAGCAGGCCACGTCAAACTCGTCGAGGTAGGGCGTCGCGTTATTGACCAAGAGGTCCTTGTGCCGCTCGTAGAGGGAGAAGCCGGCGGGCGAGCACCCCCGCCGGTAGACCTCGTCCAGAGCCTGGGGCAGGAGCTCGTCTCGCATCATCTGGGGGTCGCAGACCCAGACCTCGGGCACGTTCACGTCTATCGCGTCCGCCGCGGCCGTAACCGGCCATCCGACCGAGGCGCAGGTCCTTCCCGCCCTCTTGGCCCAGTCGAAGATGGTGGGGGCGCGTAGGCTCCCGTAGTCCCAGTACCACACCCGGTCGCCCGTAGCGGGATCGAGCAGCTGGTTGTGCGGCACCCCATGTCGGTCGGGCCAGCATCCGGTCATGATGCTCGCGTGGCATACGTAGGTCAGCGTCGGATAGACGGCATACACGTCCTCGAACACGGCGGCCCGCTCGAGCACCTGTGAGAAGCCTGGCAGCCTCCGTACGTCCGTGAGGTTGCTCGTGAAGAGCGCGTCGACGCTCATGACAAATAGCCTGTGCATGTTCCCTCCGCTCCCATCTTACGCAATTGTAGATTCCCCCTCGCGCGACTGGACCTCAGTTGCGCTCTGACGCCCCCTTCTACCTCGCGTTCTTCTCCATCCCTCAATTTTTTCTCAAAAAGAGGAAAAAAGTCCTTGACTCATCCAGGCCCGACTGGCATAGTAAATAGCCGCAAGCGGCCTTACCTCAGCTGGATAGAGGAACTGACTACGAATCAGTCTGTCGCGGGTTCGAATCCCTCAGGCCGCACCAGGATTTCGAAGGAGCCCCGAAAGGGGCTCCTTTTTTGTCAAGAGGCCGAAGCGGCGCCCGGTCCCAGCTAGACCAGCCTCAGGTGGCCCTCCTCCCCTCCGAAGCCGTTGACCGCATGGTATGAGACGCCGGCGCCCCTGCAGTCATTGAGGTAGCCGTAGCGCACGCCCTCCCGGTCGAGCAGGTCCATGAGATCGCTCAGGAAGAACCCTGTCGCCCCGAACCAGATACGCAACTGGCAGACCAGGTCCCCTGCGTCCTCGGGCGAGTCCGCCGCGCCGAGAAGGCGGGCGCACCTCTCGTAGTCTCTCTCGGTGAGGGTTATCTGGTGGAAGTGGGCGTCCGTCCCGAAGACGCACATCGTCAGCTCGCCTCGTGTAATCTCCCCGACGCCAAGGCCGCCGGGCTCCTCGAAGCCAAAGACCCTCCTCGTCTCGTCCCCGTCATCGACCTCCAAGAGCGTGTAGCCCTTGTGCTCCTGCGGATAGCCTCCCATGATTGCCTCCCATCCCCTGTGATGGGAACAATTGTACTACTCCATGAGCGCTATGGGAACACCTGTTCTTGTCTTCTCTAGAATCGAGAATGGGGTGACCGCTCAGAGATGGACAGACCGTGAATTAAAATTGGGGCTTGCGCGCGGACGAGTCTTTGGTAAAGTATCTACCGCACCAACTGATTGGGGAATTAGCTCAGCTGGGAGAGCGCATGACTGGCAGTCATGAGGTCAGGGGTTCGAATCCCCTATTCTCCACCATGAATCTTCGGCCCGGGTATCCGGGCCTTTTTCTTTAGACAAGAAGTAGTCGCGACGCCGATGCCTGTGCGGACCCCGCCGGGAGGGCCTCCCTCGCGCGTCGGCGGCGGCGCCTGCCAGCGCGTAACGGCTCGAGGGGGAGGCCCGGCTCGACGCCAGGCCTCCCCCTCGCTCTTCTCGCGCTGCCTTGCGATAGCGGTTCCGCTACGCGATGGGCTTGATGACCTCCATGCCGCGCATGTAGGGGCGCAGAACCTCGGGCACCGTGATGGAGCCGTCGGGGTTCTGGTAGTTCTCCATGATCGCGGCCATGGTGCGACCGACCGCGAGGCCGGAGCCATTCAGGGTGTGCACGAGGCGCGTGCCCTTGAACTCCTTGGGGTCCTTGTAGCGGATGTTCGCACGACGCGCCTGGAAGTCCCAGCAGTTGGAGCAGGAGGAGATCTCCTTGTAGGCGTTGTAGCTCGGCAGCCAGACCTCGAGGTCATAGCACTTGGTGGCGGAGAAGCCGATGTCGCCGGTGCAGAGCGTGACGACGTGGTACGGGAGCTTGAGGAGCTGGAGCATGCGCTCGGCCTCGGCGACCATGGACTCGAGCTGGTTCATGGAGTCCTCGGGCTTGGCGAACTTGACCATCTCGACCTTGTCGAACTCGTGCACGCGGATGATGCCGCGCGTGTCGCGTCCCGCGGAGCCTGCCTCCTCGCGGAAGCAGGGCGTGAACGCCGTGTACCACAGGGGCAGGTCGTCACCGGAGAGGATCTCGTCACGATGGATGTTGGTGAGCATGACCTCGGCCGTCGGGATGAGGTACATGCCGCCGCTCACGTGATAGAGGTCCTCGTCGAACTTGGGCAGCTGGCCGGTGCCGAAGAGGCTGTCGTAGTTGGTGATGACGGGAGGCCACCACTCCTTGAAGCCGGCCTTGACGTGCTCGTCGACGAAGAAGTTGATAAGGGCGCGCTCCATCAGGGCACCAGCGCCCCCGAGCAGGTAGAAGCGGGTACCGGCAAGCTTGATGCCACGCTCGAAGTCGATCATGCCGGTCGCGGGGCCGAGGTCCCAGTGGGCCTTGGGCTCGAAGTCGAACGTCGTGGGCTCGCCCCAGCGGCGCACCTCGGGGTTGTCGGAGTCGTCCTTGCCGTAGGGCACGGACTCGTGCGGGATGTTGGGGATGGCGGCGACGAGGTCGAAGAGCTCCTTCTCGACGGCACCGCGCTTCTCGTTGAGCTCGTCCATGCGGTCCTTGTTGGCCTTGACCTTGGCCTTTGCGGCCTCGGCCTCGTCCTTCTTGCCCTCGCGCATGAGCTGGCCGATCTGCTTGGAGACGGCGTTGCGCTCCGCCTGGATCTTCTCCACCTCGACGATGACGGTGCGGCGCTCCTCGTCGAGCTCGAAGAACCTCTCACGGTCCCAGTGCGCGTTCTGGCGCGACGCGCAGGACTTGTCCACGACGTCGGGATTCTCTCGTACAAACTTAATGTCGAGCATAAGCTCCCCTTCTCGGCGGGGGTGCGGCTTTCACGCACCTTGTGATAGCACCGTCTTGGTTCCGTTACACTTGATGACCAAGTATATACTTGGCGAGGTTCCGCTAGGTTACATAACGAAAGGCGCACGTATGAGCGCAGCATCTGGATTCATGGACTGGCTGTTTGGCACCCGACCCGGCGTCGCGTGCCTCGTCGTGGGTGGAATCATCCTCTTCCTCATCATCGCCGTCGTCCTCGAGCGCAAGACGCGCCGCGAGTTCTACAACCACGAGAAGTCCGAGGACGACTGGGACCTGTTCGACGATGACGACGAGAGCGGCTGGTCGGACTTCGACGAGGACAACCACTAGGACGAGGGCCTCGCGCGCCCTTCCACTTACATACATAGCCACCCGCCCGAGCGCGGGCATAGGGAGAGGGCGAGGCGGCAGTCCCGCCCTCTCCCCTTTCCCGACTCGTACCTGCGGTTTGCGACCGATTTGCGCCTGGCTTGCGCCGAGAGAGGGGCCTGCCTTGGGCGTAAGCCGCGCAACGGAAGAGCCGTCCATAAGAAGAGCACCTCCGGAGGCCAAGCCTACGGAGGTGCTCATACTTTGCAATGGTGCGGGCGAAAGGACTTGAACCTTCATGAGATTGCTCTCATACGGACCTGAACCGTACGCGTCTGCCAATTCCGCCACGCCCGCGTGAGCACATATCCTACTACTACCGCTGGGGAAAGTGCAAGGACAATCTTAGGACATTCTTTTTCTGTACAATGGCGTCTCCAATGGCCCCTCCAGGGGAGCCCTTCGGAGGGCCATCGCGAGACGCCGGCCGCTCGGACGCCGGCGCGACCGAGGGAGCCGTCGTGCGCAACGCAGCGAGAACAGACCCGGACACGCGGACCTCTGGAGCCTTCGCCCCGGACGCCGCCCCCACCGCGCCGGTAGGGGGCGCGGGGGCGGCGCGCATGCTCCTCGGACGCTACCGCATCCTCTCGACCAACGACGAGGGCGGCTTCGGCACCGTGAGCACCTGCTGGGACACGCGCCTGCAGCGCCGCGTAGCCATCAAGCGCATGCCCCTGACCGTCTCCGAGGGCGCCGTGCCCTCCTCCACCCTCGAGGAGGCCCTCGGCGAGGCCAGGACCTCGAGCATGCTCTCCCACCCCAACATCGTCACCGTCTACGACTTCGAGACGGACGCGCAGAGCTCCTACCTCGTGATGGAGTACGTGGACGGCCTGGACCTCCAGGAGCTCCTCGCGCGCGTGGAGGGGGGCGTCCTCACCTTCGACGAGTGCGCCCACGTGCTGGAGAGCGTGGGGTCGGCCCTCGAGTTCGCACACGAGAACGGCGTCCTTCACCTCGACATCAAGCCGGCCAACATCATGATCTCGCGCGACGGCACCGTGAAGCTCGCCGACTTCGGCATGGCGTCGCTCGCCTCGGCCGCCGGCTTCGAGGGCGCCCGCGGCGGCACCGTGGGGTACATGCCCCCCGAGCAGATCTGTGGCGACTACGTAGACGAGCGCACCGACGTCTTCTCCCTCGCGGTCGTCGCCTGGCAGGCCCTCACCGGCAGCTGCCCCTATGCCGCCGCCACTCCGGAGCGCTCGCTCGAGAAGATTCGGCGCGGACCCACGCCGTCGCTCTCCCACGTGGAGCCGGAGCTCGCCGGCGTCGTGGAGAGCACCCTGCTCAGGGCCTTGGACCCCAGCCCCGCCGCTCGCATGTCCTCCGTTGCGGAGCTCGTGGGAGGCGTCGTGCGCGCGCTCGGGGACGCACGGGAGGGCAAGGAGTCGCTCGCCTGGCTCATCTCGCAGTCCGGCGAGGAGGAGGGGCCGGCCTCGTCGCCGGACGGTGGCCAGCTCACGCCCTGGGAGCGCTTCCCCTGGCTCGAGGGCGCGCTCGTGCGCGCGGCCGCGGCCCTGCCGACCGCCGCCGTCCTGTGGCGGACGCTGCCTCGGGCCTTCTCCCTCGACGGCGGCGCTCTCGCCGCCTGCTGCGGCGCCGGCGCCGCCGCGACGGCCGCCCTCCCCGTGCTCGGCGTCCCCCTCGCGACCGTCTCGAGCCTGCTCGCGATCGCCTCCGGGGCGACGGCGGACGTCTTCCCCCTCGCCCTCCTGCTCGCGCTGGCCGCACTGCTCTGGTGGGTCTCCATAGGCCGCCGTCAGCGCCTCGGCGCCTTCGCCCTGCTCGCCCCCTTGGTCCTCGGCTCGCCCGAGGCCGCGGTCCCGGCGGCCGGGGGCACCCTTCCGCCCGCCTCGGCGCTCGGGACGGCCGTGGCGGCCTGGCTCCTCGAGCGGGGGTCCGAGCTCGTCGGCACCTGGGGGCTCGACGCCCGGGGCCTGCTCGCGGGCGTCGTCGCCGCCGCCGGCGACCCCGGCAGCTGGGCCTCGCTCGCCGGCGTCGCCGCGGCCTCGTGGGTCTGCTCCCTGCTGGTCGCGCGCGGCACCAGGGCGAGCTGCATCGCCGGCTACGCGCTCTCCGCGCTCGTCTTGGCATCGTTTCAGTTTGCATGGGCTCAGATGGAGAATATCACCAACCCAGGCGCTGGCGATCTGCCCTCATTTGGCGTTGCGGTAGTCTTAGGAGTGATTATGTGTGTCACGACCGTCCTTCACGGCCCCGGTGGCGACGCGGAAGGTGATGAGCGAGCATGAACGTCCTGGACATATTCGAGGAGCGCATCGGTTCTATCTTCGGCGCGGGCGGCGGAGTCAAGTCCGAGCCCTTCTCCTTCAAGAAGCTTGCGAAGAAGGCCGTCCGCGAGATGGAGGACGAGACCTTCGTCATCGACGGCATCGACACGGCACCTGCGCTCTACACGGTCCTCGTCTCGACCGCCGACGACGAGAACATGCGCACGCTCTACCCGCAGATCACCGAGGAGATCTCCTCCCTGGTCGAGGCCCAGGCCAAGAAGCGCGCCTACACTTTCGTCGGCAAGCCCCTCGTGAGGTTCATGGTCGACCCGAGCCTCAAGCAGGGCCGCTTCGCCGTCTTCGCTGAGAACGTGGACCCGCGCACGCTCGCCCGCCTGCGCGCCGAGGAGAGCGCCTACCTCAACGTGGCCCCCACCCCTGCCCCCACCCCCACCGCACAGGCCCCCGGCACGGGCGCGGCGCCCGTCCCCAGCCCGGAGGCGGGACCCGCGGACGCGGGCCTCGGCAGCAGCTCGGCTGGCCTCGAGGTCATGCCCGACTCCGCGATCGACGACGTGGTGGACGAGGCGCTCCTGCGCCGCGAGGGCTCGGACGACGCCGAGGAGGCATCCTCCCCCGCCACGCCCGCGAGCGTCGAGCTCGCAGGGTCCACCTCGGACGCCACGGTCCCCGTGTCCACGACCGACGTGCACGAGGTCATCGCCCCCACCTCTCTCACGAGGCCCGCGACCTGCCGCCTCATCGACCAGGAGACCGGGCGCAGCTACCCCGTCACCACGCAGCGCACCGCCATCGGCCGCGAGCGCGTGCCCGGCGGGATCGTCCTGCACGACCCCAACGTGTCGCGTCGCCACGCCGAGATCGTCTACGACAACGGCGAGTGGGTCATCCACGACCTCAAGTCCACCAACGGAACCCTGGTCAACGACATCGACGTGGAGGCGTGCTCGCTGAGGGACGGTGACGTCATCACGATCGGCCTCGTGAACCTCACGTTCAAGGAGGACTAGCATGATCGACCTCGTTCTCTTCGCGGGTCGCATCCTCCTCGTCGTCGTCCTGTACCTCTTCCTGTACGCCGCGATGCGCACGGGCATCGGCCTCGTGCGCGGCCAGCGCCGCGACGCGGCGATCTGGTCGGTCGACGTCGAGAAGGGCTCGCGCCAGCTGCGCGGCCTGCACGTCGACATCCTCGGCCCCGTCGTCATCGGGCGCGCGCCCTCTTCGGACATCGTCATCGACGAGCCGTTCGTCTCGGCCACCCACGCCCGCTTCACCCTGCAGGGCCCGGCGCTCGTCCTCGAGGACCTCGGCTCCACCAACGGCACCCTGGTGAACGGGCACGGCATCACCCAGCCCGTCACCCTCCGCGAGGGCGACGAGGTCCAGGTAGGCGACACCATCATGCGAGTGAGCCGCCGATGAGCGACGACGCACCCACCCTCGACGAGGAGCAGTCGGCCGAGCCGGTCAACGCCCCGGGAAGAAACGAGATGCCGGTGGTCAACCGCGCGGGCGCCTCGACCTCCACGGGTTGCTCCGACGCCCTCTCCTGGGGGGCGCGCTCGGACGTGGGCCTCGTGCGCGGCCAGAACGAGGACTCCTTCCTCGTGCGCGCGCCGCTGTTCTGCGTGTGCGACGGCATGGGCGGCCACGCGGCGGGCGAGGTCGCGAGCAAGATCGCGGTCGACACGATCGGGGCCATGGCGCCCGAGCACGCCGACGACATCGCGCTCGGCGCCGCCGTGGAGTCGGCCAACGCCGCCGTCCTCATGAGCGCGGACCGGGGTCAGGGCAAGCCCGGCATGGGCTCCACCGCCACCTGCGTCATCATCGAGAAGAACAAGATGGCGATCGCCCACGTCGGCGACTCGCGCGTCTACCTCCTGCACGCGGGCACCCTCGTACGCCTGACGCACGACCACTCCTACGTGGAGGAACTCGTGGACGCCGGTGAGATAACGGCCGACGAGGCGCGCACGCACCCGTCGCGCTCGATCATCACCCGCGCGCTCGGCTCGGACCCGGACATGTACGCGGACCACTTCCTGATCGACGTGACCGCGGGCGACCGCGTCGTAATCTGCTCCGACGGCCTCTCGAGCATGGTGGCCGACAAGGACCTCGAGTCCGTGGCCATCTCCAGCGTGACGCCCCAGGCCGCCGCCGACAACCTCGTCTCCGCCGCCCTCACGGCAGGCGGCCACGACAACGTCACCGTCGTGGTCGTCGACGTCCTCGACGACGGGCTCGCCGAGGTCCATCGCAAGATCCGTCGCAGGAGCGTCGCCGTGTGGGTCGCGATCGCCCTCGTGGCGCTCGCGACGATCGCCGGGGGCATCGGGGCCATCATCCGCAACGACTGGTACGTCGGGGACAACGGCGGCACGGTCGGCGTGTACCGAGGCATCAACGACGAGCTGTTCGGCATCTCGCTCAACGAGCTCGTCGAGACCTCGTCGGTCGAGGTGAGCGACCTGCCCGTCGCCATCCAAGACCAGCTCAAGGGCGGCATCCACGTCTCCTCCGAGCAGGAGGCGCACGTGACCGTCGAGCGCTACCGCGACCAGATCGACCAGGAGAAGACCAAGGCGGCCCAGGCGGCCGCCGAGACGCAGAGCGCCTCCGGCTCCGCGGGCGCCCAGACCGCGGGCGCCGGGGACGCCCCGTCGGCCCCGGCGGAGGACGGCTCGGCGACGCCGGCGGAGGCAGCGCAGACGGCGGAGGGGCAGGCGGTCGCGAAGGCCGACACCCAGAGCGGGGCAGAGGACCAGACGGAGGGCAGGTGATCACATGGCGAGGACGATAGCAACGAGGAGGAACACCGAGCTTCTCCTGCTCTGCGCGGGGGCCATCCCCGTCGTGCTACTCTATGCGATGTACGTGGCCAACACGCAGACGCCGCTCAGCTTCCATACGCTCGCGGTGCCGCTCGGCCTGTTCGCGGCCTTCGCCGTGGCCCACGTCGCCATCCGCTTCCTCGCCCCCGGCGCGGACCCGGTCATCCTGCCCGTCACCTTCGTGCTCTCTGGCATCGGCATCGCCTTCGTCACCCGCCTCGCGCCGGACGACGCCATCCGCCAGGTGATGTGGCTCTTCGTCTCCGTGGGCGCCATGGTGGCGACCCTCGTCGCGGTAAAGAGCCTCGACGACCTCGCGCGCTACAAGTACACGATGGGTGCGGCGGGCGTGGCGCTGCTCGTCCTGCCCATGCTCGTCGGCACGGAGCGCGGCGGCTCGAGGCTCTGGATCACCTTCGGATCCTTCTCCTTCCAGCCGGGCGAGATCGCCAAGATCCTCATCATCCTGTTCCTCGCGGCGTACTTCGCCGAGAACCGCGAGCTGCTCTCGGCCTCCACCCGCCACTTCGGGCCCCTCGCGCTTCCGCGGCCGCGCATGCTCGCGCCCCTCTTCGTGATGTGGGGCATCAGCCTGCTCGTCGTCATCTTCGAGCGCGACCTCGGCAGCGCCCTGCTCTTCTTCACGTTCTTCATCGTGATGCTCTACGCCGCGACCGGACGGGCGAGCTACGTCCTCGTCTTCCTCGTCCTTCTGGCCGTGGGCGGCGTCTTCTGCTACCACACCTTCGGCCACGTCCAGAACCGCGTCGCCATCTGGCTCGACCCCTTCGGCAACCCCGACGGCGGCTACCAGCTCATCCAGTCACTCTACTCCCTGGCCGACGGCGACCTCATCGGCTCCGGGATCGGCAAGGGGCTGCCCACCCTCATCCCCGTCGTCGCCTCCGACTTCATCTTCTCCGCCATCGGCGAGGAGATGGGCCTGCTCGGCGCCTCGGCGGTCATCATGGGCTACATGATCTTCTCGGTCCGCGGCTTCGCCACGGCCGCCCGCGCCAAGTCCGACGTCTCGGCCTTCACGGCCATCGGCCTGACCTGCGCGATCGCCTTCCAGGCCTTCCTGATCATCGGCGGCACCACGCGGCTGCTGCCCCTCACGGGCGTCACCCTGCCCTTCATGAGCCAGGGCGGCAGCTCCCTCCTCGCGAGCTTCATCATCGTCGGCCTGCTCCTGCGCGCGGGCGACGAGGGTACGGGCCGCAGCGCGGAGATCGCCTCCGGCACGACCACGCGCGTGGCGCCGGGTGCCGCGAGCAGGGTCTCTGCCGTCGCGCGCGGCTCGCACGTCCGCGGCAGCTTCGGCCTTGACACCCCCGAGTCCGGCGTCCTCGGCCGAGTCGCCCTCGGCAACCGCCTGACCAGGCTCATCACAATCTTCACCGTCCTCTTCGCCCTGCTCATCGCCAACCTCACCTACATCCAGGTGATCGAGGCTCACGACATCCAGGAGATGCCAAGCAACAACCACACCATCAGGAAGACCGCCTACGTCCAGCGTGGCGCGATCATCACCTCCGACGGCCAGACCCTCGCGGAGAGCCTGGCGCGCGCGGACGGCACGTACGCTCGCAGCTACCCACACGGCTCGGTCGCGGCGCACACGGTGGGCTACATCTCCACCCAGTACGGCGCCACCGGCATCGAGATGAGCATGAACGACACGCTCTCGGGCAACTCCAACTACTCCACCTGGTCCGGCGCCCTGAACTCGCTGGCTGGTGTCAGGAACGCGGGCTCCTCCGTCGTCCTGACGATCAACTACCAGATGCAGCTGGCGGCCGAGGACGCGCTCAGCGGCTACCAGGGCGCGATCGTGGTCATGAACCCCCAGACGGGCGCGGTCCTGGCGAAGGCCTCCAACCCGACCTACGCCCTCGACGACATCGACTCGGCGATATATTCGTCGGGCTCCGCCCTGCTCGACCGCACCACCCAGCTCTACACGCCCGGGTCGACGTTCAAGGTAATCACCCTCGCCGCGGCGATCGACTCGGGCGCCGCCTCGCTCGACAGCACCTACTCCGCGCCCTCGTCTCTCGACGTTGACGGCCGCGCCGTCACGAACGACCGGGACGCGAGCTACGGCGAGATCACCCTGCGCGAGGCGCTGGCCTACTCGGCCAACACCGTCTTCGGCCAGGTCGGCACCCAGGTCGGGCCGGAGACCCTCGTCCGCTACGCCAAGGCCTTCGGCTACGGCTCCGCGCTCGGCCAGGACTTCTCCTGCAGCGCGTCGCTCATGCCCAACCCCTCCGAGATGACCAGCTGGGAGACTGCGTGGGCGGCCTGCGGCCAGCCCGTGGGCGAGCACCAGAGCCCGGCCGGCCCGCAGACGACGGTCATGCAGAACGCCGTGATGGCCTCTGCCATCGCAAACAACGGCATCGTGATGAACCCCTACGTCGTCGACCACATCCTCTCCCCCGAGGGCGTGACCACCTCGACCACGAGCCCCAAGTCCCTCGGCCAGGCCGTCTCCTCCGAGACTGCGGCCAAGGTCAAGGAGGGCATGCGCGAGGTCGTCACCTCCGGCACCGGCACCGCCGCTCGCGTCAACGGATACGAGGTCGCCGGCAAGACCGGAACCGCCCAGGTGGGCAGCAATTCCATCAACTCCCTCTTCGTGGGCTTCGCACCGTACGATAGTCCGACCCTCGCCATCTCGATCTGCATCGAGGGCAACGGGCAGGACGTCACGGGGGTCGCGACCCGCGTCGCCGGCAGAGTGCTCGCGCAGTGCCTCGCCGTGCAGTCCGCGGGGGCGGCCTCGTGATCTTGCGGCGCAGGGAGGCGGCTCGGCCGCAGGAGCCTCCCTGGGGAGCCGCGCGCAGCGGTCAGGTGGGACGCCGGCACAAGCCGAGCGCCGTCAGGGTCGGTACCTTGCGTGGGGGTTCCACGCTGTCGATAGGAGCAGTGGATGCCTAGTAGAGTTCTCGGTGGCCGTTACATAGTGCAGGACAAGATCGGCACCGGCGGCATGGCGATTGTCTATCGCGGTCTCGACAAGGTCCTGGGGAGGACCGTCGCCATCAAGACGATGCTCCCCCAGTATGCCGCCGACCCCTCGTTCGCAGCGCGCTTCAAGCAGGAGGCGCAGGCGGCAGCCGCCCTCCAGAGCCCCTACATCGTCTCAGTCTACGACTGGGGCAAGGACGGCGACACCTACTACATCATCATGGAGTACCTGCGCGGCACCGACCTCAAGAGCGGCATCCGCAAGCACGGCGCCCTCGACTGCCGCAAGGTCGCGCAGATCGGCTCGCAGATAGCCCAGGCGCTCTCCGTGGCGCACCGCCACGACATCATCCACCGCGACATCAAGCCGCAGAACATCATGGTGCAGCCGGACGGCAACATCAAGGTGATGGACTTCGGCATCGCGCGGGCCAAGAACAGCCACCTGACCACGGACAACTCCGTGCTCGGCACGGCGCACTACGTCTCGCCCGAGCAGACCCAGGGCAAGGAGCTCGGTCCCACGACCGACCTCTACTCCCTCGGCATCGTGATGTACGAGGCAGCGACCGGCCGAGTGCCCTTCGACGGAGACGACGCGATCACCGTCGCCCTCAAGCAGGTCAACGAGCAGCCCAAGCCCCCCAGCCAGATCAACCCCAACGTGGACGCCGCGCTCGAATCGATCATCCTCAAGTGCATGCAGAAGAACCCCGCCGACCGCTTCCAGACGGCCGACGAGCTCTACCACGCGCTGCGCGACTACCTCGCAGGCAGGCTCCAGGCGGTCACCACGGCGACGATCAGCCCCATGGTGACCAACCCCATCCCGCGCGCCAACCGCGTGCAGCCCATCGGCGGAGACACCTCCCAGCTCGGCCGCACGCGCAACCCCTCCGCCACGGGTAGCCAGCGCTTCCGCCAGCAGTCCGCGACGGAGCTCGAGGCCCAGCGCAAGCACAGGCGGCACCGTAACGTCGCCATCGCCCTCGTCGTCTGCGCCCTTATCGCCGCGCTCGCGGCCGCGGCCTGGGCGCTCTCGCACCCGGCGACCCGCTCGGTCCCCAACCTCATCGGTCTCAGCAAGGACCAGGCCATCCAGCAGATCGACGCCACCAACTACTTCACGAGCGGCACCGTGAAGGAGGAGTACTCCAGCACGGTCGGTCAGGGCCTGGTCATCGACCAGGACCCCGACGCCGGCAACGACGCCCCCGAAGGCACCCAGATCAACCTCGTCATCTCCAAGGGCAAGGAGCCCGCGCAGGACGTGACGGTGCCCGACCTCACCAACATGACGCCCTCCGCGGCCGAGGCGGCGCTCAAGAAGCTCAACCTCGTGGCCTCTGCCGGCGACTCCGTCTACTCCGACTCTGTCGAGACGGGCAACGTCGCCCAGCAGAGCCCCGCCCCCGGCACCACCGTCAAGGCGGGCGACACGGTCACCTACCAGCTCTCCAAGGGCACCGAGTCCATCGACGTCCCCTCCGTCGTGGGCATGAGCGAGCAGAACGCCCGCTCCGCGCTCGAGAACGCGGGCTTCTCCGTGGTCGTCTCCTCCGACTACAGCGACAAGTACAAGGAGGGCGTGGTCTCCTACCAGAGCGTCACGGGCAAGGCGACCAAGGGCTCGGAGGTCGACATCACCGTCTCGCTCGGCGCCGCCCAGGTTGAGGTGCCCGACGTAGTCGGCCTCGACGAATCCACCGCCACCACGCGCCTCAAGAGCGCGGGATTCTCCGTCTCCTCGAGCACCGTCTCGAGCAGCAAGGCGGCGGGCACGGTCGTCTGGCAGTCCTCCACGGGCACCGCCAGCAAGGGAGCCTCGATCACCATCGGAGTCTCCTCCGGGACGAGCTCCACCACGGGCGGCGGATCCAACTCCGGTGCCGGTACCGGCACCGGCACCGGCACGGGTACGGACAGCGGCACGGGGACGGGCACTGGCACGGGGACCGGAACGGACACCGGCACGAACTAGCCGGTGGGTCCGAGACGGGCCCATGGCCGCCGATACGCACGAACCACCCTGGAGGGGCGCAGGACTATGGGTCCCGCGCCCCTCTTCTTCAAGGGTCGCGCGGCCCTCGCTGCGAAGCTCTCGGTGCGCGGCTCTCGCCACAGGGCGCCCGCCGGGTCCTGCCTCCCCGATGGTCGAGGCGGACTCACGGCGGCATACGAAAGCAGGCCGGGCGCACCTTGCGTCCGGCCTGCTGCATTCTCTGGTGCCCCCGCGCGGATTCGAACCACGGACACCTGGTTTAGGAAACCAGTGCTCTATCCCCTGAGCTACGGAGGCGGGCAAGCCCATATTGTAGCACCTGCCGCGCCGGTTTTGGCGGCGCGGCAGAGATTGCCCGACTTACTTCTTTGCCTTGTCGGACTTGGCGTCCTTCTCGGCCTCATCCGCTGCGTCGGCGCCGGTCGCCTGCTTCTTGCCGAAGCGAGACTTGGAGCGCTTGGCGGCCTTCTGGGAGCTGCGAGCGGCCTCCTCGGCCATCTTCTTCCTGCGGAGATCGTCGACCGTGCCGTTGAGCTTCTTGAGGCTCATGCCGGCGGCGGCGGCGTCGGCCTGCTTGCGCAGGGGACGGATCTTGCGGAAGTCGTAGATGAAGCCCGCGATGATCGCGACGTAGGAGAAGACGATGAGGATGAGCGACGCCAGGCCGAGGTTGGTCCTCACGTCCGCGGCGGCAGCGGGGTCGGCGATGTTGGTCACGAAGGTGAGGATCAGGGCCGCGAAGCCGGTGCCAAGCAGGATCCACCAGGTACGGCGGTACTTAAGGTAGTCCGGGTTCTGGTTGAGGATGGCGTCGGAGACCGTGAAGCGCTTGTCGTTGAGCTCCTGCTCGCGGCGGCGCTCGGCCTTCTTCTCCTCCTTGGTCTTAGGCTCGCTCGTACCCTTCTTGCTCTTAGTCCTGCCGGAGGCGTCGACCACGCGGACGCCGGCGGCGGCCTCGCGGGCGGGCTTGGCGCGCGAGACGGACCTCTTGCTGAAGCCGCCCCTCTCGCCCTCGTCCTTCTCGGCGTCCTCCGCGGGCTTCTCTTCCTTGTCCTTGCGGGAGAGGACGCCGTTGGCGCCGACCTCCTCGCGTGCTCCCTGGATGGTGTCGCGCAGTGACATTAGACTTCCTTCGCCGGCTTGAATTCCTCGCCCGTGATGATCTGGTAGGCCTCCTGGTAACGCCTCGAGGTGCCCTCGATGACCTCCTGGGGCAGGTGGGGCGGCTCGCCCTGCATGTCCCAGTTGGCCTTGAGCCAGTCGCGGACGTACTGCTTGTCGTAGCTCGGCTGAACGTGCCCCTCGGAGTAGCCCTCGGAGGGCCAGAAGCGGCTCGAGTCGGGCGTCAGGCACTCGTCGATGATGGAGAACTGCCCGTCGATGAAGCCGAACTCGAACTTGGTGTCAGCGATGATGATGCCGCGCGTGGAGGCGTACTCGGAGGCAGCCTTGTAGATGCCGAGGGAGGCGTCGCGAAGCTTGGTGGCGGTGTCTTCGCCCACCAGCTCGGCGCAGCGCTCGAAGGAGATGTTCTCGTCGTGGTCGCCCAGCGCGGCCTTGGTCGAGGGGGTGAAGATCGGCTCGGGGAGCTTCGAGGCCTCCACCAGGCCGGCGGGCAGCTTGATGCCACAAACGGTGCCGTCCTGGTCGTAGGTCTTCTTGCCGGAGCCGGTGAGGTAGCCGCGCACGATCGCCTCGATGGGGACGGTCTGCGCCTTCTTCACGAGCATCGAGCGGCCGGCGAGGTAGTCGGCGTACTTCTGGAACTCGGCGGGATAGTCCCTCACGTCGGTCGAGATGACGTGGTTGGGGATGAGGTCCTTGAACTTCTCGAACCAGAACGCGGAGATGCGCGTCAAGATCTCACCCTTGTAGGGGATCTCGTCAGGCAGGATGAAGTCGAAGGCGCTCAGGCGGTCGCTCGCGACCATGAGCAGGCTGTCCCCGCAGTCGTAGATGTCACGGACCTTGCCGTGGGAATCGGGACGTGCCTCGATTTTTGACATAGCTACCCTTTCCTAGGACACAGACGCCATAGATTGTAGTAGATGTGCCTGCGAAGGCGACGCTGAGCCTCGACCAACAGGGATTCCATGCAGAGGGGCCCTACTGGTGCTGGCTCGCCTCGAGGCGCTCGCGCAGCTCGCGGTGGCCGATCGGCAGCACCAGGGTGAAGGTGGTGCCGACGCCCTCCTCGGAGTCCACCTTGATCGTGCCGTTGTGCCGGTCGATGATCTCCTTGGTGAGCGAGAGGCCCACGCCGAGGCCGCCCGCGACCCTCTCCCTGCTGGCGTCGGAGCGCCAGAAGCGGCTGAAGACCCGCGGGATGTCCTCCTTGGCGATGCCGATGCCGGTGTCCTTGACCGAGATGAGCACGTCGCTGCGGGTCTTGCCGACCGAGACGGTCACCGTGCCCCCCTCGGGCGTGTAGCGCATCGCGTTGCTCATGAGGTTCACGGTGGCCTCGCGGATGAGGTCGGGGTCGAGCTCCGCGTAGAACTCCTTGGAGCCCGTGTTGTTCTCGAAGATGAGGTCGAGACCGTTGTCGGAGAAGAGCTGGGCCTGATAGGTCACGAGCCCGTTGACCATGCCGACGACGTCGGTACTCTCCTTCTTGCAGGGCGTCTTGCCGTTCTCCATGCGCGAGAGGCGCAGCATGGCGTCGACCAGGCGCGAGAGGCGACGGACCTCGATCGCGACGGTGGCGAGGTGCTCGTCGTCGGTCGGCAGCACGCCGTCCTGCATCGCCTCGACCGTCGCCTGCATCGCCATCAGCGGCGTGCGCAACTCGTGGGCCACGTCGCTCGTGAGGCGGTGCTCGAGCTTGATGTCGCGCTCGAGGGTGGTGGCCATGTCGTCGAAGGTCTCGGCAAGCTGGCCGATCTCGTCCCTGCCCGCAAGGCCGGTCCGAGCGGAGAGGTTACCGTTGCGGATCTGGCTCGCCGTGGTGGTGATCCGCTTGAGCGGGCGGGTCAGGGCGCGCGAGACGAAGTAGCCGATCAGGCAGGCGAGCACCAGGGCGACGCAGCCTGCAGAGAAGATCGCGCCGAAGGAGTTGGCGCGGAAGGCCGAGTCGCTCTTGGTGAAGAAGGCGTCGGAGCCCATGGCGAAGAAGCGGAGCGTCCCAACCTTCTGGCCCGCCGAGGTGATGACGTCCGAGGATACGACCGACTCGGCGCTCGGGGGCGCCGTGGTGGTGCCCCTTCCGGAGTCGATCCGGGGGAGGTTCGTGTCGTCGAAGAGCACGGTGCCGTCCACGTCGAGCAGCTGGACGCCCACGTCGTTCATCAGCTCGGCCGAGTGGCGGACCGACTCCATCGCGTCTCCCGACCACCGGCCGTCGCTCTCATACTGCTGGGCCATGGCCGACGACATGCTGTCAGCCGTGCGCTGCATGTTCTCGCGCGCGTACTTCTGGAACTGCCCGGTCCACACGTAGGCCAGAACCAGCGCGAGCACCACGACCGTCATGAGCGCCGTCCCCGCGAAGGCGAGCGTCATCCTCGTCGCGTAGGTGTAGGTGGGCTTGGGGTTGGGCTTGATCGTGTTGTAGGACGAGGAGCTCGCGCCTGCGGGCGCCTCGTCGTGCGCGCCGGCGCCCTTCTTGTGGCGCACGGCCTACTTCGCCTTCGGCTTCTGCTTGGCCTTCTCGGCATCCCCCGCCTCGAAGCGGTAGCCGACGCCGTGGACGGTGTAGAGCCAGCGCGGGTTGCGCGGGTCGTCGCCGAGCTTGGCGCGGAGGTTCTTGACGTGGGAGTCGATCGTGCGCTCGTAGCCCTCGAAGTCGTAGCCGAGGACCTTCTCCACGAGTTCCATGCGGGTGTACACGCGGCCCGGGAAGCGCGCGAGGGTGGTCAGGAGCTTGAACTCGGAGGCCGTGAGGTCGACCTCGCGGTCGTCAATCATTACCTTGTGACCCGAGATGTCGATGACAAGGTCGCCGAAGTCGAGCACCTCGAGCTGCGGCTCGCTCTCCGTGTGGGCGCGGCGCAGCAGGGCGCGGACGCGCGCGACGAGCTCGCGGGGCGAGAAGGGCTTGATCAGGTAGTCGTCAGCACCGAGCTCGAGGCCGATGATGCGGTCCTCGACCTCGCCCTTGGCGGTCAGCATGATGATGGGCACGTTGGAGGTCTCGCGGATGGCGCGGCAGACGCGCTCGCCGGAGAGCTTGGGGAGCATCAGGTCGAGGATGATCAGGTCGAACGAGTGCTTCTCGAACTCCTCGACGGCGCTCTGGCCGTCGCCGACGCCGCGGACCGAGTAGTTCTCCCTCTCGAGGTAGGCTGCGACGGCATCGCGTATGGTCTTCTCGTCCTCGACCAAAAGAATTCTCTTCTCTTCAGAAGCCATAGCGCCCCTCCACACCCTTCAGGCCGACGAAGCCGCCGGCGGTATTCCGCACAAAACCCATATATTCAGCCAATAGTGTACCCCATACACCGAGGGGCGAGGCACCAGAAGCCGCCCGCGGGCGGTAGGTCCTCGGGCGGCGGCGGGCGCGCAGGCGGCGCAGGCGGCGAGAAGGACGTGGAGGCCTACAGCGTGAAGGTGCGGACCGTGACCGAGGACGGGTAGCCCGTCTCCTCGTCCTTGACCGTCGCGAAGGTCACGAACTTGTCGGTCCTGCCCACCCGCGCCGGGAACTCCCCGTAGTCCATGCAGCGGTTGGTGGCGGACAGGACGCTGTAGGTCGACGCCGCGGTGTTCACCACGAAGTAGGAGGCGCGGCTCTTGATGACGTAGGTGCCGTCCTTGCCCGCGACGTTGGCGGAGGGCTCGCGGGAGAGCCGGACGAAGCCCGAGGCGTCCTGGCCCGTGCCGATGTAGGTGCCCATCGAGCTCAGGAGGTCGCTGGTGCCGTAACTGGCCTCGACGGAGAGCGCGAACTTGTCGCCCATGCGCACCGCGTAGAACGGCTTCACGCCCTTGGGCATCACGAGCTGGTCGACCACCGTCGAGAGGTCGTCGGAGAGGCTGTAGGCGGTGATGCCGTAGTAGACGCCCTCGCTCTGCCGGACGCGCGGGACGAGCGTCACCGTGCCGTCCGAGACGGCCGGCGCGCATGCGAAGCGTCCGGGGGACTCGACGACCGCTTTTGCGTCGCTCTGCCCGAGCTTCCAGAGGTAGCAGTAGGAGCTCTCGCTCGTCCTGGAGCCCGAGGTGGAGGGCATGACCTGCCAGATGACCTCGCTGTCCGTGCACGCGAACTTGGGAGGGTCGAAGTCCGCGCCGCCCTGCCAGAGCGTGGAGGTGTCCCCGCTGAGCGTGCCGGCGGAGAAGCCCGAGCAGTAGAGCGCCCAGTCCGCGGTGAGGTAGTCGTACTCCACCCAGGCGTAGACCTTGTCGGAGCAGCGCACGTCGTAGATGACGGCCGTCGGGCTCGAGCTCAGCGTCTTGGGGATGACCTCGGCGAGGCTGCCGTCGTCGAGCGAGAGGGCGCAGCCCTTGACCATGGGCGCGGCGGAGGAGCCGGCGAGCACCACCGGGATCCAGGTCCCCTCCGCCTCGTGAAGGACGCTCCCCAGGGGCAGGCTCCACGAGGGACCCTCGGACAGGGTGAGGTCGGCCTCCTGGTAGGAGTCAAGCACGGAGGTGGCGGAGTCGGACGAGACGACCGTCGGCTCGGGGGTCGCATCGTCGGAGCGGTGCGTGCAGCCGGAGAGGACGCCGACGCACGCGGCGGCGGCACCCGTGGCGGCGAGGCCCCTGAAGAGGCCTCGCCGCGTCATGCTGTGCCTGGCAGGACGCTCGCCGCGCCCTCGGGAACGCAAGGACATCCGATGAGGCTCCCTCTGCTAGAACTCGAGCTTCTCGAGGCGGTCGAACACCACGTCCACGCGGGTGAGGAAGGAGCGCGGGTCGAAGATGCGGTCGAGCTCCTCGCTCGAGAGCGTGCAGGCCGGGTCGGCCTCGAGACGCTCGCGGAAGCTCGGCCCCTGGCGGCACTGCTGGATGTCAGCCCAGGTCGCCATGGCGTTGCCCTGGACGACCTTGTAGGCGTCCTCGCGGGTGATGCCGGTCTCCACCAGGGCGAGCAGGACCTTGGAGCTGAAGAGCATGCCGCGGGTCTTGTTGAGGTTGTTGAGCATCTGCTCGGGGTACAGGATCAGGCCGTCGATGACGCGGATGAGGCACTGGAACATGTGGTCGAGGCCGATGAAGCTGTCGGGCAGGGCGATGCGCTCGGTGGAGCTGTGCGAGATGTCGCGCTCGTGCCAAAGGGCCACGTTGTCGTAGGCGACCTGGGCGTTGGCCTTCACGATGCGCGCGAGGCCGCAGACCTTCTCCATGGTGATGGGGTTGCGCTTGTGAGGCATGGCCGAGGAGCCCTTCTGCCCCTTGCGGAACGGCTCCTCCGCCTCGAGGGTGTCGGTCTTCTGCAGGCTCCTGACCTCGGTCGCGATGCGCTCGCAGGTGGCCGCCGTGCACGCGAGGACGCTGGCGAGGTAGGCGTGGTGGTCGCGACTGATGACCTGCGTGGAGAGCGGGTCGCTCTTGAGGCCGAGGTGCTCGCACACGTACTCCTCGATGAAGGGGTCGATCGAGGAGTACGTGCCCACCGCGCCGGAGATGGCGCCGTAGCTGATGTTGTCGAGCGCATCGGAGAGGCGGTCGTAGTCGCGCTTGAGCTCCCAGGCCCACGATCCGAACTTCATGCCGAAGGTCATCGGCTCGGCGTGGATGCCGTGGGTGCGGCCGACGCAGAGGGTGTCGCGCTCCTCGAGGGCGCGGCGCTTGCAGATCTCGCCGAGCTGCTTACAGTCCGCGAGGATGATCTCGGTCGCCTGCTTGAGCTGGTAGCACAGGGCGGTGTCGCCGAGGTCGGTGGAGGTCATGCCGAAGTGGACCCACCTGCTCGGCTTGGGCTCGCCCGCAGGCACGTCCGCGTCGATGTAGGAGCCCATGTTGGTGAGGAAGGCGATGACGTCGTGGTTGGTGACGGCCTCGATGGCGTCGACCTCCTCCTTCTTGAAGGCGGCGTGCTCGCGGATCCAGGCGGCCTCCTGCTTGGTGATGCCGATCTTGCCCAGCTCCGCCTGGGCCTCGCAGGCGAGGACCTCGATCTCCTGCCAGATGGCGTACTTGTTCTCGAGCGTGAAGATGTTCCCGATCTCGGGACGGGTGTAGCGGTCGATCATCCGCGTTCCTTTCGCACCGACGTTTGCGACGCCTCAGATTCTACCGCGGCGTCACCGTCGAGGTTCGGGGCCACGGTTTCGCATGCAGATTCCCGGAGGGCGAATATAATCTCAAGTTAGTGACGGGCTCCCTACGGCGTGGCGCTCGACGCGCGCTGGTGGCCACGAGCCCCAGGACCTTCTCGATCCATGCCGCCGAGAGGCGGCTTCCCGGTAGGTGCTCGAGCGGAAGGGACGAGAGATGGAACGCGTCATAGTCGATCGCTTCGAGGGTAGCTTCGCCGTGGTCGAGGTCGGCCTCGGACTGATGCGCAACGTGCCACGCGCGCAGCTCCCCACCACGACGCACGAGGGTGACGTGCTCGTGTTCGACGGGCGCATCTATCGCAGGGACCCCGGCGCCACGGGCGAGCGCGCCAATCGTCTGCGCGGGCGGGTACACCGCCTCTTCGGGAACTAGCACGGACAAGAGGCCCCGGCCGAGAAGGACCTCGGTCCGGACGGAGATGCCACGGAGGGCGCCCCGCGGGGCGCCCTCCTGCTCTCGCGGCCCCCTCCGGGCGGCGCCGCACGCGCCGGCGCCGCCCGGGGGCCGGGTCCTTCTCCTTGCCCCTACTTCTCCGGGGCGAGGGCGGCCTCGTCAGCCTGGAGCGACTGGCGGGCCTCGGCGAGCTGCTGGCGCACCGCCTCGGAGCCGGTGCCGCCGTAGGTGTTGCGCGCGTTCGCGATGCCGGCGGGGTCGAGGTCACGGGCGACGTCGTCCTCGAAGAGGTCGCTCGCCGCCTTGAACTCCGCAGGCGTCAGGTCCTCGAGGCCCTTGTGGTGCTTCTCGCAGTACAGCACCAGCTGGCCGACGACGGCGTGGGCCTCGCGGAAGGGCATGCCCTTCTTGGCCAGGTAGTCCGCCACGTCGGTGGCGGCGGTGAAGCCCCTCTGCGCCTGGGCGAGCATCACGTCCTCGTGGACGGTCATCGTCTCGAGCATGCCGGACGCGATCTCCATGCAGTCGGAGAGGGTGCGCACGGCGTCGAGCGGCCCCTCCTTGCACTCCTGCAGGTCCTTGTTGTAGGCGAGCGGAAGGCTCTTCATGGTGGTGAGCAGCGCCATGAGGTCGCCGTAGACGCGGCCCGTCTTGCCGCGCGTGAGCTCTGCGAAGTCCGGGTTCTTCTTCTGGGGCATGATGCTCGAGCCCGTGGAGTAGGAGTCGGAGAGCGTGATGAAGCCGAACTCGGTGCTGCTCCAGAGCACGATCTCCTCGCAAAGGCGCGAGAGGTGCATCATGCTCACGCTGCAGGCGTACTCGAGGTCCAGCAGGTAGTCGCGGTCGCTCACCGCGTCGAGCGAGTTGGGGATCGCGTGGTCGAAGCCCAGGAGCTCCGTGGTGTAGGCGCGGTCGAGCGGGTAGGTCGTGCCGGCGAGCGCCGCGGCGCCGAGCGGGTTGGCGTCGGCTGCCTTGAGAGCCGCCTCGAGGCGGACGTAGTCGCGCTGGAACATCCAGTAGTACGCGAGGAGGTGGTGCGATAGGAGCACCGGCTGGGCGTGCTGCAGGTGGGTGTAGCCTGGGAGCACGACGCCGAGGTAGCGCTCCGCGCAGTCCACGAAGGTGCGGCGCAGCTCGACGTTGCCGCGCATGAGCTGCGCGGTGAGGTCCTTCGCGAGCAGGCGGATGTCGGTCGCCACCTGGTCGTTCCTGCTGCGGCCCGTGTGCAGGCGGGCGCCGGGCTGGCCGATCTGCGCCGTGAGGCGCGACTCGACGGCCATGTGGACGTCCTCGTCGTTCACGTCCCAGGGGAAGGTGCCGTCGGCGATCTGTTGCGCTATGTCCGCCAGGCCGCGGTCGATCGCCTGCTGGTCGGCGTCGGAGATGATGCCCTGCCGGGCCAGCATCCGGGCGTGCGCCCGCGAGCCCGCGATGTCTTGCTGCGCCATGTTCTTGTCGACCTCGAGCGAGGCGCCGAACTCCTGCGTGAACTGGTCGACGCCCTTCTCGAACCTGCCGCCCCAAAGTGCCATGTGATACCCCATCCTGTCGCTCCGCGCGCCGGTGCGCGCACGTCACCACTGTAACCAAAGGGACCCCACGGCGGCTGCCGCGAGGTCCCCTTCCCCATCGTCCGGCCTGGCGCCGCCTGGGCGGCGCGCTGCGCCTCCGCTACGCCGGCTGGTTGCCGCTCGCGGGGCCCTGAGCCTTGGACCAGGTGCTCGTCATCAGCGAGTGCAGGTCGATGAAGCCCTTGGAGGCCGTGCGGTCGAAGGTGTCGCCCTCGCCGTAGGTCGCAAGGCTCTCGTCGTAGAGGCTGTAGTCGCTCTTGATGCCGTCCATGAGCAGGCTGCCCTTGTAGAGCTTGAAGCGGACGGTGCCCGAGACGAACTTCTGCGTGTAGGCGTTGAACGCGTCGATGGCGTTGCGCACCTGGCTGAACCAGTAGCCGTAGTAGACCTGGCTGGCCCACTCCTGGTCCATGTGCTGCTTGAGCTTGAGGGTCTCGCGGTCGAGGGTGATCGACTCGAGCGCCTTGTGGGCCTCGATCAGCAGCATGGAGCCGGGGCACTCGTAGCACTCGCGGCTCTTGATGCCCACGACGCGGTCCTCGATCATGTCGATGCGCCCGTAGCCGTTTCGGCCGGCGATCTTGTTGGCCTCGATCACGAGCGGGAGGAGGTCCATCTTCTCGCCGTTGATCGCGGAGGGCACGCCCTGCTCGAAGGAGATCTCGACGAACTCGGGGGTGTCGGGGGCCTCGGTCGGGTCGACGGTCATCGTCCAGATGTCCGCGGGCGGCTGGTTCCAGGAGTCCTCGAGGACGCCGCACTCGATGGCGCGGCCCCAGAGGTTGTCATCGATGGAGTAGGGCTTCTTCTTGGTGACGGGGATGGGCACGTCATGCTGCGAGGCCCAGTCCATCTCGGACTCGCGCGTGGTGAGGTCCCACTCGCGGACCGGGGCGATGATCTTGAGGCTGGGGTCGAGCGCGTGGATGCAGGTCTCGAAGCGTACCTGGTCGTTGCCCTTGCCGGTGCAGCCGTGGGCAATCGTGGTGGCGCCGTACTGGTGGGCGATGTCCACGAGGTGCTTGGAGATGACCGGGCGCGAGAGGGCGGAGAGGAGCGGGTAGACGCCCTCGTACTCGCCGTTGGCCTGGATGGCGCTCTTCACGATGGTGTTGCAGTACTCCTCGCGCATGTCGAGGGCCTCGGAGTGGATCGCGCCCATCTTGAGGGCCTTCTCCTTGACCCACTCGAGGTCCTTCTCGTCCTGGCCGACGTTGCCGCAGATGGCGATGACGTCGAGGTTCTTCTCGGTCTGCAGCCACCTGACGATGACGGAGGTGTCGAGACCACCGGAATACGCGAGGACTACCTTTTCCTTCTCAGCCATGATGCTCTCCTTATGGTTGGCTTCTTGCGAGGTTGATGACCTGCCGGCCAGGACGCTGGGCTTGCGCGCCCGCGGACGGGGCCGGGCCTTCTGCCTGACGAGAGGACCTCTACGGGGCCTCCCGACGCTCTCGGGTCCTTGTTGCAAGGGGGTGTTGCTTGCCAAGCGCGCCTCTGGGCGCGGGCGCAGCGTCGCCGCTGGTGCGGCCTATCGTCGCTGCGAGATGCGGATGGCGCGGCGTCGCAGGGAGACCTCGTTCGCGTTGGCGTGGAGCATGTTCGCGAACATACGCTTCATGGCGTGGCCTCCTCAAAAGCGAGTGGCGTGTGCTCTTGCACACGGCTGCAGCTTGCACGTCTGCCCTCTGGCTCCGTGCCTTTCCGTGCCCTGCATCATAGGCCGAATCTCCATCACGCGACCGGGAATCCGTCTATTCGCCGCCAACCGAAACATGCAGGATACATTCGTGCGAGAAGGACGAGGGGCCCGCGGGGCGCACAAGGCGCAGGCCAGAGGGCGGAAGTGCCCTCTGGCCTGCGGTTTCTCTCTGGTGCGCCCTGTGGGCCTCGAACCCACGACCTTGGGATTAAAAGTCCCCTGCTCTACCAACTGAGCTAAGGGCGCGCGCTTGTGATTCTATCACGCCACCCTGGCAACCACCTGGCCCGAAGTCGGGCCGTCAGGCAGGGCGCCCCTACGCGCCCCAGGCCCAGGTGCCGTCGACGAACACGGGCACCTCCCCGCCCTCGGGCGTCACGCCCGTCACGCTGAGGTCGTCGGTGCCGATCATGAAGTCGACGTGCGTGTGGCTCTGGTTCACGCCGTGCGCGAGGAGCTCCTCCTTCGACATGTCGAGGCCGCCGGCGAGGCACTCGGGAAAGCCCATGCCCAGGGCGAGGTGGCAGCTCGCGTTCTCGTCGTAGAGCGTGTCGTAGAACAGGATGCCGCTCTGGCGGATGGGCGTATCCTTGGCGATGAGCGCGCACTCGCCGAGGCGACAGGCGTTCTCGTCCGTGTCCACGATCTGCTTGAGCACCTCGTAGCCGCCCTTTGCCCCGTACTCCACCACGCGACCGCCCTCGAAGCGCAGCCAGAAGTCTCGGACGATCTGACCGGCGTGCACCAGGGGCATGGCGGAGAAGACAATCCCGTCCGCGCGGGTGCGGTCAGGCGTGGTGAAGACCTCCTCGGTCGGGATGTTGGGGAAGTAGCTCACGCCGTCGACCGTGGTCGCCGCGCCTCCCTCCCAGATGCCGCCACGGTTGAGCCCGACCGTGAGGTCGGTGCCGTTCGAGGCGCGATAGTGCAGCCTGTCGAAGGCGTAGCCGTTGAGCAGCGACTTGTTCCTCTCGAAGGTCGCGTTGTGCTCGTCCCACTCAGCCTCCGGGTCGGTGCCGGAGGACCTGGCGACGCACAGGATCTCCCTCCAGAGCCTGAGCTGGGCCTCGTCGGCGCCGAGGTCGGGGAAGACCGTCTTGGCCCAGGCGGCGATGGGGACGCCGGCTATGCACCAGGTGTTGCGGCCGAAGTCGAGGCCGGAGCGGAACGCCTTGCACTCGCTGTTGCGGGCGCGCGAGGCCGCGGCGGGCTTCGCCGGGTCGACGCCTGCGAGGGCTGAGGGGTCCTGCCCCTCAAGGAAGAGGAAGGCGGCCCCCGCCTCGGCGAGCGAGTCGAGCTGCTCGCGCTTCCACGAGGGGGTGTGGCGGAAGTACTCGAGGTCGACGTTCTGGTAGGTCAGGCGCGTGATCTCGTCGTCCGCCCACAGAACGGTCACGTGGCTCGCACCGGCCTCGTAGGCCGCACGGGTCACCTTGCGCGCGAAGTCGGCGCGCTCGACGGGGGCGGTGAGCACGAGCTCCTGGCCAGGCTGCAGGGCGACACCCCTCCTCACGATGAGGCGGGCGTATCGGTCGAGCTGGAGCTGGAGCCCCTCCCCCTCGCCGGCGGGCGGCTCTTCTCGCTGGATTGTGGTCATGGCGCTTCCTTTCGGTCGGGCGCGCGGCCGATCCGCACTCCCAGGCCTGGAGATCTTCCCAACAGAAAAGGCCCCCGAAGGGGCCCGTAGGTGCTCTGGAGCGGGCAACGGGATTCGAACCCGCGGATGACGGCTTGGGAAGCCGTTGCCTTACCACTTGGCGATGCCCGCATGTAGGAGGGATTCTAGCACACAATCACGTGGTCGGTACGAGATTTGGAAACCCGCACAGAAAGGAGCCGGGCAGACGCGGCCCGCGCGCGGAGAAGGACGCGGGGCAGGCGGCGGGCCGCAGTGCGGCCCGCCCGTACCCTACGACCTGCGAATGAACTCGCAGATCAAGCGGGCAACCGAGGACACCTGCTTCGGGTCGACGTTCATCGGCACGTCGTTCTCCGTGTGGGAGAGGGCGGGCAGGCCGTTCTCGTCCATGCCCATGACGGTGATGGCTCGGACGCGGGCGCGCATGGCGCAGGTCGCGTCGGTCTCCTCCCAGCCGTAGTCAATCTTCTCCACGGGTATCTGGAGATCGGACGCGGTCTGCGTGAGGAGGCGCGAGCTCCTGCGGTCCGCGCGCCGCCCCTCGTCGTAGCCCTCGTTGGTGAGCGTGACGAGCTGGCCGGCGCCGATGCTGTCGAGGTTGACGAGGAAGGCGCCGCGCAGGTCGCGACGGAAGTTGGCGACGAAGGAACGCGCGCCGGCGTGGTCCATCTCGGATCCTCCGACGCAGACGAACCAGATGTCGTGCGCGATGAGGTAATCGTCCCCGAGGCCGAGAATGGCGTCCTGGAGGTCGCCCTCGTCGACTGCAGAGGGCCCGTCCTCGGCACCTGCGGCCTGGTCGTCCGCGGCGCTCTGTGCGGGCGCCGCGTCGGGGGCGACGGAGTCGTCGACGGACGCCGCTGCGCCAGCGTTGTCATCTGGGGCCATGACGTCCTGCTCGCGCAGGTCAGACCTGAGCGCAGCCCCTCCCTTCCAGCCATGCAGCGGCGAGGTGGGGTCGTCGGTGGTGGCGTCGTACTCCGCGGTGTCTCCGAGGTCGGACGCGGGTCCCTCTGCCACGGCGTCAGCGGAGTCCCCGAGATCCCCCTCGTCCTCGTAGTCCTTGGAGCCGGACAAGGGGTCGCGCGCGCGGGACGAGACGTCCGGAAGGTCGAAGAGGGCGGCGCGGCGGGCGATGTTGGGGGTGGTCGAAGGCGGCTCGTAGGTGGACTTGCCCCAGTTCGGGTCCTCGATCGGGCGCGGCGCGGGTCGCGAGGGAACGGTCTCCTCGTCCTCGTCGAGATCGAGGTCGGTGAGGGTGTCGAGACCGGAGGTGTCCTTGGGAAGGATGTCGTCGCCCTCCCCTTCCTCGCCGAGCTCGAGATAGCTCACGCGGCCGCCGAGCTCCTCGCGGATGGCGTCCCCATCGTGGCGGGCGTCTTCATCGCGGATTGCGCTTTCATCGCGATCCGCGTCTTCATCGCGGCCGGCGCCCGCCTCGCGCTCGGGGCGCTCGCCTCCCGCCTTCGCGACCGCAGCGCGTCCCTCGGGGTCCCGGGGATTGGCGTCAGGTGCGCCGACCGGCTCCCCAGCCTCTTCCGGAAGGTCGGCATAGCCGTCCTCCAGGGACTCGTCCGCGTAGTCCGCGTCCGCATAGTCGGAGTCGTAGTCGTCGTAGCCCGCCTCCTCGGTCTCGTCCGCGTAATACCCGTCGCTGGGCGCGAAGCCGTCGTCGCAGGAGGCGACTGCCTCCCGATCGGGGGCTGCGTCGCCTGTGGCAGCGGGGTCCGCGCCCTCCGCGGGGGCACCGCTGCGCGCGAGGCGCTGGCGCAGCCGCGAGAAGGCTCCCCGGACGCGGTCGGAGAAGCTGGTCTTCTCGGCCTCGTCGTTCGTCCCCACCTGCTCGTACTGGGCGTCGGAGTAGTCCAGGCCCTCGTCGTTCTCCTCCACGTCGTAGGCCTCGTCGTCGAAAGGCGCGCCCTCGTCGTAGGGGACGTCCTCGGCATACGCGTCTCCGGCATACGAGTCCTCGGAAAGGGAAGCATCCGCGGGCCCGTATGCGACGTCAGCCTCTGCGGGCATCTTGAAGGCTGCGGTGTCCCCGGGCAGGACCTCCGCGCCCTCCTTGGAGAGGTCGACGACGTCCTCGGACTCCTCCGCGGGGCGCTCCGGGTCCTCGACGGCCGGCTGATCCCAGTCGAGATCGGCCGCTGCGACCACGCCCTCAGGCTCCTTCTCCTCCGAGGAGCCCGGCTCTGCGTCTGCGTAATCCTCCTCGACAAGGACCTCCGCCTCCACCTCGTGCGCCTCGTCCTGGACGACGCGCACCGACTCGGGTCGGGGCTGCCTGCGGGTCGCACGACGCGCGGTGGCCTGCTCCGCCTCGGAGGGGGCCTGGGTCGTTATGGCCTGCTCGTCGCGACCTTCGGCGGCCGAGAGGGACGTGCGCTCGTCACGAACGTCGGAGTCGTCAACGCGTATGGGGTCCGGGATGGCGGCCGGGGCCTCGGGTGCGACGGAGACGACCTCGACGTCCTTCTCGGCCGCGTCTTCGACCTCCGCTGGGGCGACTGGTGCGACGGCGGTCGCCTCGTCGTCCGTCTGTGCCGGCTCTACGGCCACGCCCTCGACCGGGGCGAGGTCGGCCTCCTCGAGGGGCGCATCCTCCTCCACGACGTTCTGAGGCATGTCGTCGGGGGTTAGCGGGAGAAGGGCCTCGTCTGGCGCCACCCTCTTCTCGCTCGCGAAGGAGGCACCTGCGGGACGATCGAGCTCGTCGAGATCATCGAGCTCGTCGCCCTCGTACTTCGCCTCGAACTCGCTGTAATCTACCGATTCGCCGTCGGTGAGGTCCTTGCCGCGGCGAATCGCGATGGGATCGCCGTCGCCGCGATGGAAGAGGCCCTTGATGCGCGAGAGGAGCCTCTTGCCCGTTCCGCGCACCGCATCAGACGCCTTCCCGGGCGTCCCGGCGGACGGGGCGGGCTCTGTCTCCTCGGCATACAGCTCGCCATACGCGTCCTTCTCCGCGACTTGCGCACCTTGGCCGTCGCTGGCCATCGCATCGTCGGGCCATTGGTCCGCGACGTCCTGCACCCCCTGCTCGTCCACGGGACCGTAGCCATCGGAATCCGTCGCCGCCGAGTCGCCGGCGCCGTAGCCCTGGTCCGCATGGGAGGCGGCACCCTCCTGCTCCGCGGTCTGGTCGTAGGGCGCCTCGTCGTCGTAGGGCGCCTCGTCGTACGGCTGATCCCCCTCTGCGTAGGCCTCCTCGTCGTAGCTCGCATAGGTGTTCTCTTCGGCCTGAGGCTGCTGGACGAATCCCTGCTCGTGGGCGAGGTCGGCCGCCTCGGTCTGGTACTGCTCCGGCGCCGGCGCCTCTGCCGCCGCCACCTCGTCGCCGGAGACGTTGATCTGCCTTGGGGCCTCGTACACGATCTCGCAGTCGGCCGGGAGCATGCCGAGCGACTCGAGGACCTCCCTGCCGTGGCGGACTCCGCGGACCTCCTCGTAGACGGGCTGGGGCTTAGGGGCGGGCTCGGACGCGCGACGGACGTACGGCTTGCCCTCGATGGTTGCGTCGACGCGGTCCTCTCCGGGACGCACCTTCGCGAGCACGGCCATGAGCGCGGCGACGGACGACTTGTTGTCGTTGGACCCGGTGGTGTATGCGCCGAAGTTCTCGATGATCGCCGCCACCGCCACGACGACGATCGGAAGCGAGGCTACGAGGGCGACGACCCAGACGAAGAGGCGCACGGCGGATGGAACGAAGCCAAGCACCTGGAAGAGCGACCCGATTGCGGCGACGCAGGTGCTCGGGAAGGCGGCGCGCTTCAAGAACGACTGGTAGCGAGCGAGGGAGCTCGAGTACAGAACGTTCTGTCGCGGGGTGTCGTAGTGCGCGAGGATTACGATCGGGCGCGCACCCTTGACGACCTTGTCGCCCGTCGCGTGGTGGACCGCGACGACGTTCTGGCTCCGTCTTGCGGGACCGAGGTTCTCGAACACGTTCCTCCCGAAGTGCCTCATGGCGAGAAGGACGGCGCAGACCAGGGCGAGCAGGAAGGCGATGACCTTGGGAGCGCCGTTCGCCACGCCGCACACCAGAAGCGCAAGGAAGAGCACGAGGGAAACGACCTGCGGCATGAGCCTGCCGAGGGGATGGGTGTCGAACTCCTGGATCGACGGTTCGAGGCCGTGGTCCTTCATCACCTCGACGATGGTCTCGGCGGCCTGGAACTCCTCTTGGCTGTTTGCGGGGGCGATACCAATCTCGTCATCGAGATAGTCCATGTAATCGCGCGTCTTGGCCATATTGGTTTTCCTTACCTGGAATTCTTGGGTACCTCTTTGGTGCAGCGGTTCGTCGCATTCGTTTCTTGAGTATACGTCTAGCAGGTTGCGTCTGCCCTGCTGGGGCCCGGCGGAGCGGCAGGGCTCGGCCGCAGGCAGGCTCCTTCGCGTCACGCGGGCGAAGCGGGCGCTTCTTCGCCAGCGGGATACGGTTCCCTCGGACGCGACCGGTTATTAGACGGCTTCGACTATGAGCCTGGTTCCGAACAGATGTATTCTGTCCAGCGTCCTGCGGTTCTCGAGCGCCCGTTTGCCGGTGGGGCGGCGAACGCGGGCCATTCGCACGGCTCCGGCGGTCAATTTGCTCCCTGCGCTACGTCTCACGCTTGCAGTACCGCATACATACATATGTAGCATCGCCTGTAATACCGCTCGTCATGCAGTGTAAGACATTGTGTTTTCCAGTATTAGCACAGGTATACCTAGGTTTCGCGCATTGGGGGTTGCTAACGTGCAAGAATCAGACATGATGGTTAAGGTAAACGAGACGGACCTTGAGGCCCAGCGTATTCTCGCGATTGCAATCGCCCTCATCAACGCCAAGAGGCCGCTTCCGACATCGTACTTCTATGACAACTTCTATCCCGGACGTGACGACGAGGTGAGGAGAAAGTCCTTCCAGAGGGACCGCTATCGCCTGGCTCGCTGCGGCCTCGTCGTCAAGAGGGACGTCTCCGCGGGCGCAGCCGCCTGGGCGATTGACAGGACCTCCCTTGCGCAGCCGAACGCCCTGACTCCGACCGAGGCCCTTACCATCGACGTGGCACTTCTCCCCTTCGCCTCGGAACCAAGCTTCCCCTACGCCGAAGACCTTCGCATGGCGCTCTCGAAGATCGACAGGTCCTTCTCGGAGGTGACCGTCGCACGCCTTCACCAGCGCGCGTGCAGGCGCTCGAGGGCACAGGAGCTGGTCGAGCGGTGCCTCTCGGCACGCCATGCCCTACGCATTACCTACGTGAAGGCAGACGACACCCAGGTCGAGCGCACGGTTGGCGTATGCGGGCTCTTCTCTCTAAGGGGCGTCTCGTATATGGTCGCCATCCGACTCGAGACCGGTCAGGAGGCCACGCCTGCGCACACCTACAACATCGACCGGATCGTGAAGGCGTCTGAGCTTTCAAGGCTTACGTATGACATACCTTCGGACTTCGAGGTGCGCGACTACATCAAGCTACCCTTCCAGATCGGGCACGAGAACTACCTCGCGCGTTTCAGGATCCCGAAGCAGCTTCTGCATGAGTTCCGTTCGGAGACGAGAGGACGGGGTGACTTCGAGGAGATCGTTCGTCCCGGCACGGGCGTTGCGTCAAGTTCGAAGGACGGCATCACGAAAGCCAGTGAGAACTCGCCGCAAGAACCTGAGCCTCTTCCTAGTAATACGGATGCAGTCTCAGGGCACTCGCGTCCGTCATCCACGATAATGCAGAGTGAGCACATCGCTAATACCGACGTCATTTGGAGTATTACGGTCTGTGACACCTCCGCAGCCGCCTCCTGGGCCATCGCTGAGGGCATACGTCCGATAGAGCCTGCCAATCTCGTCATGGAGTGGAGAGATGCGCTCGAGCACGGCCTCGCGACTGAAGTCGTGCCCCCTCTGCATGCGAGCCCGAAGGGCTCCGCCCCTTCTGTCGCCGAGACGAAGCGGACCCTCCCCTACGACAAACGCAGCAACGCCGTCAGCTCGCGCGGGAGGCGGTCAGGTCTTCAGGAGGCGCGCAGGCTTGTCGCCCTGCTCGGTGCGCTGAGCGAGGAAGGCGACTCCATTTCTGCCGCGGCAATCTCCTCCAGGCTCGGCATCGAGATGCCCGAGGCCAAAAAGCTCCTCGAGCTCGTCTCTAGTGCCGGAGGCGAGGATGGTAACTATCTCTCCCTCTACGCCGAAGAAGGTCAAGCTCGTCTCACCCTCATGGAGTTCGCGGGAACCCTACGTGGCCTTCCCCTCAGACTAACTGAGGATGAGACCGTGGCACTGCATGCAGCCTTCGAGGCTCTCGGTACGAAGGCAGATGACCCGCTTCGGATTAAGGTCGAGAGCTCATACGCCTCTCCCTCGATCAGCCCAAAGGAAGTGAGGCGCTCGCTATCACTGGCTTCCTCCGACCAAGACGAGTCTGTAGTGAGGCTATGCTCCCAGGCCCTCGCCGAGGGATACGGACTCACCTTCTCCTATCAGGGCACTTGTGACGCCGAGGCACGGCACCGGGAGGTCAAACCCCTTTGCTTGCGCAGGAGCGGGGACTCGTGGTACCTAGACGCCCTGGACCTTGCGCTCAAGCAGGAACGTACGTTTCGTACCGACAAGATGACAGATGTAATGCCTCGAGAGAAGGGGGCCGAGTTCGTAAGCGAGGATGCCGGCACAGACCCTAACCCTGCACGCGTCAAGACTCGCCTAGCTGCACCCGAAACCGACCTTATGGATTCCCTGGCACGCTCCGCAGCCGACGTCTCTCCGCAACGCGAGGTGGGACTGCGCTTTTCCGACCCGAGGTACCTCTCGCTTTTCACGTGGCCTGGGCTCGTGCCTGTCGTCAGCAAACGTCGAGGCATTACCGACGGGCGCGACGGAACGGAGGAGGGTGCCGCCTTCGACGCAAGAATACTGTATTACGGCAATGGTCGCCCCTGGCTCGCGCGTCACGTCGCGGCTTGCCGTGGCACCGTCGCGACCGACGACAGGGAGCTCGCACAGGAGGTTCGGCAATACATCTCAAGCTTGCTGGGTGAGTAGCGCAGGTTGGATCTGGCGTCACGTATTACGACTCAGTTCCCCTCCCTGACTGACACGTAGGCTTCGTCTTACACGAACGCCATACGTAACAAATTTTGCTACGTATGGCGTTCTGGGTTTTAGCTGCGTTAATACGTATTATCCCGGGTAACATCTCATGCATTCTTTATTATCAAAATACATCTCAGTGCAGCTCTGACAAACGTGTCAAGCGCCTTACGACGTCCTGACTACGCATGTCGTATCGTAATACCATCTCGTAAGACTCAGTTAGCGTGTCGACTCATGCGTAGTACGCCACATTCGAATGTATTTGCCAACGTTTTCGGTCTCGAGGCGTTGGATGTTATGTGATGGCAGAGAATTGATGAAGTCGCGGCCATACCTCTTCGTCACAAGCCGTGAATCCGCGAGCACCAATACACCCGTATCTCCTGCCGTCCTGATCAGCCTGCCGGCAGCCTGCTTGACAGAGAGAACCGCGTCAGGAAGGGAGTACCGCCACCACGCACGATCCTCCCTCAGCTCCCGCTCCTTCACGAGGGGATCCTGCGGGCTCGCAAACGGTAGCTTGGGAATCACGACGCAACGCAAGGTATCGCCCGCGGCGTCGAATCCCTCCCAAAAGGACTTCAGGGCCATGAACGAGAGCCGCTTCTCCGCGAGGAACCTCTCCCGGAGCTGACGTGGGGATGATCCCCGCTCCTGGCACACCACTTCAAGGCCAACCTCCTCCAGACGCGGCTTGAGGTCCGCATAGACCCGCTCCATCTCGCGTCTGTTGGTGAAAAGCGTGAGCACAGAGCCTTCCATTGACGTGTGCACGTCAAAGAGCAGATCGGTCAATGCCGCCAGGTAAGATTTATCCTGAGGCGCGGGGAGGTCCTGGGCAAGAATGACCGACATGTGGTTGTCAAAGTCATAGCTGCTGTCCAACTGCAGATCCTTGTACTTCTCGGCCTGAAGCCGATCGAAGCCCACCGCGTGGTTGAAGTGGTTGAAGCTCTTTCCGACGGCCATCGTCGCGGACGTGAAGATAACGCTCTCCATCTCGGGCATCCAGCGCTCCGCCAGGTCTGCCCCGATATCCAGCTTCTCCGCCACCAGCTTCTCCTGGCCGATCCGCTTTCTCTGTCGATAGAGCTCAGCCGAGTAGACCATGTTGTCCTGAGGCGCGACGACGATGTCCTTGATTGCGTCCGTCATCTCTGAGATGCCGCGCATTGCCTCACCCAAGCCATCAGCAAGCTGGGGGTCTACCTCCGCAAGCGACTCGCGGGCCTCATCGAGACACTTGCTCGTCTCCGAGAGCTTCTCCACCGCTTCCGTCGAGGCTCTGACCACAGACTGCCACTCCTCGCTCTCCCTGACCCTCTCGTCAATCCAAAGCGTCACGTTCTCATATCCGCCAGTACGATCCGCAAGCCTCACCAATCCATGAATCGCCTCATACAGACTTGCTGTGGCGGTGGAGGCACGCGCCGCGGATGCGGCGGCCTTCGTGAGGAGTCCGACGGCGAGTGTGGACCCCTCTCTTCCAGCCATCGACACCAGGAGGGCATGAAGCGTTCCCGTCTTGCTCCCACCCAGGCGCTCGAAGGTCACACGCGTCTTCTCGGCAGACAGCTCCTCCGCCCATTGGCGCCGAGCCTCTGACTCGAACCCGTGCGCCTCGTCGATAATCCAATGTCGTATGGGAGGGAGAATGGCGTTGTCCGCCGCAACGTTTCGTAGGAGAAGCGAGTGGTTCGTCACGACGATGTCTGCAGATGCGGCGCGTCGGCGCGCGCCATGGATGAAGCACTCCTTCGGGTAGAAGGGGCATCTGTTATGGATGCAGTCCGAAGGGCCGATGGTCAGCATACTGCGGGGGACGAAACGCCAACGAATACCCAACGCGTCGAGATCACCCTCGAGAACCTGCGAGGAATAGGCGTAAGTGACCGCTATGGCCGTCAGCATGTCCGAGCCCACGGCGTTCTCCGAGCGGTAGCCCATGTCGACCTGCGAAAGGGGCAGTTCGCCGGATGCGGCTCGCTCGAGCCTCAGGAGACAAGGGTAGTGGTCGTAACCCTTCAGAGCGCAGAAGCTCACGCCGTCAGGGAGGACCGCATCGAGAGCTGGCAACTCATGGGCGACAAGCTGGTCCGTCAGGGCATTCGTCTTCGTCGCGACGCCGACGGTCACGTTGTTCCTCTGGGCGAACTCGATTGCAGGTAGCAGGTACGCCATGGACTTGCCGACGCCGGTCCCCGCCTCGATGGCCCTGTGTGTCGAGGTCCCCAAGGCCTCACGGACCTCCTGGGCCATCGCAACCTGCTCCGGCCTCGACTCGAAGTCGTGGTACATGCGTGACACGACGCCATCGCTCGCAAACGCAGCGTCCATCTCGTCGCGGGAGGGCAGGTCGTAGGGATCGAGCCTCTCTGCCGCATCATCCTTGCTGCAATCACAGGCGGACATGGCCAGGCGCGCTCGGACCTCCTTGAGCGAGAAGGACGCCCCCTCGGTCTCCAATGCGAGATGCGAGAAGATCGGACGGTAGACCCAGTCAATCTCAGGATGCAGGTCTGCGAGTCTCCCCAGAAGACCTGCCGGCCAGGCCGCAAGACCACAGAGGATGACGCGCCACATTCCACAGAGCGCATCGACGTCGTCCATCGCGCGATGCGTCACCGAGTCGCAGTGGAAGGCCTGCGCCATATCCGAAAGCCTATGCGACTTCAGGCACGGAAGGGCAATCCTGGACAGTGCGAGGGTGTCGATCCAGTTGTCGGATACCTCCTTGCCTCCGGGGACCTTCTCGACGAAGGTTCGGTCGAAGATGGCGTTGTGCGCAAGGACGGGCATTCCCCCGACGAACTCCGCCAGGCCTGCCACGGCCTCCTCGGCGCCGGGGGCATCTACCACGTCTGACTCTTTGATGTTCGTGAGCGCCTGAATCTGGGGAGGAATGCGTCCCTCCGGCTTAACGAAGGTGTGGTACCTCTCCACGACTTCGCGGCCTGAGAGTCGTGCGGCGGCGATTTCTATCAACTCGCAGTTCTTGAAGGAGAGTCCCGTCGTCTCGGTGTCGAGAACGACGACGTCCTCTTCGAGAAGACCGAAGTCGTAGGTCTTCGCACGCTCCTCGAGGCTCTCGTAGATGCTCCTGATCGGGCTCGGTGTTGTGGGAAGAAGGAGGGAGCCGAGCGTTACGCCCTGGCTCCCCTTTTCTTCGCGCTTATCGGTGTGGTGCATATGTCTCCGATGTATGTCGACGTATGACGAACGTCTTATCGTGTAGTACTTACACGATACGTCAAGCGAGTCGCTAGTCCTCCTCGTCGGTCTTGGCGGAAGGCTCGTCCCCGGTCTTCTCCTCAAGCGCGAGCTCGATGAACCTCTTGCAGAGGTCAGGGAACTCGATTCCGCCGTGCCTGGCGGAATCGGGAAGCAGGCTTGCTGGGGTCATGCCAGGAATGGTGTTGGTCTCGAGGATGACCGGCGTGCCATCCTCCGTGACAATGAAGTCGCTCCTCGAGCACCCCCGACAGCCGAGCGCCTCGTGTGCCTTGACGGCATACTTCTGCGCCTTCGCATAGACGCCCGACTCGAGGCGGGCGGGAATGACGTGGTGCAGCGAGGAGGGCTCGTACTTCACCTTGAGGTCGTAGAAGTCTGCGCCGGTCACGATCTCGACGATCGGGAGGGCCTGCGGGTCATCGTTGCCGATGACAGGAACGGTGATCTCCGTTCCTACGACGCACGTCTCCACGAGCACGTTGTCGCCCTCCTCACGCGCCTTCTCGATGGCGGCGCCGAGCTGGGCGCGCTCGGTGACCTTGGTGATGCCATAGCTAGAGCCATTGCAGGCAGGCTTCACGAAGAGGGGAAGACCGTACTTCTCGACTATCTCATCGAGAAGCTCCTCGGTCAGTTCGTCGTCCGCCTCGATGTCGACGCCCTCAGGAGTCGGGATGCCCGCGTTGCGGTACATGACCTTCGCAGCGTCCTTCTCAGTCGCCAGCGCAGAGGCCAGCACGCCCGAGAACGTATAAGGCATATGCATTATCTCGCAGAGCCCCTGGACGCAACCATCCTCACCATAGCGGCCATGCATGGCGATGAAGGCTACGTCGAATCCGCCGTTGGAGAAGTCCGAGAGGAAGCTGTCGGAGGCGACGTCGAGAAGCTCGACGGACTCGAAGCCGGCCTCGTGCAGTGCGGTCTCGACCGCACGGCCAGTCTCGAGGGAGATCTCTCGCTCGTCAGACCATCCGCCAGCGAGGACAGCCACCTTGTATCGTGTAACGTCCGTGCTTGACATGTCATGACTCCTTGAGCGCAACACGTGTGCGCTAGACTCGTTTACATGATTACCTGCGAAAACAGGATACTCCTCGTTTTGGTACACAAATAGACAAGGGCAAAATAACATGACGACAGTAGACGACAACAAGCCGTCCCAGCCGACCGTGCGCCGCAAGCGCGACCTCCATTCGATGAGCCATGGCGAGATCGTCGAGCTCGTCGCCGAGCTTGGGCAGCCCAAGTTCCGCGTCAAGCAGATCGAGGAATGGGTCTGGGAGAAGAACGTAAGCTCCTTCGACGACATGACCAACCTCCCCAAGACCCTGAGGGAGAAGCTCGGCGAGGTCGCCTCCCTCGGTGGCGTGGAGGAGGTTGCCGTCCAGACCTCCATTGACGGCAGCAAGAAGTACCTCCTTCGCTTCCCGGATTCGACTGCCGTAGAGTGCGTCGGCATGCCAACGAAGAACCGTCTTGCCGTCTGCGCGTCGACCCAGGCGGGCTGTGCCATGGGGTGCGCCTTCTGTGCTACGGGTGCCGCTGGGCTCACCCGCTCCCTCACCGCAGGAGAGATCTACGAGCAGGTCATGCACGTCCGCGATGACTTCAACACCCGTGTGACATCTGTCGTACTCATGGGTCAGGGCGAACCGTTCATGAACTACGACAACACGCTCGAGGCCCTACGTCGGCTCAACTCTCCTGATGGGGCGGGCATCGGCGCTCGTCACCTCACCGTGTCGACCTGTGGAGTCATTCCGATGATTCTTCGCTTCGCAAAGGAGCCCGAGCAGTTCACCCTGGCCGTCTCCTTGCACTCTGCGGTGCAAAGGACCCGTGACTACCTCATGCCCGGCGTCAAGAAGTACTCGTTGATGCATCTGTATGACGCCATAGGCGAATACGTCGACAAGACCGGCCGTAGGCCCACGTACGAGTACGCTCTCATCAAGGGCATCAACGATAGTGACGAGGAGCTTCAGTACCTCTGCGACTTCTGTCGCGGAACCCTGGCGCACGTGAACATCATCAAGCTAAACGCCATTCCTCACTCCAAGTTCCAGCCCTCTACCGACGAGCGGGCCGACGAGTTCGTACGACGGCTCGCCAACGTCGGCGTAGAGGCAACCGTCCGCAACTCGCGTGGCGCAGACATCGACGCCGCCTGTGGTCAGCTTAGCCAGAAGGTGCTGCGTTCGTAAGACGGGGCGTTCTTCGGACCGCACCTCCTTTTGGCTCGACGGTAAAGCCCAATCGCAGTCGTACTACAAACGAATCGAACAACACCGCGGGGCCGATTTTCAGTCGGCCTCGCGGTGTTTCACGTGAAACGTCGATTAGTATCTACGTCGCATCATCCGTACTACGAAGAAGCGCGGCTGGCACTGTAGCCAGCCGCGCTTAAGACGTTCGCATCATGGGTGTCTTCGCCGGAGGTCAGTATCCGAGCGTCTCCCATTGCCGAATGGTCGCCTCCCTATTGCTGTGGTCTGCCGGAGAGGGGTGTACCATCTGGTCGACGTACGGCCTGACTGCCTCTACGATCTCATGAGCCCGAGACTTTGCTTCAGCAAACCTGGTCTCGAGCTCAACCTTCTTCTCGGCAGGTATCGCATACGTATATGCCAGGTACCCCACACCCGCCATGGCCACCGATACCGCCATCGTCCTACCAATTGCCTTGATGCCCACTGTTGACACCTCCGTCATACCGTCCAAGCTCTAAACCGCTTAACTACTCGTCATCATCGAACCCTGGATCCCCCTCCGCAGAAGTAAGGAGGGAGATGAGTGCCGACAGCTGACCTTCGTCCTCGAACTGAATCTCAAGCTTGTTCTTGCCCCGCACCCGACGCACGGCGACCGGCAGTTTCAGCACGTCGCGCAGTCTCCGTTCGGCGATACCGTAGGCCGCGGGTCTGACCTCCCTGGGCTCGGTCTCTTTCCCTCCCTCGCTCGTCTGGACAGAAATCCACGAAGCAAGCTTTTCTGTCTGACGAACTGAGAGCCCCTCTCGCACGACCTTCTCTGCCAGCCTTATGCGATTCTCCTCCCCGTCGACCGTGAGGATCGCACGAGCATGACCGGGCGTGAGCTTCCCAGCCTGTAGCAACTCCTGGATTCCCTCGGGCAGTTCGAGCAGCCGTAGGGAATTCGCAATGGAGGAACGCGAACGAGAGAGCAGGTCCGCGAGGTCCTGCTGCCTCAACCCATTTTCTTCGATAAGCCTTTGATACCCCATCGCGGTCTCGATGGGGTTGAGATCTTCTCGCTGCAGGTTCTCGATCAGGGCAATCTTGAGCATGTCCTCATCGCTGACATCCCTCACAATTGCGGGCACTGTCGTGAGTCCCGCCCGTCGTGATGCTTGATAGCGTCTTTCACCCGCCACTATTTCATATCCGTCGCCATGCCTGCGTACGACGATGGGCTGGATGAGGCCGTTCTGACGAATCGAATCCGCAAGCTCGTCAAGAGCCGCATCGTCGAAGAGCTTGCGTGGCTGGTTTGGATTCACCCGGATCTCATCGAGTGGAATCTCCGCCTGGCTAGCCTCGAGCGCACCGACCTCTCCAGCTGTCTCTCCCAGCAGCGACTCGAGACCCCGTCCAAGACCGCTGTGCTTAGCCACGTCGTACCACCTCTTTCGCCAGCTTCCCATACGCCAAGGCACCACGGCTCATGCGAGAGTAGTGGTTAATCGGGAGTCCGTGGCTAGGTGCCTCCGAGAGCTTTACGTTGCGTGGAATGACGGTCTTGAAGACCTTCTTACCAAAGTACGTCTGCACCTCGTCCACGACCTGTTTTGAGAGGGTCGTCCTGGCGTCAAACATGGTCATAAGGACGCCGAAGATCTCAAGATCGGGATTCAGGCGTGACTTAACCATCTTCATCGACTCGAGGAGCTTGGTCAGCCCCTCGAGCGCATAGAACTCACATTGAATCGGAATGAGCAGAGAGTCGGCGGCTACGAGAGCGTCAAGCGTCAGTACCCCGAGCGATGGAGGACAGTCGATGAAGATGTAGTCAAACTCGTCGCGCACAGGTGCTATCAGGCGCTTGAGAACCGTCTCCCTGTCCTCCATCGTCACAAGCTCGATCTCAGCACCAGCAAGCGAGATTGTCGATGGAGCGATGAAGACCGTTGGCTCGATGGTATCGAGGATGACGTCCTGGAGACCGCAGCGACCGGAAAGCGCGTCATAGACGTCTCCATGAAGGCTTTCTTTCTCGATTCCAAAGCCACTCGTCGCGTTGCCCTGCGGGTCGAAGTCTATGATGAGGACCTTCTTCTTTGATTCTCCGAGCGCGGCGGAGAGGTTGACCGCAGTCGTAGACTTCCCGACTCCACCCTTCTGGTTGATGATGGCGATTACCTGGGAGTCTCGTTGCGGTAGCGCCCTCTTGGTCCCTGTGTATCCCACGTCTTCCTCCCCTGTTCGCTTCGCATCATGGCTATCGGATGCTCTACTTTACACGCTCGAAGAGCCCGAGTTCCAGAACGAGATGCTTGTCACTTTCTGTCGGCACGGCCGCGATTTCATGCCTAACACATGCAAGTATCACCACGTATCGGGACAACAAAGGCACCCTCATCGCCCTCGCCACACGAAAATGTTTCACGTGAAACACGTATCCTAAAGAAGCATGACGTTGGCACCGTCCCACGGTCAGGTCGACCGTGACTCAGCGTATCGACGCCTAAACAGGGCTTCCCGCCCTTATCCCTTGATTCGCGCCACATTACGGGGAGCTCGAAGCATGCCCGTCAGCATGGTGGGTATGGAGGCATGCTCTTGTCGATATTCGGCCACCCCTTAGCCCGATGCCCCGAAGAGGCAGCCACCCCTTAGTTCGATACTTCTAGGTCGCGGCAGGTCATCTCGTGACCGTCCCCAGGCTTCCTCAACCTATCGCCAATCCATGGGCAGCCTAGACAACGTAGGCTGTGGGAGGATGGGAGCACGCGCGAATCGTGCCAACCAGCACGTCCCACATTCCTGTTTCACGTGAAACACACTCACGTGCGTGTTCGGGTGAAGGCCCGCCGACACCTCAGGGGCTCAGTGGAGACGGTCTGGTCAGCCTCCTGACGATCAGCAAATGACCTCGGTACCCAGGCTGAGACTGAGAACTCACGAACCGCATGGGTAACGCGCCCCTCATGAGGAGGACGCTCTGCATGCGAGCGAATGCGGAGCGTCCCCTAGACACCAAGCGGCTGATGGCTCGCCATCCCAGTCTTGCGAGGTAGCTTTACCTTCGGGCTTCCGACCCTTCTGTAGGTGAGAACCTCCCTGTGACCCAGGCCCTCCGGCAGCTCATACTCGTCAAGGGCAACCGGCCGAAGCCCGCATATCGCCGCCGCCTTGTTTCCGGCGAGAATTTCGTCCTCATCGGGCCTCGCTTTGGCGATGACCAGCAGTCCATTCTTACAGAGAAAGGGTGTGGCATATTCGACAAGCACATTCACTTGTGCGACGGCACGAGCAACCACGGCCGCATAAGCACCCTTCTGCACCTTTGCGAGCTCCTCAACGCGGACGTGCCGGGCCTCGACCTGCTCAGCGAGGCCGAGCTCGTCGATGAAGCCCCGTACGGCGTTCACCTTCTTGCCAACGGAGTCTACGAGCACTCCTCGCCTACCCGTGACCACGGCGAGCGGAAGGCCGGGGTAGCCCGCCCCGGTACCTATGTCCAGGAAGGCCCCCTCTGGTGCCTCGTCAAGCCTGGAGGCAAGGAGAAGCGAGTCGAGGATGTGCAGGATGAGCGCGTCACGATCGTCCACAATTCTCGTCAGGTTGACCACCTTGTTCTTTTCCTCCACGAGGCACAGGTGTCCGACGAGCTTCTCGGCCTGACCGCGAGTCAAGGATATGCCGTAGCCACTCGCAACGTCCACGAGCTTCTCGATCCCCTCTTCCAGGTCCATGCGACTCCCCCATCCCACGAGCGGACAACGTAGCTAAGCGCTATCCGAGGATACCAAGTTGCCGGAGGCACAACGGTCCCCGCCCCTCGAGGCGCCACAAGAACGACGTGCCTTAGATTGCCGACGCATAGAAAGGGCCCCGGCATGTCCTCGCGAAGGCTTCGGACTGCCAGGGGCCTACGTACGGTTCTGAGAAGAGCTATCGCGGCGAGAAGCTACTTGACCGGGGTGATGACTACGTAACGGTCGGGGTCCTCCCCCTCGGAATGCGTCGCCACCTCGTCATCGTCCACGAGCGCAATGTGCACGAGCCTGCGCTCGTAGGCGTTCATCGGCGCCAGGGAGACCGCGCTCCCCTGCCGCTTCGCGCGGGCGGCGGCAGAGAGCGCGATGGTGCGGACCTTATCCTTGCGACGGCTCTTATAGCCTTCGATGTCCACGACGACGGGGTAGTGGAACTTGAGGTTGCTGCTCATCAGGGAGGAGAGGACCATCTGCAGCGCATCGAGCGTGCGGCCGTGGCGTCCGATGAGGACCGCGAGGTTCCCGCCGTTGATGTCGAGGATGAGCTCGCCCTCGTCGCCGTCGTACTCGTCGATGGACGACTTGTCCTCGCTGAAGAACCCGAGGATGTCCCTCAGGTATCCGACCGCGACATCCGCGATCTTGTCCGTCTCTTCCTCGGTCAGCTCCTTGGTCGCCGCATAGTGCTCGCGAATCTCGGCAAAGGCGTCGTCGGCCGCAGCCTCCGTCGTCTCCTGTGCCCCTTCGCTCACCGAGGAGGTGATGCCCTCGTCCTCCATGTGTTACCTCCAGGATTCAAATTCAAGGGGCATGACGCAACATGCACGCCATGCCCCACCCTGCATTCTCTGCCGTACCCTACTTCTTCTTGCGAGGGCGCGCCTTGCGCTCCTTGCGGACCACGTCGACCTTGACCGCATCCGCCGCGAGCTTCGCCTCGGTCTCGGCCTTGACCTTCTCGGTGACGCGCTTGGTCACGATCTGCTGCTGGACGACCTGCCAGACGGCGGAGGTCACGTAGTAGATCAGGACGCCGGAGTTGATGCTCCACGCGAACCAGAGGATGAAGACCGACATGACGCCACCCATAATCAGGGACTGCCTCGCCTGCTCGGAGTCCGAGTTCTGGCGAGACTGGAGCACCATGGGGATGAAGGTGAGGACGCCATCGAGAATCACGAGGGCGAGGTAGGGCAGCGCAGCGGCCCAACCGTTAGTCGCCATGACGTTGGCCGGGGACTGTCCGAGCTCGATGAAGCCGAAAAGCGTCGCGTCTACGGGGATATGATCGCGGGTGACGCTGAAGAGCGCGAAGAAGACCGGCATCTGGAGGATGAGGGGCAGGCAGCCGCCGAGCGGGTTGAACTTGTTCTCGGCGTAGAACTTCTGCAGCTCCTCAGACTGCCTCTGAGGGTCATCGGCGTAGCGCTGCTGAATCTCCATGAGCTTCGGCTGGAGCGCCTGCATCTTCGCGGAGGAGGCGGTAGACCTCGTCATGAGGGGCATGATGAGGATCCGGATGATCACCGTCAGGATGACGATGGCGAGACCCCAGTCTCCGCAGATGCCCTGCAGTCCGGCGAGGATGCCGCTCAGGAAGTTAATAAACCAATCCCACATGGTGTCCGAGCCACTCTTTCTCTAGGGAACGGGATCATATCCACCGCGGTGAAAGGGGTTGCACCTCAGGATCCTCCTAAGGGCGAGCCATGTACCCTTCGCCGCCCCGTACTTCGAAATCGCCTCTATCGCGTACTGGGAGCAAGTCGGCGAGTAGATGCACGAGTCCGGGAGAATAGGTGAAATAAAGCGCTGGTACCCACGTATCAGGAGCATGAAGGCCCTTGCGACAAAACCCTTGCCGTCAGTCCCCATCGCATCTCACGCCCGCCTTGCGAAGGAGCTGAGAGAGCGCATGAGCAACCTCGACGGATGACGCTCCGTGTGTTGCCTTTGTTGCAAACATGATTATGCTCGCATCCTCTGACGGAAGGCCACACTCGTACGCCGCCGCACGTAGAACCCTTTTGCACCTGTTCCTGAAAACCGCATTGCCAAGCCTCTTAGGTGCAACAAAGGCGACTTTGTTCAAGCCGCCTTCGCTCACCCTGAGAACTGTTATGCGTACAAGCCGATGGTTATAGCGCCTACCACCAGAGAAGACCCTCTCAAATTCCTTCTTGGATTTGATGGTCTCCATTTGGTTCCTAAACGGTGAGCTTCTTGCGGCCCTTGGCGCGGCGGCGGGCGAGGACCAGACGGCCGCCCTTGGTAGCCATGCGAGCACGGAAGCCGTGGGTCTTAGCGCGCTTCCTCTTGTTGGGCTGATACGTACGCTTCATCTCGAATCCTCCTGGGATAATACCAATGTCCAGTTCTGAGCCCTCAGATTGTATGGGCCACCTGAGGCCGCTGTCAATTTCAACTGGGCAATTCTGCAAACTCTACTCATAGTACGCGAAAGTCGGGCGCCTTGGCAAAAGTAGTCTTGCGAATCACAAAGTATGCGCCGAGCCCTGCAGAGATCCAGCGGCCCGAGCTCCGTAGCGCGCAAGCCGGAGGCCAAAACATCCGAGGGCCCGCCAGCGCGGAGTTCACCTCCTCCGAGCCGCTCATATCACCAGGCGCCCGCCGCGGAAAGCTCTCGTGAAGGCTTTCTTTCACCCGCGCGCCCGTGAAAGAAATCTTTGCCCTAGAGTTGAATAGACTTGCCGTCTGACAAGGTAATTTCTCGTCCGGTGGTAGAATCTTTCAGCCCGACACGTTCGATTCAACGCACTTATCGACATTCTTTCACCCACTGTTGAAAACTTTCTTCCACTGAAATTTTCTTCTGAAAGGTTTTCTTCATTCGTTGAACGAATGTCGAAAAGTACCAAGCACGCAAAGGAGGCGGTGATGGCCAGGCCGTTCTACCCGTTCGTCGACAACGACCCCGATGGCGCGGGCAATCCCGCCACGCCACCGACCCAGGGCGGCACCGAGCAGCCAGGCGCGGGCGCGGCGGCGGCTCGGGCTGGCGCCTTCGCACCCGGGGCCGGACCCGCCTCCGAAGCGCCGGGAGGCGGGGCGAGGCGCGCCCTCACCGCAAGCGAGGTGGACTTTCCCGCCCGCATCGCGGTCTACGACGACGCCGCGGCCGCGCCCCGCGTCGTCATCGTCGACCCCAAGGACGTCCGCTCCTACCTCGAGGAGATCACGAAGCAGGTCACGAGCCTCTCCCACGAGCAGGGCGGCACCATCCCCTTCACCGTCATCCGAGAGATCGTCGAGAACTTCATCCACGCCTACTTCATCGAGCCGACCATCTCGATCCTGGACTCCGGCAACACGATCAGGTTCTCCGACCAGGGCCCCGGCATCAAGGAGAAGGACCGCGCGCTCGAGTACGGCACCAGCTCCGCGACCGAGGAGATGAAGCGCTACATCCGCGGCGTCGGCTCGGGCCTCCCCTACGTCCAGCAGTACATGGAGGACAAGGGCGGCTCGCTGACCGTCGAGGACAACATCTCCCAGGGGACCGTCGTCACCATCTCAACCAAGCCTCGCGGCGGGCGCGGTGGCGCGCAGGCGGGCGCGCTCGCTCCGCAGGCGCCCGGCCAGCAAGGCCAGCCGGGCGAGCAGACGGCGGGCGGGATGGGCTTCTCGCCCTATCCGTACCAGCCGGCGCCGGGCTACCCCTCCCAGCCCGCCGCGGGAACCTACCCCTTTGGCCAGCAGCCGGCTGCGGCCGCGGGGAACCAGGGCGGCTGGCCGCCTCAGGGATGGCCCCAGGCAGGCGGCGCGCAGCAGCCCTGGGGCCAGCAGCCGTATCCGCAGGCCGGATACCCACAGCCAAGGTATCCGCAGGCGGGATACCCGCAGGGGGACTACCGGCAGCTGGGCTACCCCCAGGCCACCTACCCGCAGGGCGCCTACCCACAGCCGGGATACCCCCAGCCTGCTGGCGGCGCGCCCGAGCCCGACCCGTCCCAGGCCCCCTACCAGCAGCGCCAGGCGTCCCCGGCGCCCGGTGCGGAGGTGCCCCCGTCACCCGCCACCCCGGCGGCGGCCGGCCCGGACCCCTTCTCGTGGGTCAGGCTCACCGCACGCGGGCGCGCCGCCCTCGCCTACCTCGCCCACAACGGGTCCGTCGGCCCGAGCGACCTCCAGAGGGCCTACGGCGAGTCGCAGCCCACCTGGACGCGCGAGCTCAAGCAACTCGAGGAGGACGGCCTGATCAAGAAGGACGGCCAGAAGAGACGCCTCACGGGGATGGGGCGGGCCTTCGTCGAGAGCCACCCCCTCTCCTAGGCTGCCGGAGCCCCCTCGGCCCGATGGCGACTTCCCACATTTCAACGCCGTCAACGCCCGCGGCGGGAAGTTTTCATCATATACTGTTGATTCCCTTGCCTCGCGGCGAGGTTTTCAACAAGAGGAACGTAGCCGGAGGGGCACCGGAGGTCAGGGGCGCGCATGGACCCAACGAACGAATCGGACGCAGAGGCTCTGTGGGAGGACGTGCTTGACCTCCTCGCGGAGAAGAACCTGCCGCCCGCGACCCTCGCGATGCTGCAGAGCTGCTCCGCGACCAGCCTCGACGACGAGGCGCTCCACATCTCCACCTCGTCCCGCTTCGTCCAGAGGACCGTCGCCAAGTTCGCGCCCGAGGTCGAGGCCTGCGTCGAGCAGGTCGCGTTCATGAGGCTCTCCCTCGCCGTCGAGATCGGCCAGGAGCGCGAGCACAGGCCGCTGGCCACCCACTCGGAGCTCTCGCGCGCCGAGGTCGACAGCTGGAACAGCGCGACGAGGCACGACCCCGCCGCTCGGGTCGCCTCCGCGCCCGCGCAGCAGGCAGGCGCACCCCAGCCGCCCGCAGGTCCCGCCGCGCCGGCGGCCACCTCCCCCGCCCCGGGCAGCGCTGCGACCCCCACGTCCTCCTCGCCCGCGGGCGCGCCTTCGGCGACCGGGGAGGGCCGGGTTGCCGCCAACCCGCTCGTCGAGCAGATCACCGAGGCGGACTCCAAGCTCACCTTCGACCGCTTCGTCGAGGGCCCCCAGAACAAGTTTGCGCTCGACGCCGCCAAGCAGGTCGCCAACGGCCAGAACATGAACTACAACCCGCTCTTCATCTACGGCAAGAGCGGACTCGGCAAGACGCACCTGCTGCGCGCCATCCAGAACTACATCGCCGTCAACGACCCGTCGCGCACGTGCGTCTACCGCGTCGCGACCGACTTCATCGACGACTACTCCAAGGCCATGAAGAACGCCCGGGCCGGCGCCGCCGAGGCGCTGGCGGAGAACTACCACAACATCGACGTCTTGATCATCGACGACATCCAGGGCATGTCGACGGCCGGCGGCACGATCGGCTTCTTCTTCGACACCTTCAACTACCTGGTGGGGCACGGCAAGCAGATCGTGATGGCCGCGGACCGCACCCCCTCCGAGCTCGGCGTCGGCGGGACCTCGCGCTTCGACGAGCGCGTGACGAGCCGCCTCGACTCAGGCTTCACCATCGGCATCCAGGTCCCGGACTACGAGCTCAAGCTCGAGCTCATCGACACCTTCTACGAGAGGATGCGCGAGGACTCGCGCCGCGAGGGCGTCCCGGGGCTCGACGCGGACATCGCGCCAGACATGCGCAAGCTCATGGCCGAGCGCGCGGGCACCAACATCCGCGTGATCGAGGGCTTCGTGCAGTCCTGCCTGATGCTCGCCTACCAGCACCAGTCCCAGGGCGGCTCGCTCACCCGCGAGGACGTCGTGCAGCTCGCGAGCCAGAAGTGGCCCTCGGGCCAGAAGGTCGTGACGGTCGAGCAGATCCAGAAGGCGGTCGAGAAGGACTACGACATCTCGCACGCCGACCTCGTCGGCGGCAAGCGCAACAAGGAGCTCATGGAGCCGCGCCACGTCGCCATCTGGCTCACGCGCGAGCTGACCGACAACACCCTCGCCGACATCGGGAAGCGCTTCGGCAACAGGACGCACGCCACGATCAAGCACAGCATCGGCGTGATAGACGAGCTCTCCAAGAGCGACCGGCTGCTCGCGGACCGCATCGCCCGCATCAGGGAGAGCATCACGGAGTAGGGCCGCAAGGGAACGGGGGGCGTCGAGGGATGTTAAAACCCGGAAGAAATCCTTTCGACGAGCGCGGAAAAGGCGCAAGGTCGTGTAGAAGGAGGTTTTCGACATCCGACGACAAGGTGAAAGCGTTGAGCGGAGGACGAATGCACAGACGTCATAAAATGGCCGCCCACCTGGGCAGACGCTGAGTTTTCTACTTTTCGACAAGACCTATTACTATCGCTATCTCTTTATTTATTAAAGAAGAACAAATAATAGGAGGATGAAGGCATTGAGGTTCATAGTCAGCCAGTCCGCCCTTGAGCGGGCTCTCGGGGTCGTCTCCAAGGGCATGGGCTCCAACTCCACCCTGCCCATTCTCTCGGGCATCTACGTCAAGGCGGAGGAGGGCACGCTCGAGTTCCAGTCCACCAACCTCAACATATCCATCCGCCACAGCATCGCGGCGGACGTGGAGGAGCCGGGGGAGACCGTCGTCTCCGGCAAGATCCTCGCCAACATCGTCAAGACGCTGCCCGACGCGGCGGTGAGCTTCGAGGCCGACGACCGCACCTGCACCATCGCCTGCGAGAAGTCGCACTTCCGCCTCAACACCCTCGCCCCGCAGGACTTCCCCGAGTTCCCGACCTTCGAGCTCGAGAACTCCGTCGAGCTCCCGAGCGACCTGCTGACCAAGATGGTCGACAAGGTCTATAAGGTCACGAGCAGGGACACCTCCCGCCCGATCCTCTCCGGCGTGCTGCTCACCGTCGAGAACAACGTCATCCGCCTCGTCGCGACCGACTCCTACCGCCTCGCCGTCTGCGACTCCAACACGGAGACCTCCTCGACCGACGCGGCCTTCACGGCCATCGTCCCCGGCGCGGTCTTCCACGACGCCCTCTCCATCCCCTCGATGACCGAGCGCCTCCTCATCGGCACCACTGGCAGCCAGGTGGTCTTCTCCTTCGGCAACACCACCTACGTCGCCCGCAGGATCGAGGGCAACTTCCCCAACTACAAGCAGCTCCTCCCCAAGGGCTGCACGACCTCGGTCAAGGTGGACCTCACCGGCCTCGCCGCCGCCCTCAAGCGCGTCTCCGTCATCGCGCTCGCCAACCCGTCGGTCCGTTTCGACGTGGACGCCGACGGCGGCATCGTCAAGCTCTCCGCGAGCTCCCCCGACCAGGGCGAGTCGACCGAGACGGTCCCCGCCGAAGTCGAGGGGCAGAGCATGTCCATCGCCCTCAACTACCACTACGTCTTCGACTGCGTCAACGCGGCGACGGGCGAGAAGGACATCTCGCTCGAGCTGATGAGCGCCATGCAGCCGGCCATCTTCAAGTCGTACGCGAGCATCAACTACCTCTACCTGCTCATGCCCGTGAGGATGTAGGCTTGGGCCTCAAGGTGCGGAGCCTGGGGATGCGCTCCTTCAGGAACTTCTCCGAGAGGGACCTCGAGCTCGCGGACGGCCTGACCGTCCTCGTGGGCCCCAACGCGACGGGCAAGACCAACTCCGTCGAGGCGCTCCAGATGCTTTCCTCGGGCATGTCGTTTCGCCACCCCCGGGCCGCCGACCTCATCATGGACGGCGCGCCCGGGGCGAGGATCTCCGCGCGCCTCGAGGGGGACGGCCGCGTCATAGACGTCGCGTGCGAGATCGGCGAGAGGAGGCGGAGCTTCCTCAGGAACGGCAAGAAGTGCCGCCCGGCCGACCTCTCCGCCACGCTCATGAGCGTGCTCTTCTGCCCCGACGACCTCTCCTTCGTGAAGCGGGGCGCCCGCTGGCGCCGCGACGAGCTCGACGCCTTCGGTGCGCAGGCCAACGCCGGCTTCAGGAAGCTCGCACAGGCGTACGCCCATGCGGTCGAGCAGCGCAACCGCCTCCTCAAGGAGGACGCGCCGGACCTCGCGCTCCTGGACGCCTGGGACGCATCGGTCGCCACGGGCGGCGCCGCCCTCCTCGTGGCCCGCCTCAAGCTCTTCTACCGCCTGAGGGCCCACCTCAGGGAGATATACGCCCAGGTCGGCGGCTCGGACGAGCTTGACTGCGCCTACGAGTGCAGCCTGGGCGAGCTTCCCGGCGACCCCGCCGCGCCGGAGAGGGGCGAGGTCTGCGCGCTCTTCTCCGCCCGCCTCGCCGAGGCCCGCGCGCACGACCTGCGGCGGCAGCAGACGAGCGTGGGGCCCCAGCGCGACGACATAGCCTTCACCCTCGACGGCCGGGACGCCCGCTCGTTCGGCAGCCAGGGCCAGCAGCGTTCCATCGTCCTGGCCTGGAAGATGGCCGAGGTCGCCATCGCCGAGGAGGTCCTGGGCGAGAAGCCCCTGCTCCTGCTTGACGACGTGATGAGCGAGCTGGACGCCAGCCGGCGCGACGCCGTCACCAGGTTCGTGCGGGGCGGGATCCAGACGGTGGTCACCACGACCAACCTCGGGTACTTCCCTGAGTCCCTGCTCGAGGGCGCGGAGGTGGTCCGCTATGGCGGGTAGGCGGGCGCGGGAGGGGGAGTGGAACCTCGCCCCCTCGGCCGAGGTCGTGAGGGCCCAGCGCGCCGAGCGCGCCCGCGACGCGGCGTCGAGCGCGGGCGACGTCCTGCGACGCTACCTCGGCGGCGAGTTCGGCGGACACCTGAGCGACGCCCAGCGCGCCGCCGCGGCCTGGTACGGCTGCAACGGGGTGGTGGAGCGCAAGCACACGACCGGGGTCTACCTCAGGCAGGGTCGTTCGGCCGGCGCCGCCCCCGTACTCGGGGTCTACGTCGACTCGAGCTCGCGCCTCACGGACTTCACCGCGCGCCGCGAGATCTACCTCGCGCGCCTCGCGAACTTCGGCTACGCGGTCTCGGGGGTGGAGTTCCGCCTCTCCAAGCGCAGATTCGTCTCCGACCGGGAGAGGCGGGAGGAGCCCTGCGCCCCCAAGCCCCTCCCCCGCCTCACGCCAGCCGAGGAGGCGCGGGTACAAGACCTTGTGGCCGACGTGCCGGAGCCCCTCAAGGAAAGCGTCTCTCGCGCCGTGAGATTCTCGTTCATGCGCCAGAAGGCAAAGGAGCCGCAAGATAGCTGACAGTGTCTGAGAACGCCTCTGCAAGGCTCTGAGATGTGGTATGTGCCCAGAGATTCCCCCAAAACGCGTCCGGCCTAGGCTTGTGAGCCGCGGTGGACTAGAATGGGAGGGCCGTGCGTCTACCGCGCGGCGTCGCTATGAGAGAGGAATCCTGTGGCAGAGAAGACAGACGACTACGGCGCGAGCAGCATCAAGGTCCTCGAGGGCCTCGATCCCGTCCGCAAGCGCCCGGGCATGTACATCGGCTCCACCTCCACGACCGGCCTGCACCACCTCGTGTGGGAGATTGTCGACAACTCCGTCGACGAGGCGCTGGCGGGCTTCTGCACCAAGATCAAGGTGACTGTCCACCCCGACAACTCGGTCACCGTCGAGGACAACGGCCGCGGCATCCCCGTCGCGCCCCACCCCCAGAAGAAGATCCCGACGCTCGAGGTCGTCCTCACCGTCCTGCACGCCGGCGGCAAGTTCGACAACGCCGCCTACAAGGTGTCCGGCGGCCTGCACGGCGTCGGCGTCTCGGTCGTCAACGCGCTCTCGAAGCGCCTCGTCGTGAGCGTCAAGCGCGACGGTGGCATCTTCGAGATGGAGTTCTCGCGCGGCAAGACGACCAAGAAGATGCAGAAGGTCGGCACGAGCAAGGCCACCGGCACCACGGTCACCTTCTGGCCGGACGACGAGATCTTCGACACGACGGTCTACAACTACGACACCCTGCACGACCGCCTGCAGGAGACCGCCTTCCTCAACAAGGGCCTCAAGATCGTCCTCACCGACGAGCGCGAGCTCACGCCCCGCGTAGACGAGTTCTGCTACCAGGGCGGCATCGTGGACTTCGTCAAGTTCCTCAACGCCGAGAAGACCATCCTCCCCGGCCTCTCGAAGCCCATCTACATCGAGGACCGCACCACGCCCGACACGCCCGTCGCCCGCAAGGGCGAGGTCGAGGTGGCCATGCAGTGGAACACCGGCTACAGCGAGCAGGTGCTGACCTTCGCCAACGACATCTACACCGACGAGGGCGGCATGCACCTCGAGGGCTTCCGCACCGCGCTGACCAAGACCCTAAACGACTACGCGCGCACCAAGAAGCTTCTCAAGGAGAAGGACCCCAACCTCACGGGCGACGACGTGCGCGAGGGCCTCACGGCGGTCATCTCGGTCAAGCTCCCCGACCCGCAGTTCGAGGGGCAGACCAAGGCCAAGCTTGGCAACTCCTACATCCGCTCGCTCACCAACAAGATCGTGAGCCAGCAGCTCGCCGAGTACCTCGAGGAGCACCCCAACCAGGCGAAGGAGATCTTCAAGAAGGCCTCCGCCGCCGCCCGCGGCCGCATGGCCGCCCAGAAGGCGCGCCAGGCGACCCGCCGCAAGGGCCTGCTCGAGTCCGCGAGCCTGCCCGGCAAGCTCGCGGACTGCTCCGTGCGCGACGCGGAGATGACCGAGCTCTTCATTGTCGAGGGCGACTCGGCAGGCGGCTCGGCCAAGATGGCGCGCGACCGCTCCATCCAGGCCGTCCTCCCGCTGAGGGGCAAGATCTTGAACGTCGAGCGCGTCCAGGAGCACCGCGCGCTCTCCTCCGAGACCATCCAGAGCCTGATCACGGCCATCGGCACCGGCGTCGACCAGGAGTTCGACATCAGCAAGGCGCGCTACCACAAGATCGTGATCATGACGGATGCCGACGTCGACGGCGCCCACATCAGGATCTTGCTGCTCACCTTCTTCTACCGCTACATGCGGCCGATGATCGAGGCGGGCTACATCTACGTGGCGCAGCCGCCCCTCTACCAGCTCAAGCCCAAGGGCAAGAAGCGCGGCATGTACCTGTACTCCGACGAGGAGCTCGCCGTCGAGGCGCGCAAGTTCCCCGACTCCAGCCGCTACACCGTCCAGCGCTACAAGGGCCTGGGCGAGATGGACCCCGAGCAGCTCTGGTCCACGACCATGGACCCCAAGAACCGCATCATGCTCAAGGTCAACATCGACGACGCCATGGCGGCGGAGCGCGCGGTGAGCGACCTCATGGGCACCACGGTCGAGAAGCGCAAGGACTTCATCCAGACCCACGCCAAGGACGTGCGCTTCCTCGACATCTAGGCCGCGCCGCAAGCCGCGCCCCGGACCCGGGCCACCTCGGCCGGGAGCGGCCAGCGAGCGCTGAAGAAAGGTTTTCGCAGTGGCAGACAACAACGGACACAACGACGACTTCGAGGACGGCCTCGGGTCTGGCGGCTCGGGCGACGCCGGCGAGGGCGGCTACGACGACCTCGACGACGACCTCGACGCCTCCGGGGACGAGCCCGGCTTCGACGACGACCTGGACGACGAGGACCTCGAGGAGGAAGACGAGGACGAGGGCCCGGCGCCCAGCCTCGCCGGCGCGAACCTCTCGCACACCATCTCCGACGAGGCCGGCACCCGCCTCTCCCTCGAGGACATCCACGGCGGCGCCCTCAAGCCGACCGACATGGCGAGCGAGATGAAGACCTCCTTCCTCGAGTACTCGATGTCGGTCATCGTCGCCCGCGCCCTCCCGGACGTGCGCGACGGCCTGAAGCCCGTCCACAGGCGCATCCTGTACGCCATGAACGAGGCGGGCATCACGCCCAACAAGCCCCACAAGAAGTCGGCCTGGACGGTCGGCGAGGTCATGGGCAAGTACCACCCGCACGGTGACTCCTCGATCTACGACGCCATGGCCCGCATGGCGCAGGACTTCTCGATGCGCCTGCCCCTCATCGACGGCCACGGCAACTTCGGCTCGATCGACGGCGATCCTCCGGCGGCCATGCGCTACACCGAGTCCAGGCTGACGCGCGCCGCCATGGAGATGCTGGCCGACCTCAGCAAGGAGACCGTCGACCTCCAGCCCAACTACGACGAGTCGCTCTCCGAGCCCTCGGTCCTGCCGTCGCGCTTCCCCAACCTGCTGGTCAACGGCTCCAACGGCATCGCCGTCGGCATGGCGACCAACATCCCGCCCCACAACCTCAAGGAGGTCACGGACGCGGTCTGCCTCATGATCGACAACCCCGACGTCACGCTCGACGAGCTGATGCGGGTCATGCCCGGCCCGGATTTCCCGACCGGCGGCATCATCATGGGCACCGACGGCATCCGCGAGGCCTACGAGACCGGTCGCGGCTCCATCACGGTGCGCTCCAAGGTGCACGTCGAGCAGCGCAAGAACGGCCGCCAGCGCCTCGTCGTGACCGAGATCCCCTACCAGGTCAACAAGGGCCTCCTGCAGGAGAAGATCGCGCAGCAGGTCAACGAGAAGAAGATCGACGGCATCTCGGACATGCGCGACGAGTCCAACCGCAAGGGCATGCGCATCGTCATCGACCTCAAGACCGGCGCCGTGCCGCAGGTGGTCCTCAACAACCTGTACAAGCGCACCCAGCTGCAGACCAGCTTCGGTGTGATCGACATCGCGCTCGTGGACGGCGTGCCCCGCACGCTCTCCCTGCGCGAGATGCTGCGCTGCTACATCGACCACCAGGTCGACGTCGTCACCCGCCGCACCAGGTACGACCTGGACAAGGCGGAGAAGCGCGTCCACATCTTGGAGGGCCTGCTCGTCGCCGTGGACAACATCGACGAGATCGTCCACATCATCCGCTCCTCGCACGACGACGCCGAGGCCAAGCGCCGCATGCACGATCGCTTCGACCTGGACGACGTCCAGGGCGAGGCCATCCTGCAGATGCGCCTGCGCCGCCTGACGGGCCTCGCCCGCGACGAGCTGGTGGCCCAGATCAAGGAGCTGCACGAGCAGATCGCGTACTTCAAGGACCTTCTCGCCCACCCGGAGAAGCTGCTCGGCGTCATCAAGGACGAGCTGCGCGCCATCTCCGACAGGTTCGCGGACGCCCGCCGCACCAAGATCAACGTCGAGCGCGCCGAGGACCTCGACGTCGAGGACCTCATCGCCGAGGAGGACATGGTCGTCACCTTCACGCACTCCGGCTACGTGAAGCGCCTGGCCGTGGCCAACTACCGCCAGCAGCACCGCGGCGGCAAGGGCATGAGGGGCCTCTCGCTCAAGGACAACGACTTCGTCGAAGACCTCTTCGTCGCGAGTACCCATGACTACGTGCTCTTCTTCACCAACAAGGGCAAGGTCTTCCGCATGAAGGTCCACGAGCTGCCGCTCGGCTCGCGCACCTCGCGCGGCTCGGCCCTGGTCAACCTGCTCAACCTCTCCGAGGGCGAGCACCCTACGGCCGTGCTGTGCACCCGCGACTTCCCGCAGGACGCCTACCTCATGTTCGCGACCCGCGAGGGCATGGTGAAGAAGACCGCCATGAGCGCCTACGACGTCACCAGGCGCGACGGCCTCATCGCCATCAAGCTCAGGGGTAACGACGAGCTCGTGAACGTGCGTCGCGTCAAGGAACGGGAGAAGGTCATCCTCTGCTCGACCGACGGCAAGGCGATCATGTTCGACGAGAACGACGTGCGCCCCATGGGCAGGGACACCACCGGCGTCCGCGGCATCACCCTCAAGGGCGACGCCAAGATGCTGGGCATGGAGATAACCAACGGCAACGGCGACCTCGTGGTGCTGACCGAGAACGGCTACGGCAAGCGCACGCCCGTCTCGGAGTACCCCGAGCACAAGCGCGGCGGCCAGGGCGTCTTCACCATCGCGATGACGGACAAGAAGGGCAAGCTCGTGGCCTGCCGCGTCGTGGGGCCGCAGCACGAGCTCATGATCGTGTCCGAGGAGGGCGTGATGATCCGCGTCAAGGCCACTGACGTCTCGCGCCTCGGTCGTGCCACCCAGGGCGTCAAGATCATGAACCTCATCGACGGCGACCACGTGAGCGCCATGGCGAGGATGGTTGCCCACAAGAAGAAGGCCGCCAAGGCCGCCTCGGTCGACGAGAACCAGGCCTCGCTCGACCTGCTCGCCGCGGGCGAGAAGTCCGCGCCGTCCGAGGACGAGCCCGTGGACATCGGCGGCGAGGAGGACTACGACGCCGAGATCCTCGACGAGGACTAGCGCCCCCTCTGCGCGCTCATAGAACGGCCCAAGGGAAAGGGGCCCGCCTCCACCGGAGGCGGGCCCCTTCTTCGTGCGTGCCGCTGGGACCTACGAGCCGGGGTGCTCGGCCGTGTTGGTGCCGTCCGCGAGGTCGTCCCTGAGGTCCTGACCCGGCTTCTCGTGCGGGTGCCCGAGATCGCCCGCCCGCTCGTCCGGTCCCGAAGCGCGCTCATGCGAGGGGGCCTGAGAGGGCCTCGAGAGGGTGTCATCGGCGGCAGCGCGGACGTCACCCCGGTCGAGGGCGAAGTCTTCGGGGGTGAGTCCCTCGACGAAGTCGTGGAAGCGCTTGAGCTCCTCCTTGCGCTCCTCGGCCTCGACGGACGAGAAGTCGGGAAGCGATGCGGTGTCCACGACCTCCTCCTCAGCGAAGATGGGAACGTGAGCGCGGACCGCGAGCGCGATGGCGTCGGAGGGCCTGGCATCCACGCTGACCTGGCTTCCGGCAGAGGTGACGATGCGAAGCTGCGCGAAGAAGGTCGTGCCCCTGACGTCGTTGATCACCACGCTGACGAGGCGTCCCCCCAGCGAGACGATTACGTCGTTGAGAAGGTCGTGGGTCATGGGACGGTGGTGCTGCGTGCCGTCGATGCCCATGCTGATCGCCGTGCTCTCCACTGAGCCGATCCGGATGGGGAGCTTCGCCGAGGGAGCCGTCCGCCTGTGGGGCTTGAGAATCACCATCGAAGAGACGGTGCCCTCGCCGACGACCACTGATGTTATTTCCAAGCGAACGAGTGACATCTGGCTTCTTCCTGGGCTCGTTGCCCAACGTGTCTTGAGACCGAACGTGTTTCGCAACGGTATAGCAGATTGGCGCCGCAGGGGCCGCGCAATCCCCCGCAGACGAACTCTGCATATGGAGTACCCAGATTGTCGCCAACTTTTTCAAGATTCTCGTTGACACGGGGGTTGAGAGAGCGTATTGTACCTTCTTGCGGATGGGCCCGTAGCTCAGTTGGTCAGAGCGTCCGGCTGATAACCGGGAGGTCACAAGTTCGAACCTTGTCGGGCCCACCACTTTCTTTGATAATAAACGCCCCAGCGTGAGCCGAGTCGCCGCTGGGGCGTTTATTGCATCAGTGGGGAATCCGGGGACATAGCTCAGCTGGGAGAGCGCGGGCTTTGCAAGCCTGAGGTCGTGGGTTCGAACCCCATTGTCTCCACCAAGCATTCGA
>OMVS01000097.1 GCA_900314575.1 uncultured Olsenella sp. | reverse complement strand
CGGCAGCGTACGCGCGCCGCCGGGCGCCGCGGCCGGACGCCAGCCGCGGCCCGGCCTCACTCGTCGCGCACGATGTAGCCCGCGCCCCGCACCGTCTGGATGACGGCGGGGTGCCCCGGGTCCTTCTCGACCTTCTCGCGCAGGCGGTTGACGTGGACGGTCACCGTCGCCGAGTCGCCGACGGCGTCGAGCCCCCAGACCCGCTCGTACAGGGCGTCGCGCGAGAAGACCGTGCCCTTGTGCGAGAGCAGGAAGACGAGAAGCCCGTACTCTCGGTTGGTGAGCTCGACCAGCCTGCCGCGAGCCCACACCTCGTGGCTGCTGGTGTCGACGACGAGGCCGTCAGCGCCGAGGAGCCGCCGCGCCTCCCCGTCTGCCGTGCCGGCACCGTCGCGCCCGTGGCGCTCGGCCGTGGCGATCGCGGCCTTGACCTTGGCGACGAGCACCGAGGGCGAGAAGGGCTTGGTCACGTAGTCGTCCGCGCCGAGCCCCAGACCGCGGATCTGGTCGATGTCCTCGGAGCGCGCAGTCACGAGCAGTACCGGCACCGCGCTGCGCTCCCGCAGGCGGCGCAGCACATCGAAGCCGCTCATGCCCGGCAGCATCACGTCGAGGAGAACGGCCGCGAAGCCGCCGGCGAGCGCGCGGGCGAGGCCGTCGTCGCCACTCGTCGCGATCTGGGTCTCGAAGCCGGAGACCTCGAGGTAGTCCCGCTCCAGGAGGGCGATGTCCTCGTCGTCCTCCACTATCAGGATGCGTCGCATCAGATCACTCCCCTGCCGTGTCGTCCTCCCGCGCCAGCGAGGTCGCGGGGAAGTGCAGGAGGATGGCAAGCCCGCCCGAGGGGGACTCGGCCGCCTCCGCCGTCCCGCCCATCCGCCGCATCGCGCGCGCCACAATCGCGAGCCCGAGCCCGGAGCCCGAGCCGGTGTGCTGGCGTGCGGGGTCGCTCCGGTAGAAGACGTCGAACAGGCGCGCCCGCTCCTCCGCCGGGACCCCCACCCCATCGTCGCACAGCGAGACCGTGGCGACGCCGTCCTTCTCGCCCACCGAGACGCTGAGAGTCCCGCCGGCCGCGTACTTGGCGGCGTTGGACACGACGTTGGCGATGCAGCGCTGGAGAAGGGCGCGGTCGACCCGGCATCCGACGGCGGGGGCGGCTCCGCGGGCGGTGGGGGCGGCGGGCGTCTCCACGATCCGGATCGCAGGCTCGTCGTAGCTCGGTGACAGGTCCTCGATGATCTGGTGCACGGTGGTCGCAAGGTCGGTCGTGACGAGGTCGCAGGGATAGTCGTCGAGGTCGAGCTTGGAGAACAGGAAGAGGTCCTCCACCAGGCGCGACAGCTCCTGGGTCTTGCGGCGGATGGTCCTGAGGTAGCGGTCGCGCTGCTCGGGCGTCGATGCGACCCCGTCGAGCAGGCCCTCCACGTAGCCCTGGATCGAGGTGAGCGGCGAGCGCAGGTCGTGGCTGACGCCCGCGACGAGCTCACGCCGGCGCCGCTCGTCGGCGACGCCGCTCCTCTCGGCCTCCTCGAGGCGCTCGGCCATCTCGTCGAAGTCGTCGCAGATGGGGGCGAACTCGTCCTGGCCCGGGTAGTCGATCCGGTACGCGAGGTCGCCGTCGGCGACGCGACCGACGCCGTCGGCGAGCAGCGACAGCCCGTCGGTCAGGCGGTCGTAGACGAGGCGGCGGCCCAGCCGGTCCATCGCGAGCGTGGAGGCCACCGCAGCCACGAGGATGACCAGGGCGGACATGAGGGCGGCGGTCTTTATCGCGTCTCCCCTGGCCTCGGTGTAGCTGCCGAAGAGCGCGACGTGGTAGGCGCCCTCGGCATGCAGGTAGAGACTCGTCCCGGCGGCGGACACGAGCACGCCGTTCTTGTCGTCCAGGGGGCGCGTCGCGGCGAGAAGGGCCTGCTCCTGGCTGGGCTCACCCGAGCCGAAGACCACGTCGCCCGCCTGGTCGTACACCTTGAGGGTCATGCCGCTGCCCTCGACCTGCTGGGCAAGCACCGAGAGGGCGGAGTCGCGCGCAGGCTCGGACGAGCTTGCCGCCAGGATGCCGCCAGCGGACTCGGAGACGACGCGGCCGAGGGTGGTCATGTCCTCGGCGTCGGATATCCCCAGGTCGAGGCCGCCGTGCACCTGTGCGAGGAAGACGCCTACGCAGGCGAGGCCCACCAGGACGCAGACCACGAGGGGCACGACCAGCGTGAGGACGTTGGAGAGGCGGAGGCGCTGCCGGATGGTGGTGAGGCGCGGCATCGCGAGCTCCTTTCGCGCGGGGTCGGTCACGCGACGCGGCGGCACCGACGGCCCTGCGTGGGGCCGCTGGCGCCGCTGGCGCCGTGCTGGAGAAGTGACGCTCGCACGAGCCTAGCACGAACGTGCTGCTAGGCGGACTCCCGCGCGAACCAGCCCTTCGTCCGGTTGGCGATCCTGACGAGGGTCAGCATCACGGGAACCTCGGTGAGCACGCCCACCGTGGTGGCCAGCGCCGCCGGGCTCGTCGTGCCGAAGAGCGCGATCGCGACGGCGACCGCGAGCTCGAAGAAGTTGGAGGCGCCGATCATGCCCGCGGGCGCGGCGACGTCGAAGGGGAGCCGCACCAGCCTCGCCGCGCCATAGGCGACGAAGAAGATCAGGAAGGTCTGGATGACGAGGGGCACCGCGATGAGCACGATGTGCAGCGGGTTGCCCAGGATGACCTCGGCCTGCGAGCTGAAGATGATCACCAGCGTGGCGAGAAGGCCGACCGTGGTGGCGTTGTCGAACTTGTGCACGAAGACCTCGTCCAGGTAGGCCGCGCCCTTGGAGCGGGTGACGCCCACGCGGGTGAGCACGCCGCCCACGAGCGGGATCACCACGAAGAGGAAGATGCTCACGAAGAGCGTCGCGTAGGGCACGACCACGTTGGAGACGCCGAGCAGGAACTTCACGATCGGCACGAAGAGCACGAGGATGATCAGGTCGTTGGTGGCGACCTGGACCACGGTGTAGGCGGGGTTGCCGTGCGTCAGCGAGCTCCAGACGAAGACCATCGCCGTGCAGGGCGCCGCGCCCAGCAGCACCGCTCCGGCGAGGTACTGGGTCGCCAGGTCAGGCGAGATCAGGCGCCCGAACACCACGAAGAGGAAGAGGTAGGCGATGGCGTACATGGTGAACGGCTTTATCGCCCAGTTGGTGACCCAGGTGACGACGAGCCCGCGCGGGTTCTTGCCCACGTTCCGGATGCTCTGGAAGTCGACCTTGATCATCATCGGGTAGATCATGACCCAGATGAGAACCGCGATGGGGATGGAGATGCCCGCCACCTGCAGCCTGCCGAGGAACTCCGGCACCGCGGGGACGAAGTGCCCCAGGAGCACCCCCGCCACCATGCAGAGGAGCACCCATACGGTCAGGTAGCGCTGGAAGAAGCTGATCGCGCCGCCTTCGGCCGCACCCCTGCGGACCGCGCCCTCGTCGAGCACGCCCTTGTCGCCCACGCCCTTGTCGCCCACGCCGCACCACATCCCTTCGACGACGTCGCAGCCAGCCCCGTGTCAGCCTCGCGCCGCACCCTGATGGAACCTGACGCAGCAGAATCTATCCGGTATATCGATACTTGTCAAATTGTAATTATGTCGATTGGTTGTCGACGTCGCACGAGAGGTTGACCAGCCTTGTCGGCGCTTGTCGGCGCGGCGCAGGGATTGGCCGGACCTCCTTCGGCAATCGAGGTCTCGACGACGCCCAAGGCGACCTCTGCGCCAAGACGACGGCGGCCCCCTTGTGAAGACGGTCACGCGCTCGGAGATGACGAGGCGCTGAGAGGCCGTATGAGCCCTCTGGATTCGCGCCATGACATCTAGCCCATGACACAGAGCGGCTCATAGAGTGTAGGCGCATGAGCAAATCGCTTTTTGCGAACAAAATCTTCGATTTTTGTTCGCAAAACGAATTATGATCACTAGTCATAAAATCTTTTCTCGACAAAATTGGCCGATTTTGTCTAGAAAAGCGATTTGCTCGTACATCCGGGAGCACAAGGGCTCGAGAGAATCAGCTTTGGACGGCCTCTCACGGTCCGCCGACTGCAAGAGCCACGCCGTACGAGCCACGAAAGATAGCAAATAAGGGGCAGGAACAGATATGAGCGCGGGCGCCCAAGGACTGGGCGCCCGCGCGTCAATGCTCACAACCCCGCGCATTAGCTGAGGCGACCGGGGGGGGGTGAAAGCTCGGCCGCCAACGGACTCGCGGACAGCGGACTCGCAGCCAGCGGACTCGCTAGTCTAGGCCACCCCGCCGGCGGCAGCCCGCGCCGCGGCGAGCTCCCGGAGTCGGGCCCGAATCGCGGCCAGGCCCTCCTCGGGGTCGGACACGTCCGTGACGGAGGCGTCGATCGGACACTGGCTGGTCTTCGCCACGTTCAGGATCCTGTCGACCTCGACCTCGCACGAGGCCTCGACCCCGTGCGCCTCGAGCACCGTCCTGGCGGCGGAGCTCATGACCGGGGCGAACACCGCCCGCGGCCGGAGGAGGCAGTACAGCAGGGCGGGCGCCTTGCCCACGACCTTGTCCGCCACGGAGAAGCCCTCGAGGCTCGTGCCCGCGGAGACCCACCCGAGCAGGGGGCGCACCCCCCGCTCCTCGCTCGCGAGCACGTCGCCGCCTCTCACGGCGATGACGGTGCGCCCGTCTGCGTCGAGCAGCTCGCGGGCGCGCGCGAGGTCG
>OMVS01000115.1 GCA_900314575.1 uncultured Olsenella sp. | reverse complement strand
GGGGCGGCCGCGGGGGCCGCCGGCTGGCCTACACCCGCACGCGCGCGGCTCGCCGGCTGGACGGGCACGATCCCCGTGCGCTCGCGTGCCGCCTTGAGGTAGCGCTCCATCTCGGTCGCGGTGGCCGCGCCCTCGCCGACGGCGGTCGCGACCTGGCGCAGCCGCTTCTGACAGACGTCGCCGGCAGCAAAGAGGCCGTCCGCGCTCGTCATCTGCCGGTCATCGGTCACGACGTAGCCCCGCTCGTCGAGCTCGCACAGGCCGGACACGAGAGAAGTCGCCGGCGCGTAGCCCACGAAGACGAAGACGCCCACGGGACCGCCATCGGGCGACGAGAACTCGTGCTCCTCGCCCGTCGCTCGGTCGAGCCAGCGAACGCCTCGCACCACGGAGTCACCCTCCGCAGCCAGGAGCTGCGCGTTTGTCTGCACGGTGATCTTGTCGTTGGCATAGGCCGCGTCCGCCGTGGCCTTGGCGCAGGTGAAGCCGTCGCCGCGCACCAGGACGGTCACGTGCGAGGCGTAGGTCGTGAGGAAGACCGCCTCCTCGGCCGCCGCGAAGCCACCGCCCACCACGAAGACCTCCCGGCCCGAGAAGAACTCGCCGTCGCAAGTGGCACAGTAGGCAACGCCGTGCCCGCGGAACTCCTCCTCCCCCGCGAAGCCCGCGCTCCTCGGGGAGGCGCCGGTTGCGAGAAGGACCGCGAGGCTGCGGACGTCGCCGCGCGAGGTGCGCACCACCTTCACGTCGCCCGACAGGTCGAGTGACTCCACGTCGGCGAGCAGCATCTCCGCGCCGAAGGCCTCGGCCTGCCGGCGCATGGTGTCCGTGAGCTCTGCCCCGCTCGCCGATAGCACACCCGGGTAGTTCACGACCTCCGAGGTGATGGTTATCTGGCCGCCGAAGCGCTCGCGCTCGACCACCAGGACGCGGTACCGCGCGCGGGCGAGGTAGAGGGCCGCCGTGAGCCCCGCGGGGCCTCCGCCCACCACGACCGCATCGTAGACTTGCCCATCATCCTTCTCGCTCATGCCATTCCTCCTTCTCCGCCTTGCGGCATCGCAGGGGCCCGCCGGCTGGCGGCGGGCCCCTGGCGCGGGTCCTTCTCCCCTAGGGGTTCCCTAGAGCTGGCCGACCAGGTCCAGGGAGGGCTTCAGGGTCTCGGCGCCCGGCTGCCACTTGGCGGGGCACACCTGGTCGCCGTGCTCGCGCACGAACTTGGCGGCCTGGACGAGGCGCAGCAGCTCCTTGGCGTTGCGGCCGATGCCGCCGGCGGTGACCTCATAGACCTGGATCCTGCCGTCGGGGTCGACGATGAAGGCGCCGCGCTCGGCGAGGCCGTCGGACTCGATCAGGACCTCGAAGTCCTCGGCGAGGACGTGAGCGGGGTCGGCGAGCATGGGGTAGCCCACCTTCGAGATGCGCTCGGACTCGTCGTGCCAGGCCTTGTGGACGAAGTGGGTGTCGCAGGAGACGGAGTAGACCTCGCAGCCCTCGGCCTTGAAGGCGTCGTAGTTCTCCGCGAGCTCCTCGAGCTCGGTCGGGCAGACGAAGGTGAAGTCGGCAGGATAGAAGAAGAACAGGGCCCACTTGCCGAGGACGTCCGCCTTGGTGACGGTCTTGAACTCGCCGTTCTGGAAGGCCTGGACGGAGAACTCGCCGATCTCCTTGTTGATGAGGGACATGTGACGCTCCTTTGCTGTCGTGGCGCCTCTTTGGCACCTCCTTATTCGTACTGAGACTTATTATCGGTATTGGTGGCAGGATTGCAAGGGGGGAATTCGGGAGAATTTCCTCGGGTCGCCCCGGCATGCGCCCGGGGCGGGGCCGGGCGGGGGCCAGTGGACGGGCGATGGGGTTGGGAGGGGTATATTATTGATATGTAGTCCTATTATCCTGAAGCGGCTTTGGGTACCATTGAGGCGTGAGAGAAGCGCGGGGCGGCTTCGCCGGCCCCGTCAGAACAGGGAGCCTGACATGGAGAGAAGGAACACGCGTCAGCGCCAGCTGGTGCTCGAGGCGGTGCGGGAGCTCTGCGACCACCCCACCGCCGACGAGATATACCTGCACGTGCGCGAGCAGGACGACCACATAAGTCGCGGCACCGTCTACCGCAACCTCCACCTCCTCGCCGACTCCGGCGAGATCCTCTCGGTGAAGACCCCCGGTGGCGAGCGCTTCGACCGGCGACGCGACCACCACGCGCACCTCGTCTGCTCCGTCTGCGGCAACGTGACGGACGTCTCGGTGCCAGACGAGACCGACCTTTGCGCCTCGGTGCAGCGCGCGACGGGCTACGCCAGCGTCACCGCGAGCACAATCTTGACGGGCGTCTGCCCCGCCTGCCAGGAGGCGCAGGCGAAACAGGCCTAACTGCGGACTACGGCGCGGGACTGGGAGCCGGGGCCGGATCCCGTCCGACGCCCCGACCCCGTGCCCGTCGCACGCTTCCCTAGCGGGGCCTTCGCGCGCCTGAGGGCCTTTCGTGCGCCTGAGGGCCTACCTCCCCATCGGCTTGTACGAACCCGTCAGGCGCTTCCTGCGCCTGAGCTGCGCGACGAAGTTCGCGAGCACCACGAGCACCCCGGCCGCCGCGCACGCGTAGCTCACGGGCACAAGCCAGAAGTCCTCGTGCTTCTCGGCCACGACGGCAAGCACGGCCGCGACCACGATGAGCAGCGCGCCCACCACGGACATCGCGAGGCTCATGCGCATCCACCTGCCCTCGGCACCGTCGCGGATGAGCTTCTCGGCCAGCGCGTCTTTCTCGGCCTTCGCGTCCTTCTCACGTCCCATGTCCTGTCCTCCCAGTATTAGTTCGTCGAGGGAGACGCCGAACGTCCGGGAGATGGGCATGACCACCTCGATGTCGGGCAGGTTGCGGCCGTTCTCCCAGTTGGAGACCGCCTGCCGCGTCACTCCGATGCGTGACGCGAACTGCTCCTGCGTGAGGCCGGCGCCCATGCGCACGGCCTTCACCCTCTCGCCGAATTCCATTCGTCCCCCCCTTACTGGGCCCAGCTTCGACCGGGCGAAGGCTTCGTGCAAGAAAGCATAGCTTGCGTCGGCGCGTTCGGCACGACAGCGGAACTGTCGCGCCCGGTAGCTGGGGTTTTAAGGCGCGCGGCGGAGGGCGCGGCCCGCCGGAGGGCGGGGCGCACGGAAGGGCGACTCGTCGAGGCATCCGGCTACCACTTGGACGGCCGCCGAACCAGTCCCGCGCGTCCGCCCTCCCGGGATCGCGCGGGAGGGCTCGCCCCTAATTACGCACGGCTGTTGTTTATATAAGTTTTTTATTGTAAT
>OMVS01000096.1 GCA_900314575.1 uncultured Olsenella sp. | reverse complement strand
GTCCACGCCGATCATTTCCCCTCTGGCCCCCCCTCACGTCGCAAACCGAAGCAACGACATGTTGGGCCAATCGCGGGATGGTCGGCGTGCCCATGCTCAGACACGAAAAAACTCTGTGCTCAAACCCGAAACTTTTCGTGCTCAAACGGGGGTGGTACCGCTTTTCCGTACCGTTCTCGCTAGGCTGCAAGGGCTAGGCTTTGCCTGTATGCCAAGGGGCTCATCGAGCCCAGCGAGCGCCTGATCCTCTTCGTGTTGTACCACTCTATGTAGTCATCGATCCTTTTCCCGAGCTCCTCCAGGCTGACGCCCTCCCAGTCCCTCCCGTAGAACATCTCGTTCTTCATGGTGCCGAAGAAGCCCTCCATGCGGGAGTTGTCGGGAGAGCAGCCCTTCCTCGACATCGAGCGGATGATTCCCGCCTCCTCGCAGATCGATATCCACCCGGGCCACCGATAGTGGCATCCGCAGTCGCTGTGGACGATGAGGTGGGCCCTCTCACCGGGCTCGGTAAGCCTGACGGCCGCCTCCAGCATCGAGTTGGCCATCTCGGCGCTCGGCGAGGTCGACGTCGTCCAGCTCACGATGGAGCCGTCGAAGCAGTCCAGGACGGGGGAGAGGTAGAGCTTGCCGGCGGGGATCGAGAACTGCGTCACGTCCGTGAGCCACAGGAAGTTGGGAAGCCCCGCCGCGAAGTCCTGCCTGACCTTGTTGCCCGGATGCTCCGTGACCTCGCCCGCGTAGGAGCTGTAGCGCCGCCTTGGCTTGGTCCTGCCCCGGGCCTCGAGCCCCTCCTCGGCCATGATGCGGGCGATCCTGCGCTCCCCGATGGTCTCACCCCCCGCCTTGAGCTCGTCGTGGACGCGGCGCCTTCCGTAGATGCCGTCATTGGCGTCGAAGACCTCCGAGATCCTCCTGCGGGCCTCCTCGTCCCTGTCGGGGGCGCGGAGCGCCCCCTGCTGGTACTGGTAGCTTGACCGGGCCATCCCGAGCGCCGAGAGAAGCCTGCGCAGCCTCCATTTGGGGCGCAGGGACTCAATCAGCAGGGTCTTCTCCCTGTTCGTGAGCTCGTTTGCCGGGTCGGCGCCCGTCCCTTTTCCCAGGACCTCGAGGGCGCCCTCCATGATGTCGCGCCTGAGCTCGAGCTCCTCGAGCTCGGCCTCGAGCTCGGCCTTCCTGGCCTCGAGGGCGGCGACGTCCGCCTGGGTCACGGGCGACCCTCCCCGCGTTCGCGCGGGCTTGACGGGGCGGTCTTCGGGCATCGGAGGCTCCTCCCTAAGCAGCTCGCGCTTCCACTTGTAGAGCGCGGATCTCGTACATCCTACCAGGTCGGCGACCTCCTGGGCGGACGATGCCCGAGATGCCAGGGCCCTGGCGGCAGCGGCCTTCTCGGATGCGTCGAACACCCTGGGCTGCGTCGCCCTTCTCTCGCCGGGTGCGTACTCGTCGATCCACTCGGCGAGCTTCGCCGTGCACTTGGGGTATCCAAGCTCGCGCCTGGTGAAGGCGTTGCACCTCCCATGGGTGAGGTAGTGCCTGACCGCGGCCCTCTTCTGCTCCGGCGTGTATCGCTCGAGGCTGCGGTCCGTGAGCCTTCCTCCGTTTTCCCGCCACTCCCTGTGCCAGCTCACCAGCTGTGTGCGGCTGGGGTATCCGAGCTCCCGTATGGCTGCCGTGGCCTTGAGGCCGTACTTGATGTAGAGCTCGACCGCTCTTCTCCTCTGTTCAAGGGAATACACGCCATCCTCCAAACGTCATCGTTTGGTACGGATTTCCGGTACCACCCCCATTTGAGCGTCGGGCACTTTCGGGTCTGAGCACGAAAAACTTTCGGGTTCTGGCATGGGCACGCCGACCATCCCAAAGCTGGTCCAACATGTCGTTGCTTCGGTTATCGACATAAGGAGGCCAGAAAGGAAATGATCGGCGTGGACAAGATAGAGGATATACGCAGAAGGGCGAGAGGCGGGGAACCGATAGCCTCGATCGCGAGGGCAGTCGGCGTCTCGGAGCCGACGGCCAGGAAGTACGCGAGGATGGAGGACCTGTCGCCCGAGCCGCCGAAGAGGAAGGAGCCGGAGAGCGAGCTGCTCGCGCCGCACAGGGAGACGATCGACTCCTGGCTCGACGACGACTGCAGGAACTGGCGCAAGCAGCGCCATACGGCCGTGAGGGTGTATGTGAGGCTCATCAACGAGCGCGGCTACGAGGGCTCCTATTCCACCGTGCAGCGCTACGTGAAGCAGCGCCGGGAGGAGATGGCCCGCGAGCGCGACCGCAGGGACGCCGAGGGCTTCCTGCAGCTGAGCTGGCTGCCCGGAGAGATCCAGGTCGACTTCGGCGAGGCCGACTTCAGGGTCCGCGGGGTCCTCACCAGGGGGAAGTACCTGACCGTCACGTTCCCGCACTCCAACGTGGGGCTCACCCAGGTCTTCTGGGGCGAGACGGCCGAGTGCGTCTGCCAGGGGCTGCGCAGCGTCTTCGAGTTCATAGGCGGCGTGCCCCGCAGGGCCGTCTTCGACAACGCCACCGAGGTCGGCCGGCGCGTCGGGGGCGAGGTCAGGACGTCGGAGCTCTTCCGGCTCTTCGCGGCGCACTACGGGCTCGACTACACCTTCACCAACCCCTATTCGGGCAACGAGAAGGGCAATGTCGAGAACAAGGTCGGCTGCCACAGGAGGAACCTCTTCGTGCCTGTCCCGTCCTTCCACGACGTCGCCTCGTTCAACGAGAGGCTGCTCCAGGACTGCCTCGACCTGAGCGAGGGCAAGCGCCACTACAGGCTCGGCACGCCCGAGCTCGAGCTGTTCGGGGAGGACAGGGAGGCGCTCTCGCCGCTGCCGCCGGCCGCGTTCTCGTGCGTCAGGTGGGAGACGAGGAGGTGCAGCAAGCAGGGCACCTTCACGCTCGGAGGCGTGCACCGCTACTCCGCCGGCCCCGCCTATGCACGCTGCGAGGTCGCCGTCGCCCTGGGCGCGTTCGACGTCACGGTCTGCGACATCTCCACCGGCGAGGCGATCGCCACCTACGAGCGCCAGTGGGGCGGGGCTCCGACCGACAGCTCCGACCCGACCCTGCAGCTCAGGCTGCTGTGCATGAGGCCTGCCGGATGGAGGGACTCGAGCGTCAGGGCATCGCTCCCTGAAGAGCTCGTCGCCTTCCTCGACGGCGAGCCGGCGGACAGCCTGAAGGCCGACCTCAGGGTGCTGCGCGACGAGAGCGCGGAGCGCGGCTGGGAGGCCGCCGTGGAGGGCATGTCGCGCTCGCTCGCGGCGACCGGCAGCCTCGACCGCGCCACCGTCGCCCTCTCCGCCGCCAGGGCGGCAGCCGGGGACGAGCGCGTGGAGTACGACGAGAAGGTCGACCTGGACGTCTACGACGGGGCGCTGAGGCTGCTCGAAGGGGGTGGGCGGCATGCCGCAGACGAGCTCGGAGCGTGAGGCCTCGCAGGCCGCCTTCCGCGGGGCAGCCAGGGCGCTCTTCATATCGGGCGACACGATAGACGCCTTCCTCGCCTCCGCGACGCCAGGGCAGGTGGCGGCATGCACGGCGATGCTCGGGTCGGAGATCGCCCACCGCGACAGGACGAAGAGGGCGAGGCTGCTGCGGCAGGCGAGGTTCCCCGTGCCCAAGGCGCTCGACGGGTTCGACTGGTCGAACGTGGCCTTCCCAGACGGCTGGGGGCGCGACGAGATGTGCTCGCTGGCATTCGTGCGCGACGCCGAGGACCTCGTCTTCTACGGCCAGACGGGGCGCGGCAAGACCCACATGGCCACGGCGCTCGGCATCGCGGCGACCTCGGCAGGCTATCCCGTGAGGTTCTTCCAGACCGCGCAGCTGGTGCTCCAGCTGGGGAAGGCCAAGAGGGAGGGGACGCTCGACAGGCTGCTCGCGGATATCGCCAGGGCAAGGCTCCTCGTCCTGGACGAGTTCGGCTACGTCCCCTTCGATGTGGACGGCGCAAGGCTCCTGTACCAGGTAATCTCCGAGAGCTACGAGAGGAGGAGCGTCATATTCACCACCAATGTCGAGTTCAGCAGGTGGGGCACGGTGTTCGCCGACGACAAGCTGGCTGCCGCGATCGTCGACCGCGTCGTGCACCATGGCAGGCTCGTCGAGTTCGGAGGCCCCAGCCACAGGCTCGAGGAGAGCCTGATGCTCGGGAAGTCGGGAAGGTAGGAAGGTCTGGCGGGTCCGTGACGAAACCCGAAAAAGTTCCGTGCACGGACCCGAAAGAAATCCATGCTCAAAACCTAAATCTGGGCTTGACTAAACACAAATCCGACGGAATCCGCGCCAGGCGGCCCCGGAAACGTCGAATTCCTGCCCCGCAGCGGTGTCGAGGGATGGTCGATGCAGGCCTCCGGGCACCGTTTGGGGGGCCAATCAATCTCTCGGGTGACCCTTGCGCCGCGCAACGTCAAAAAATCTCATGTATTGAGACTTAGATAATGTATAAAGTCGAACCACAGGGGGCATAAGACACAACGTACAAGAGTGAACAAAGCGCTGAGCACGGCAAATGCCGCGGCGGCGCAGAAGGAAAGGAACGCACACCATGGGCAAGATTCTCGGTATTGACCTTGGTACAACCAACTCTGCAATGGCAGTCCTCGAGGGCGGCGAGCCCACCATCATCGTGAACGCCGAGGGCGACCGCACCACTCCGTCTGTCGTTGGCTTCCGTGCCGACGGCGACCGTATCGTGGGCAAGGCCGCCAAGAACCAGGCAGTCACCAACCCCAAGAACACGGTCTTCTCGATCAAGCGTTTCATGGGTCGTCGCTACGACGAGGTTGGCTCCGAGCTCAAGACCGTCCCGTACACCGTCAAGAGCGGCACCGGTAACCGCGCCGTTGTCGAGATCGACGGCGAGGACTTTACGCCCGAGCAGATCA
>OMVS01000014.1 GCA_900314575.1 uncultured Olsenella sp. | reverse complement strand
CGTCTTTATTGAGGCCCGATTCAACAGCCCGATGACGACGCGCGACCAATCGTCAGCGCTGACGGCGGCATCGATCCTGTGGAGATTTGCAACTTGTCAAATACCATTTCTGTGGCGGCCCCAATCGGGGTATACGCAGGTCAGTATCGTAATTGACGCTCTCTCTGAAAGGAACAGCATGGCCGAGAAGGATCTTCAGCTCTACATTAAGAACGGATGCCCCTATTGCCACAAGGTGCTGGCGTTCATGGACGCCAACGGCATCGTGCTTCCGCTGCACAACATCGACGAGTCCGCGGCCGACCGCGACCGCCTGGTCGAGGTCGGCGGCAAGCGCCAGGTGCCGTGCCTCTTCATAGACGGCAAGGCCATGTACGAGTCGGATGACATTATCGCCTATCTGGGCAAGGAATTCTCTGCTCATGCGGAGGGCGAGGAGGAAGACGCCCCTGCGGCGGGCGCCTCGTGCACCATCGGTGGCGGTTGCTCGTTCTAGCGTCGAAGTTTTTCGCTCCGGCGAGAAAATGGCGCCAGAGCAGGGGTTTCTGATGGAATTCCGTACGAGAAGCCCCTTCCGGCGAGGAAAAGACGCCGGAGTGTTAGCTTTAATCGTATTCGCTTACCATTACGTGCCTTCTGGCGCCGATTTCGCGCCGGGAATGAGACAAGGGGACTGTCCCTTTGTCTCATTCCACCGTTCCGTAGACGTTGCCCCAGCCGTGGGCCGTCACGATGCTGTTGAGCTGGTCGCACAGCCGGCCGCGCTTGTACTTTCCCGCGGGGAGAAGGTCGACGACCTCCATGAGGTCATCGCACAGGTCGTCGATCTCGGCGCGCGTGAGCACGTCGATCTTGGAGACCGCACCGGACATGTTGTGGTAGTAGAGCTCGTTCACCAGCTGCTGCAGCTCGCCGTACTCCGGTGCGCGCAGCCCCCCGTGCGTGACGCTACGGGCGGTGCGATGCTCGTGTGTGTCTGTGTTTCTCATCATGAAACCCATGGTACCAGCTGCATCACGCCTACAGGGCGTCGCGCTATACTTCTTTCTCGCCGCTGTGCGCCAACTGCCGCGCCTCGGCAGCCCGGGACGCGTTCTGGGCGCACCGCAACCGCATCCGTATCCGTCCATGCAGCCGTCACGAGGAGGGGCCCATGCCCACCGCATATGAGCTCATGTCAGATCAGGAACTCGAACAGGAGATTACGCGCCTCGAGGCCGAGGCCGCGCCCGAGCAGGGCGGGGAGGGGTGCGCCGCCGCCGAGCGCCACCACGACGCAGCGGGCGTAGATCGAGCGCTCCCGCGCCGTCCCTCCCTCGCCGCACGCGAGTGCGTAGCGCACGCGCAGGCCCTGGCCGCAGCGCTCGACGCGCGTGACATCGCGTCCGGGTGCGAGCAGCGCGCCGGCCCGGCGCGCGCGGGCGAGCAGGACGTCGCGCACGGACGCCGCCTGCCTGCTGAGCGGGTAGAGCCTCCCGTCCTCCTCGGCGACTATGAGGCCGCTGCCCTCCATGAGGGAGACGACGTCCTCACCGAAGCGCGCGCCGGCGGCCTCGGCCACGAAGGCAGGGTCGTTGTAGCGGGAGAAGTCGAGGTCGCGGTTGGAGAGGTTGCAGCGGCCGTTGCCCGTGGCGAGGATCTTCTGCCCGCAGGAGAGCCCCCGCTCGAGCGCCACCGTGGAGGCGCCGGCCTCGGCGCTCGCGATGGCCGCCGCGAGCCCCGCGGCGCCCGCGCCGAGGACGCAGACGTCGCAGGAGTCGCCGACCTCGACGCGAGCGGCTTCGTCCTCGAGCCTGCGCCTCTCCTCGGCGCGGGAGCGGCCCTTGGGCGGACGCGGCACCTAGACCCCCTTCGCCTCGTCGAAGGCGGCCGTGTTCTCCACGAGCTCGATGGCCTTGGGGAGCAGCCCCTCGGGGAGGGCGGTGTCGACGGTGCCCTCGTCGCACGCCTTGGCGATGGCGGGGTCGATCGGCAGCCTCCCGAGGACGTCGAGGTCGAACTGACGCGCGATCTCGTCGAGGTGGCTCGGCCCGTACGGCTCGATCCTCTCGCCGCAGTGCGGGCAGGCGAGGTAGCTCATGTTCTCCACGAGGCCGATGACCGGCACGTCCATCATCGAGGCCATGTTCACGGCCTTGCTCACGATGACCTGCACGAGGTCCTGCGGAGAGGTGACGATCACCACGCCCTCGATGGGCAGCGACTGGAAGACGGTCAGGGCGACGTCGCCGGTTCCCGGGGGCATGTCGACGAGCAGGTAGTCCAGCTGGCCCCAGTTGGTCTGGCCCCAGAACTGCCTGAGCACGCCGGAGAGCATGGGGCCGCGCCACAGCACCGGGTCGGTCTCGTTCTCCAGGACGAGGTTGGTGCTCATGATCTCGATCCCTGTGATGCTCGTGGCGGGGAGCAGCAGGTTGTCCTGGGCGAAGGCGTGCTCGCCGGACAGGCCGAACATCTTGGGGATGGACGGCCCGGTGATGTCGGCGTCGAGGATGCCCACGCGCCTGCCCGCGCGAGCGAGCTCGGTCGCGAGGATTCCGGTCACGAGCGACTTTCCGACGCCGCCCTTGCCCGACACGACGCCGATGACGTGCTTCACGCTCGAGTTCGGCTCCATCTCGAAGACCTCGGGGCCCTGCGGCTCCCTCTTGCCGAACGCCGCGTCTGCCTCGCGGCGAATCTGGTCCCTCTCCTCATCGTCCATGGGTTCTCCTTCCCTTGCGCCCTCGGCGCGGTGTGCATGACGTCTGGATTCTACCCGAGGCGCGCGAACGCCCTCGGGCCACCTCGTTCCATTTGATGTAGAACGTGTGTTCTCACATCATACCACCTGCGGCGCGTGTAGACTAGTCCCCGTCAGAGAATGGGGCGCATGCCCCGGACCGAGGTGGGACGGACTCCGCGAATGGCACAGAACTGCATCACGATCCGCGGCGCGCGCGAGCACAACCTGCGCGACGTCGACGTAACGATACCGAGGGACAAGCTCGTGGTCATCACGGGCCTGTCGGGGTCGGGCAAGTCGTCGCTGGCCTTCGACACCATCTACGCGGAGGGGCAGCGCCGCTACGTGGAGTCCCTCTCGAGCTACGCCCGCATGTTCCTCGGACAGATGGACAAGCCGGACCTGGACTCCATCGACGGCCTCTCGCCCGCGGTCTCGATCGACCAGAAGACCACGAGCAGGAACCCCCGCTCCACGGTCGGCACCGTGACGGAAATCTACGACTACCTCAGGCTCCTCTACGCGCGCGTGGGCACGCCCCACTGCCCGGTCTGCGGGCGCGTCATCGAGCGCCAGACGACCGACCAGGTGGCGGACAAGGTCCTCGCGCGGGCGAAGGGCCGGCGCGCCTACGTGCTGGCACCGGTCGTCCTCGGTCGGAAGGGGGAGTACGCCAAGCTCTTCGAGGACCTGCGCAAGGAGGGCTTCTCGCGCGTCAGGGTGGACGGCGAGGTCCTCGACCTCGACGGGGAGCTCAAGCTCAACAAGAAGCTCAAGCACTCGATCGAGGTCGTCGTCGACCGGATCGTCGTGCGCGAGAACTCCCTCGGCCGCATCGCGGAGGCGGTCGAGCAGGCGACGCGGATCGCCGAGGGCCGCGTGGGCTTCTACCTCCTGCCGGACCGCGACGACCCGGAGGCCATGCCCGGCGAGCTGCTCCAGTACTCGCTCGCCCTGGCCTGCCCGGAGCACGGCCACTCCATAGACGACCTCGAGCCGCGCGACTTCTCCTTCAACGCCCCCTACGGGGCCTGCCCGGACTGCGACGGCCTGGGGACGCGCAGGATGGTGGACGCGGCGGCCCTGATCGACGACCCCTCGCTCTCGGTGGCCGGCGGCGTGTTCAACGACCTGTTCGGCTCCCGCTCGAACTACTACCCCCAGCTCCTCGCGGCGGCGGTGCGCGCCATGGGCGAGGACCCGGACACCCCCTGGGAGGACCTCTCGGAGAGGACGAGGGACGCCCTGCTCGACGGCATGGGCGACGAGAAGATCCGCGTGGACTACCACACGCGCGACGGGCGCGACACCTCCTGGGACGCCACGTTCCCGGGCGTCAGGAGGATCCTGTTCGACAAGTACCAGGAGACCACCTCGGAGACCCTGCGCAAGCACTACGAGAAGTACATCCGCGAGGTCCCCTGCTCCACCTGCCACGGCGCGCGCCTCAAGCCGGAGTACCTCGCCGTCACGGTGGGCGGCAAGAACATCTGGGAGGTTTGCCAGCTCTCGAGCAAGGAGGCGCTCGACTTCTTCTCCGGCCTGACCATCGAGGAGCGCAAGCGGCCGATCGGCGCCCCCATCGTGAAGGAGATCGTGGCGCGCCTGCGCTTCATGGTGGACGTGGGCCTCGACTACCTCACGCTCTCGCGCGCGGCGGCGACGCTCTCCGGCGGCGAGGCCCAGCGCATCCGCCTGGCCACGCAGATCGGCGCGGGGCTCATGGGCGTCCTCTACATCCTGGACGAGCCCTCGATCGGCCTGCACCAGCGCGACAACGACCGCCTCATCGCGACCCTGCGCCACCTGCGCGACCAGGGCAACACGGTCATCGTGGTCGAGCACGACGAGGACACGATCCGCGCCGCCGACTACGTGATCGACATGGGCCCGGGCGCGGGCGAGCTCGGCGGCGAGGTCGTGGCCGCGGGAACGCCCGCCCAGATCATGGCGGACGAGCGCTCGCTCACGGGCGCCTACCTCACGGGGAGGCGGCAGATCCTGCTGCCGGAGCGCCGCAGGAACCCCAGGCGCGGCTCCATCAGGCTCAGCGGCGCGACCGCCAACAACCTCAAGGGCGTCTCCGTGAAGGTCGAGCTCGGCACCCTCACCGTCGTCACCGGCGTGTCGGGCTCGGGCAAGTCGTCGCTCGTCACGGACACCCTCGCGCCCGCGCTCACCAACGCGGTCCAGCACTCCAAGCGCCCCGTCGGCCCCTTCCGCAAGCTCGAGGGGCTGAGGGACAAGGAGGGCGGGAAGACCGTCGACAAGGTCATCGACATCGACCAGAGCCCCATCGGCCGCACGCCCCGCTCGAACCCCGCGACCTACATCGGCCTGTGGGACGACCTCAGGGCGCTGTTCGCCTCCACCCCGGAGAGCCGCGCGCGCGGCTACTCGGCCGGCCGCTTCTCGTTCAACGTGCCCGGTGGCCGCTGCGAGGCCTGCAAGGGCGACGGCCAGATCAAGATCGAGATGAACTTCCTGCCCGACGTATACGTCCCGTGCGAGGTCTGCGGCGGCAGGCGGTACAACCGCGAGACCCTCGAGGTCACCTACCGCGGCAAGAACATCTCGGACGTCCTGGACATGACGGTGACCGAGGCGCTCGCGTTCTTCTCGAGCATCCCGCGCATCAAGAACAAGCTCCAGACCCTCTACGACGTGGGCCTCGGCTACATCCATCTCGGCCAGCCCGCGACGACGCTCTCCGGCGGCGAGGCGCAGCGCGTCAAGCTCGCGAAGGAGCTGCACCGCCAGCAGACCGGCCGCACCTTCTACATCCTGGACGAGCCGACCACCGGCCTGCACTTCGAGGACGTCCGCCAGCTCGTGGACGTCCTGGAGCGCCTGGTCGACGCCGGCAACACCGTCCTCGTCATCGAGCACAACCTCGACGTGATCAAGATGGCGGACCGCATCATAGACATGGGCCCCGAGGGGGGAGACGGCGGCGGCACCGTCGTCGCCTACGGCACCCCCGAGCAGGTCGCCGAGGTGGAGGGCTCCTACACCGGGCGCTACCTCAAGAGGGTCCTCGCGCGCGACCGCGAGCGCGAGGCCGCGGCCTCGGGAAGCGAGGGATAGCATGGCGAAGCAGGAGAAGTTCAAGAAGACCAACGCGATGCGCGAGCTCGAGCGCGGCGGGGTCGCCTACACCTACCGGCAGGTGGTCGAGGAGGACACCTCCCGCGGGCTCGGCGTGAGGCTCGCCGAGGAGAGCGGTCAGGACGTGGACTCCACGTTCAAGACCCTCGTGTGCGTGGCGCCCTCGGGCGACCACGTCGTCTGCTGCATCCCCGTCGCCTGCGAGCTCGACTTCAAGAAGGCGGCGGCCGCCGCGGGCGAGAAGAGCCTCTCGATGCTGCCGACCAAGGAGCTCGAGGACCTCACCGGCTACGTCCGCGGGGGATGCACCCCCGTCGGGATGCGCAAGCAGTTCCCGACCCTCATCGACGAGACCGCCCAGCTCTTCGACACGATCGGCATCTCGGGTGGCAGGAGGGGGCTGTTGCTCGAGCTCTCGCCCGTCGCCCTGGCGGAGTTCATCGGCGCGCGCTTCTCGGACATCACGCGCTAGGGTGCTCCCTCCCAGCTCCGGGCGGATGTTACCCGCTCATTACGGGAGATGTGGCCGGGGTGGCGCAACACTTTACTATGCTAAAGTATCGACCGCGAGCGCTGTAGTGCGCTAAAGCGCCAGAGGATGGAGCGCCGGAGGAGGGAGCACCTTGATCGCAGGAACACCGAGAGGCTTCAGAGACATTCTGCCCGAGGAGGCGCTCGCCCGCGAGCGGATCGAGGGCGTCGTGAGGTCGTGCTTCTCCGAGCATGGCTACCTCCCCGTCGAGACCCCCCTGCTCGAGGACCGTGCCTGCCTCGAGAGGGGCGGAAGGATCCAGGACACCCCCTTCCAGCTCTTCGACTCAGACGGCAGCCTGCTGGTGCTGCGCCCCGACCTCACGCTGCCCATCGCGCGCCTGGTGGCATCGAGGGTCTCGCGCGACGAGCTGCCCTGCCGCTTCAGGTACGCCGCTCCCGTGGTGCGCGAGGAGCCCTCGCTCAAGGGGCAGCCGCGCCAGTTCACCCAGCTCGGCGTCGAGCTCGTGGGCGGCTGCGGCCAGAGCTCGGAGCCCGAGGTGGTCCAGCTCCTCGCCGAGGTCCTCTCCCGGCTGAACGTCCCCGACTGGCGGATCGTCTGCGGGTCGGTCTGCCCGCTGACCTCGCTGCTGTCCGCCTGCGACGTCTCCGACGAGTTCTCCGGGCGCGTGCTCGGCTACGTCCACGAGTCCGACCTCGTCACCCTCGACGAGTACGTGGACGCCACGGAGGGGCTCACGGACGCTCAGAGGCGCGCCCTGCACGAGGTGCCGCGCCTGAACGGCGACGTCGCGGTCATCGACCGCATCGACGAGCTCCTGGGGGCGGCCGGCGTCGAGGCGCGCGAGCGTGGCACCGAGGAGCTCCGCCAGCTCGTCTCGAGCTGCTCGGTCCTCGTGGGGCAGGGGAGGCTCCGCTTCGACTTCTCGATCATAAACTCCTTCGACTATTACACGGGCATCATCTTCAAGGGCTACGCGGAGGGCATCGCGGCCTCCCTCGCCTCGGGCGGTCGCTACGACGCCGTCCTCGACCACCTCGGCTGCGAGGGGGTGGCGGCCTGCGGCTTCGCGATGAGCCTCGAGAGGCTGCAGGAGGTGCTCGGCGAGCAGGGAGGGTCGGGCGTCGTCACGCCGGGCGTGCGCGTCGCCGAGCGTCCCCTGCGCATCGCGATCCCCAAGGGGTCGCTCTTCCCGGACACGGTCGCCCTGCTCGAGCAGGCGGGCCTGCCCGTCGAGGGCCTGCGCGACCCGGGCCGCAAGCTCATCGTGCACGAGGAGGGCGTCGACTACGTGATCGTGAGGGCGCAGGACGCCCCCGCCTTCGTGGGCTACGGCGGCGCCGACTGCGGCATCTGCGGCAGGGACTCGCTCATCGAGGCGGGCATAGACCTGCTGCAGCTCGTGGACCTCGCGTACGGCGGCTGCCGCTTCGTCGTCGCGGAGCCGGCGGCCACGAGGGGCAAGGCGGAGCGCGACTACGCCTGGCGCGGCACCATCCGCGTCGCCACCAAGTACCCGCGGATCACCCAGGAGTACTACGACCGCATCGGCCAGCAGGTGGACATCGTGCAGCTGCACGGCAACATCGAGCTCGGCCCGATCGTGGGCATGACCGACCGGATCGTGGACATCACGGCCACGGGCACGACGCTGCGCGAGAACGACCTCGTGGTCGTCGACGACGTGCTCGAGTGCACGGCCCGCTTCTTCGCGGGCCCGGCGGCGTACCGCTGCGACGCGCGCATTCGTGCGCTCGCCGCGCGCCTCGCCGAGGCCGTCTCAGGCAGGTAACGACAAGGAAAGCGAGGGGTTGCCGATGAGGACCATAGAACTGAGGGGCGACCGCGCCCTCACCAACGAGGACCTGGAGCGCAAGGGGGCGCTCCCCGAGAGCGTCATGGAGTCCGCGAAGGCCATCGTGGACGACGTCAGGGAGAGGGGCGACGAGGCGTTGCGCGCGTACTGCACCAAGTTCGACGGCGCGTGCCCCGAGGACTTCCGCGTGGACGACGAGGTCGTCCGCGGCGCCCTCGACATGGTGGACCCGGAGTTCGTCTCCGCGCTGAGGCGCGCCTACGACCAGATCCGCGACTTCCACGAGCGCGAGGTGGAGCAGAGCTGGTTTTCCGCCAAGCCCGACGGCACCATCCTCGGTGTCAAGGTGACGCCCGTCCCGAGCGTCGCCGTCTACGTCCCGGGCGGGCGCGCCCAGTACCCCTCGACCGTGCTCATGGACACGATCCCCGCCAAGGTCGCCGGCGTCGGGCGCGTCATCATGCTCACCCCGCCGCAGCGCGACGGCTCGCTGTCCGCCTACACGCTCGCCGCCGCCGCGGTCGCCGGCGTGGACGAGGTCTACGCCGTGGGCGGCGCACAGGCGATCGCCGCGGCGGCGTATGGGACCGAGTCGATCCCCAAGGTCGTGAAGATCGTGGGCCCCGGCAACGCCTACGTCGCGGCCGCCAAGCGCTACGTCTCGGGCGACGTGGGGATCGACATGGTGGCCGGCCCCTCCGAGGTCTGCGTCCTCGCCGACTCCACGGCCGACCCCGTCGTCGTCGCGGCCGACCTGATGGCCCAGGCGGAGCACGACCCCATGGCCACCTGCTACCTCGTCACCTGCGACCCCGCGCTCCCCGCGCGGGTGGAGGAGGCCACGGAGCGCCTCGTCTCGCAGAGCCCGCGCGAGGAGATCACGAGGGCGTCGCTGGAGCACGGCGTCGTCGTCGTGGCGGAGGACCTCGAGCGCGCCGTGGACGCGGTGAACGTCGTCGCCCCCGAGCACCTGGAGCTCCACACGGCGAACGCCTTCGACGTGCTCGGCTCCATCGAGAACGCCGGCGCCATCTTCGTCGGCCCCTGGAGCTCCGAACCCCTGGGCGACTACGTCGCCGGCCCCAACCACACCCTGCCGACCGGCGGTACCGCGGCCTTCTCGAACCCCCTCGGCGTCTACGACTTCGTGAAGCGCTCGAGCGTGATCAGCTACTCTCCCGCCGGGCTCGCCGCCGACGCGCCCGCCGCGCAGACGCTCGCCCAGGGCGAGGGCCTCTGGGCGCACGCGCTCTCCGTGGGCCTGCGCAGGAGGCTCGTCGAGGAGGGAGCCGAGCGCTTCGACGACCCCGTGGCCGCCTGCGAGGACGCGACGCGCACGGCCTGGCCGCAGGCGCTCGAGGCGCCCGGCACGCCCAGGCTCGACTTCAAGGTGAGGTAGGGGAGCCGCCATGGCGATATCGATATCCGCTCCCGTCCGGGCCCTCATGCGCCCCTCGGCGGCGGCCCTCGAGCCCTACGACCCGGGCTTCTCGCCCGTCGAGGTGAACCTCAGCGCCAACGAGAACACCTACGGCATGCCGCCCGAGGTGCGCGAGAGGGTCCAGGCCGCCCTGGCGGAGGTCTGCGTGAACCGCTACCCCGCCCCGCTCGCCGACGGCGTGAGGGAGAGGGTCGCTCGCTGTCACGGCGTCCGCCCGGAGTCGGTGTGCGTCGGCAACGGCGGCGACGAGCTGATCTTCAACCTCTTCCTCGCGTTCGGCGGGAGGGGGCACGTGCTCGTCAACTGCCCGCCGACCTTCTCGGTCTACCGCCTGTACGCCGAGCTCGTCGAGACCGAGGTGGTGGACGTCCCGCGCGATGCCGAGACGCTGCTGCCCGACGTGGACGCCCTCGTCGAGGCGGCCCGTACGGCGAGCATCGTGGTGATCTGCTCGCCGAACAACCCTACGGGCGACGTGATGGCCCCCGGTGACGTCGCGAGGGTCTGCGAGGCCTGCCCGGGGATCGTGCTGGCCGACGAGGCGTACGGAGAGTTCGCCCCCGCGGGCGCGAGCGCAGAGCCGCTCCTCGCGACCCACCCCAACCTCGTCGTGCTCCACACCCTCTCGAAGGCCTTCGCCTTCGCGGGCGGCCGGCTCGGCTACGTGCTCGCCGATCCCTCCGTGGTCGGGGCGCTCGCCGCGGTGAGGCAGCCCTATACGGTGGACTCCCTGGTCCAGGCGGCGGCCTGCACCATTCTGGACGACCGCGACGCCTTCGCGCCGACGATCGCCAAGATCGTCTCGGAGCGCGAGCGGCTGAGCGCGGCCCTCTCCGCCCTCTCGGGACAGGGGGTCAGGGTGTGGCCGAGCAGCTCCAACTTCCTCTGCGTCAGGGTGCCTCGCGCCCACGAGGTCTGGCTCGCCCTGCGCGACGAGTGCTCGATCCTCGTCAGGGACTTCTCGTCCACGCCGGGGCTGGAGGGGTGCCTCAGGGTGACCGTCGGCACGCCCGAAGAGAACGACCGCGTCGCCTCGCAGCTCGCGAGGCTCACCAAGGAGGTGCGCAATGGGTAGGAGCGCAACGGTCTCGAGGAGGACCGGGGAGACGGACATAGAGGTCGCGCTCGACCTCGACGGCACGGGTGCCTGCGACGTCCAGACGGGGGTGGGCTTCTTCGACCACATGCTCAACGCCCTCGGCCGCCATTCGCTGATGGACCTCAGCGTGCACGCGAAGGGCGACACCTGGGTCGACGACCACCACACCGTCGAGGACACGGGCATCGTGCTCGGGCAGGCGGTCGCCGAGGCCCTGGGCGACCGGAGCGGCATCAGGAGGTTCGGGGACGTCGCCGTGCCGCTCGACGAGGCCCTCGTGCTTGCCGCCGTCGACGTCTCGGGTCGCGGCGAGCTCTTCTGGGACGTGGAGATCGGCCCGGACAAGGTGGGGACCTTCGACTGCGAGCTCGCGCAGGAGTTCTTCGCGGGCTTCGCCCGCCAGGCAGGCCTCACGCTGCACCTGCGCAAGCTCGCGGGCACCAACGCCCACCACATCATCGAGGCGACCTTCAAGTCCTGCGCCAGGGCGCTCCGCGTCGCCGTCGAGCGCGACCCGCGCGTCGTCGGCGTCCCGTCCACGAAGGGGGTCCTGTGATGGCGGCGCCCGCGCGCTCGAGGAGGATCGCGATCGTCGACTACCACAAGGGCAACCTGTCGAGCGTCCTGCGCTCCGTCACGGAGGCGGGCGGCGATGCGAGCGTCGTCGACGACCCGGCGGCGATAGCCGCGGCGGACGCCGTGGTGGTGCCGGGCGTCGGCGCCTTCGAGGACGCGATGGACTACCTCCGCGCGTCCGGCGAGGCCGACGCCATCCTGGGCGGCGTCGCGCGCGGCGTGCCCTTCCTGGGCATCTGCCTCGGCCTCCACGTGCTGTTCGAGCGCGGCGACGAGCGCACGCACGAGCACGCGGCGGAGGACGTGTGGGCCGAGGGGCTGGGCGTGCTTGCCGGCTCCGTCACGAGGCTCTCCTCCGAGCGGCTCAAGGTGCCCCACGTCGGGTGGGACCAGATCCACCTGACCGAGCACGGCCGCTCCTGCCCGCTGCTCGCGGGGGTCGCCGAGGGCGCCAACGTCTACTTCACGCACTCCTACGCGGTCTCCGACGACGTGGACCCCGCCATCGTGGCGACGCGCACCCACTACACGCGCAGCTTCGCGTCGGGGGTCTGGCGCGACAACGTCCTCGGCGTCCAGTTCCATCCCGAGAAGTCCTCGCGCACCGGCCTCGCCATCCTGCGCAACTTCGTCGGGATCGTCGAGCGAGGAGGGGTGGCATGATCCTGTTTCCCGCCATAGACCTCGTAGCCGGCCAGGTCGTGAGGCTCGAGCGGGGCGAGAGGTCCCGCATGAAGGTCTACTCGGACGACCCGGCCGCCGTCGCGCGCGACTTCAGGAGGCGCGGTGCCGCCTGGGTCCACGTGGTGGACCTCTCCGCGGCCTTCGAGGAGGACGAGGACGCCCGGGCGAGAAACGCCCGGGCCATCCGCTCGATCTGCGAGGTCGGGGGGATCAAGGTCGACGCGGGCGGCGGCGTGCGCTCGATCGGCGCGGTGGAGCGGCTGGCGGAGGCCGGCGCGAGCCGCGTCGCGATCGGCACGGCCCTCGTGCGCGACCCCGCCTTCGCCGCCGAGGCGGCCGGGCGCTTCCCGGAACTGGTCGTGGCGGACGTCGCCGCCAGGGACGGCATGGTCAGGGTCAACGGCTGGCGCGAGGGGGAGGGCCTCTCGGTCGAGGAGCTCGTCTCGAGGCTCGCGGGCATCGGCTTCAGGCACCTCGTCTTCACGGACATAGCCCGAGACGGGATGCAGTGCGGCATCGACGTCGAGGCCTACCGGAGGGTCGCCGCGGCTGCTGGCTTCCCGGTCGTCGCCTCGGGCGGCATCGCGAGCCTCGCGGACATCGAGCGGCTCGCGGCGGCGGGCCCGGGGACCATCGAGGGCGCCATTACCGGAAGGGCCCTCTACGAGGGAGGATTCACGCTCGAGGACGCGCTCGCGGCCGCCGCGGGCCCGGGCGAGCGGGGGGCGAGGAGCTAGCCATGCTTACCAAGAGAGTCATACCCTGCCTGGACGTGAAGGACGGGCGCGTGGTGAAGGGCGTCAACTTCGTCGGCCTGAGGGACGCGGGCGACCCGGTCGAGCTCGCGAGCGCCTACGACCGCGAGGGTGCCGACGAGGTCGTCTTCCTCGACATCACGGCCACGAGCGACGAGCGCAAGACGACGGTCGACCTTGCGAGCAGGGCCTCCGCCGAGCTCAGGATCCCCTACGCCGTCGGCGGGGGCTTCAGGAGGCTCGAGGACATGGTGCGGATGATCTCCGCGGGGGCAGACAAGGTCTCGCTCAACTCGGCGGCGGTCAAGGACCCCGGCCTCATCACCGTGGCCGCACGCGCCTTCGGCAGCCAGGCGGTCCTCGTCGCGATCGACGCTAAGCGGGTCGGCCGGGGCGACAGGTGGGAGGTCTACGTCGCGGGCGGGCGCAAGCCCACGGGGATCGACGCCGTCCAGTGGGCCGAGGAGGCCGCGCGCCGCGGAGCGGGGGAGATCCTCCTCACGAGCATGGACCGCGACGGCACCAAGGAGGGCTTCGACCTCGCGCTGACCCGCGCCGTCGCACGCGCCGTCCCCATCCCCGTCATCGCCTCGGGCGGCGTCGGCACGCTCGAGCACTTCGCCGAGGGCATCATCGAGGGGGAGGCGGACGCGGTGCTCGCGGCCAGCGTCTTCCACTTCGGTACGTTCACGGTGAGGCAGGTCAAGGAGTACATGGCCTCGCAGGGCATCCCCGTGCGCCTCGACTTCTGATCGGGCCTTCCGGGCGCGACCTGGCCGGCCACATGCGCGGCCCGCGCCCGGCCCCGGCCGGCTGCCGAGGCGCTTGCTGCGCCCCCTAGACCGAGTAGATGGGCGAGAGGAGCATCCTGCCGTCGACCGCGTTCTCCTTGAGGAGCTGGTCCCAGGCCTCGATGTTGCTCTTGATGGTGAGCCTCACGGACTGGCCGTCGAGCACGTCGAGCTCGTCGAAGACGGGGTGCTCGAGGCTCGTGACGTGGTCGAAGAGGGTGGAGTCGCGCTCGACGGACTCGCGCGAGATGCCGAGGGCGGCGAGGGTGTGGCTGATGCGCGGGTTGCGGCTCTCCATGAGGGAGGTGCGCATCGTGGTGCTGCTGCCGTCCTCCTCGCGGGTGGGCGTGCCCGGGGAGACGATCTGCATGCGGTCGTTGAAGATCGTGATGTGCACGTAGCTCGAGCTGCGGTAGGAGCGGTGCATGAGCGCCCCAATGAGCCCGTCCACCCACGTCTGGCGGGGGTAGTCCCTGACCTGCCTGAGCCTGCCGTCCGTGTCGAGGAAGGTCACGTGACCGGTGAGCTCCGCGACGGTCTCCTCCGCCAGGCTGATGAGGATGGGCAGCGGCCCGTCGAGGATGAGGTCGCGGATGCAGATGGGCTCCTCGCCCGCAGACACCGCGGAGAACTTGCCGACGTGCACGCGCGCGCAGGGGAGGAGGAGGTTCGGGCTTCGGGCGAACATGATGACAGCGCCGTTGGTCAGCGCGTCGTTCCTGAGGTAGCCGGCCTCTGCGAGGAACCCCTCGTCGGAGCCACGGTAGCCGAGGGCCTCGCGGCAGGTCTCGAGCAGCTCGCAGTCGAGGTCGTCCCAGGACGCCCCCGGGCAGGGCTCGTCCTCGAAGGCGAGCCTCGGCGACGGCGCCGCGCCCGTGCGCCCGCCCGCGACCCCCGCGGGCCACCGTCCGATGGAATACGCGCTGACTGACATGGCCACCCCAACCGCCGAACCGACGAATATCAAAGGGTTTATCCATACGGGCGATCGCGCAAACCACGTATTCGGAGAGCGGCGCCCACCGCTCGCCCAGGGCCCTCGGATGGGCTACTCTGGGGCCGTGTCCCGGCCGTGTCCCGGCCGTGTCCCGGCCGTGCCCCGGGCGTGCCACCGGGCGTGCCTCGGACGTCCCGGGGCCAGATGACAACAGGAGGCAGGTACGTCGGCCGGCCGGGTGGTGCGGCCGGCGGGGAGGGGAGGACCCATGGAGGAGAAGGACGGCGCCGGCAGCTACGCCGGCGAGGCGCTGGGCGAGGTGACGCTCGCGGAGGCCGCGATCGGCTACGACGAGCGGGGCCTCGTCCCCGTCGTGGTCCAGCAGGCGGGCTCGGGCGAGGTGCTGATGGTCGCCTGGGCGAACGAGGAGGCGATCCGCCTGACCTTCTCGACCCATACGAGCTGGTTCTGGTCGCGCTCCCGCAAGGAGCTGTGGAACAAGGGCGCCACCAGCGGCAACGTGCAGCGCGTCGAGCGCGTCCTCGTGGACTGCGACGCCGACACCCTCGTCTACGAGGTCGACTCCCCCGGCCCCGCCTGCCACACGGGCCACAGGAGCTGCTTCTTCCGCGAGCTCACGGGGGAGTAGCGCGGGCGTGGGGCCTCGCTACATCTCCACCATGCCGCCGGCCTCGCGGGCGTCGAGGTAGAGCTCGACGCAGCGCCCGGCCAGGATGTCGAGGGAGTCGAAGAGGTAGTCGGGCCGCTCGCGCAGGTCCTGGAAGATGACGGAGAGCTCGGTGCAGCCCACGACCACGGCGTCGCAGCCCGCGTCGCGCAGGCGGCGGACCACGCCGAGGAACTCGTCCGCGTCGTAGGGCCTGTTCGCCTTCACGCAGTCGTAGATGAGCGACATGAGGGTGCGCCGGTCGTCGTCCCCAGGGGTCATGGTCTCGAGGCCCGCCTCGCGGAAGTAGCCCTGGAAGACCCCCGACTCGATGGTGCCGTCGGTCGCCATGAGGCCCACGGTGCCGCCGGTGCCGATGGTCCTGGAGATGCGCCGGGCCGTCTCGCTCATGATGTTGAGGACCGGTACCCCGACCGAGCTGGCGATGGCGTCGTAGAAGTAGTGCGCCGTGTTGCAGGGGATGGCGAGGTAGTCCGCGCCAGCGTCCTCGAGCCAGCGCGCGACCTTCACCATCTCGGGCTGCGGGTCGGGCATTCCGTGGTCGAGGATGTAGGCGGTGCGGTCGGGGATCTGCGGATCGTTGAACACGATCATGGGGATGTTGTCCTGGTCGCGCGCGGCCGGCGTCTTCTTGATGATCGCCTCCATGAAGTAGGCGGTGGCGAGCGGGCCCACCCCGCCGACGATGCCGAGAACAGGCTTGTGCATGGCTGCATCTCCGTAGAGTTGGTGTTTGTGTGCGGCTTCGGCCGGCCGTCCGCCGGCGGCGAGGGTACCCTTCCCACGAGAAAAACGCGTGGGTGCGAGGCAGCCCTGGGCGCTCGGCCCGCTCGCGCGAACGGACGACAAGCAAGAGTCTACCCCGCGAGAGGATGTCCATGGCAGAACCGAAGCATCTCAGGAGGCCGTCCGGCGAGGCGGGGGAGGCGGGGGCAGGCGCTCAGGAGGCCCCCAAGGGCGCGGACGCCGCCGCGGCGGCCCCTGCGGCAGGGGGCTCCGGGCCCGACCAGGCCGGGCCCGCACGGCCCGAGACCGGCGACGCCCCCCAGGACGGCTCTGCCGGCTCGGTCGCCAGGTCCGCCGCGATGATGAGCGTCCTTGTCGTCATCTCGCGCATCACGGGCCTCATGCGCACCTGGGGCCAGTCGATCGCGCTGGGCGTCACGGGCCTCGCGAGCGTCTACACCGTCGCCAACAACATGCCCAACATGCTCTACGAGCTCGTGGCCGGCGGCGTGATCATGACGGCGTTCCTGCCGACCTACATCCAGGTGAGGAAGAGGCTCGGGCGGGAGGGCTCGAACCGCTACGCCTCCAACCTCATCGCCATCGTCGGCCTGTTCATGCTCGTCCTGACGGCCGTCTCCCTCGTCTTCGCCGACTTCGTCATCTGGACCAACTCCGCCGGCGCCGCCGAGGGCTTCGACCACGACCTGTCGGTCTACTTCTTCCGCTTCTTCGCGATCGAGGTCGTGCTCTACGCGCTCTCCTCGATCCTCTCGGGCATCCTGAACGCGGAGCGCGACTACTTCTGGAGCAACGCGGCGCCGATCTTCAACAACGTGATCTGCACCCTCTCCTTCGTGCTCTATCTGGTCTTCGCCAAGTCCAACCCCACGGTCGCCATCCTTTCGCTCGCGCTTGGCAACCCCCTGGGCGTCCTCGTGCAGGTGCTGCTCCAGGTGCCCTCCCTCAAGCGCCACGGCATCCGGCTGCGCCTCCTGGTCGACTTCCACGACCCGGCGCTCAGGGACATGCTCTCCATCGGCCTGCCCACCCTCGTGGTCACGATCGCGTCCTTCCCGACGGTCTCGGTCATGTCGTCGGCTGCCTCGCAGGTCACGGCCGCCGGGCCCTCGATCGCGTACTACTCGCGCATCTGGTACATGCTGCCCTACTCGGTCTTCGCGGTCCCCATCACGGTCGCCCTGTTCACCGAGCTCTCCCAGTACGCCTCCGACGGGGACATGGACTCCTTCAAGCGGGGCCTGCTGTTCGGCGTCAACCGCATCAACTTCTGGCTCGTCCCGTTCATGATGTACCTGATGGTGTTCGCCCCCGAGCTCTCCTACCTCCTCGCCGCCGGGCGCATCGACTCCCAGGCGCTCGCGGAGATGTCCGTCTACCTCGTCTTCCTCGCCACGGCGCTGCCCGCCTACGGCGTCTCGACCCTCCTGCAGAAGGTCTGCTCCTCGCTGCACCGCATGATGGCCTACGCCGTGGCGGCCGTGGTCGGGGCCGCGGTGCAGGTCGCCTTCTGCCTCTGGGCGGTCGGCCCCTTCGGGCTCGCGGGGGTGGCGTTCTCCTCGACCCTGTACTACGCGGCGATCGACGTGGTGGCCCTCTTCAGCCTGCGCAGGACCCTGGGGCACGTCGGCGTCTCCCGGATGGCCGCCTCGGCGCTGCGCTCGCTCGCGGTCGGCCTCGCCGGCGCGGCCGTGGGCGCCCTCGTGCTGGCGGGCGTGACCTCGGTCCTGGGAGAGGTCCACTCGCTCCTCGGCAGCGTCCTGTACTGCGTCGCCGGCGGCGTGCCGGCGGTCGCGGTCACCTACGGCCTCGCGCTCGCCACCAAGATGCCCGAGTCCCGGGAGGTCAAGGCCCTTCTCCGCAGGTCGCACTGATAGCGGCGGCCGCCTGCGGGCTGGCCGCGCGCCGCGCGCGGCTTTCTGTAGCTACCGTGCAAAGCGGCCCCGCGCCCGTGCGGTGCCGTAGAATCGCTAGGACGCCGCCGCCCCGAGGGGCGCCCGGCCGGCACAGAACCGACGTCGGGCCCCGCGCCCGCTTGGAGGCCCCATGCAGCTTAGAGAGGTCAGCTTCGATCAGTTGGAGTCCGAGGCAAAGGGCCTCGGCTGCGAGTTGCCCATCGAGCAGACGGAGGTGTGGGCCCGCTACCAGGACACCGTCCCCGGCCGCAGCCAGTGGGGCTCCTTCGTGGTCGAGGAGGACGGCGCGGCCGTCGCCTTCGTGAGCTTCCTCGACTTCGAGACCCATGGCTACCACTACCTGCGCTCCGGCCACGGTCCCGCCTGGGTCGCCGAACCCACCCCCGAGCAGGAGTCCGCCGCGCTCGCCGCGATCGCCGAGTGCGTGCGCGCCCGCGATTCCAAGGTCGTCTTCGTGCGCCTGGCCGTCCGCGCCGAGTTGCCCGAGACCCACGCCGTCCTGTCTACCATCCCCTACGACCAGACGGTCGTGATCGACCTCACCGGCTCCGAGGAGGACGTACTCTCCCGCTTCAAGACCCGCGGCCGCCGCGACGTCCGCAAGGCGCTGCGCGAGAGCCCGGCGTCCTACGCCGACGAGACCGAGCGGGCGCGCGAGTCCTTCTCCGAGTACTACGACGTGATCGTGGAGACCGGGCGGCGCGACGGCTTCGAGCCCGCGCCGGCCTCGGACTACGAGGACATGCTCCGCATCCTCGGGCCCTCCCACTGCCGCCTGTACGCGGGCAGGGTCGACGGCAAGGTCGTGACCTGGTCGATCGTCACCATCAACGGCACCCGCGCGACGCGCTACTACGGCGCCTCTCGCACCGAGTTCCAGCGCGCGCACGTCACCGACGGGCTGGTCTTCTGGGAGTGCCGCGACCTGGCGGGCGAGAAGGGCTGCACGGCCTACGACATGATGGGCATCGGCTCCGACTTCGCGCCGTCCCTCATGGGCCTGAACGAGTTCAAGTGCAAGTTCTCCAAGGAGGTCACCCCGGTCGCGCCCGACCGCGACCTCCCGATCAAGCAGGCCCTCTACGCGCTGCTCACGCAGGCCCACGGCTTCGTCGCCGCGCGCCGCGAGCGCAAGGCCGCCGAGGCCGAGCGCGCGCTGCGCGAGAGGCCGCGCGAGGACCTCGTCCCCGTGATCGTGGGCGGCGACATCGGCGCGTACTCGCTCGGCGCGGAGATGCACGCGGCCTACCACTGCAAGAGCGTCTGCCTGGCGTCCGCCCCGATCGCGGCGATCCAGCACTCCGACATCTTCGACGTGCGCCCCATCGCCAAGGTCACCTCCGACGAGATCGTCCGCGCCGTCACCCAGATCGCGCAGGAGAACCCGGACAAGAAGGTCTTCCTCACGGGTAACACCGACGGCGTGATCTACGCCATCAACGGGGCCAAGGACCGCCTGCCCGCCAACGTCTTCTACGCCGTCCCCTCCGAGGAGGTCGTGGAGCTCGTCTCAGACAAGGCCCGCTTCCAGGCCCTGTGCGAGGAGGTCGGCATCGACGTCCCGAGGACCGAGTACGTCGACCTTGCGGGCGATGCCCCCGTCGCCCCCTGCGGCCTCGCCTTCCCCGTCGTCGCCAAGCCCGCCGTCTCGGCGCGCTACGACCACCTCTACGCCCAGGGCTTCAAGAAGGTCTACTTCCTCCACGAGCAGTCCGAGCTCGACGCCCTCTGGGCGGATTTGCGCGCCGCCGGCTTCCACGGCGAGTTCCTGGTCCAGGAGCTCATCGAGGGCGACGACACCAACATCGACTGCCTCACCGTCTACGTGGCGAGCGACGGCACGCTGGCGATGTACGGCTCGGCGCAGGTCCTCCTCGAGGACCACGCGCCCACCATGCTCGGTAACCCCGTCGCGATGATCTCGCGTCCCATGCCGGACAGCTGGAAGAAGATCGAGGCCCTGCTCAAGCACCTCGAGGAGAAGGGCTACCCCTACCGGGGCTTCTGCAACTTCGACACCAAGCGCGACCCGAGGACCGGCCGGGTGGTCTTCATGGACATGAACCCGCGGATCGGCCGCGGCTCCTACTACAACGTCGCCGGCGGCATCAACCCCATGCGCTGCTGCGTGGAGGACGTGATCGACCACAAGAAGCCGCGCGCGGTCAAGATCTTCGAGAAGGGCCTCTTCACCGTCGTGCCGGTGGTCCTCGTGGAGAAGTACGTCTCGGGCGACCTCCTCGAGGAGGTGCGCGAGCTGGCGTCCTCGGGCAAGGTCTTCGACCCGCAGCGCTACCTCGGCGACCGCAACCCCGGCCACCGGCTGGCCGTGGAGCTCACCGAGCGCAACCAGATCCGCAAGTTCCAGACCTTCTACCCGGAGCCGACCGAGACCTCCTTCTAGGGGGAGGTCGCGCCGGGCGGGTGCGGCGGCAGCGGGGCGACGCCCCGCGGCGCGCCCGCCCGGCGGGTATACTCTGACGCATGACGATCAAGGACCCCGGCTACGAGCCGGACATACAGGCGGACCTCAAGGCCCCCACGCCCGAGGCGGAGGGCCTGCCCTCGATAGCCGAGCAGGTGGACCAGGTCCCCACCGAGCCCGGCTGCTACCTCTGGAAGGACGCCCAGGACCAGGTCATCTACGTCGGCAAGGCCAAGAACCTGCGCGCTCGCATGCGCCAGTACACGACCCTCGCGGACGACCGCGCCAAGATTCCCCTGATGATGCAGGTGGTGCGCTCGTTCGACTACATCGTGGTCGGCAACGAGCACGAGGCCCTCGTGCTCGAGCGCAACCTGATCGAGCAGTACCACCCCTACTTCAACGTCGACTTCAAGGACGACAAGAGCTACCCCTACATCGCCATCACGGAGTCCGACGTCTTCCCCGCGATCAAGTACACGCGCGAGCGCCACCGCAAGGGCACCCGCTACTTCGGTCCCTACACCGACGCCCACGCCGCGCGCGACATGATCGACACGCTGCGCAAGGTCATCCCCATCTGCTCGGCCGGCTGCGCGCAGTGGAAGCGCGTGAGGCGCATGCTGGAGAAGAACCCGGACGACGCGGCCGTCGCCAACCTGCTTCTGGCCGAGAGCGGCAGGCCCTGCTTCGACTACCACGTCGGCCGGGGGCCGGGCGTCTGCGTCGGCGCGATCGACACGGTCGAGTACGCCCGGCACGTGAGCCAGGTCGAGCGCTTCCTCTCGGGCAAGCGCTCCGAGGTTGTCGACGAGCTCACCTCCCAGATGCAGGAGGCCGCCTCGGAGCTCGAGTTCGAGCGCGCGGGGCGCATCAAGCACCGCCTCGACGTCATCGGCGCGCTCAACGCTAAGCAGGAGGTGGTCTTCTCGTCGGCCGTGAGCCTCGACCTCATCGGCTTCTACCGCGAGGAGACCATCTCGGCCGCCTGCGTCTTCGTGGTGCGCGAGGGCCGCACGATCCGCTCGAGCGAGTTCGTCCTCAACAAGGGCAACGACGTGGACGAGGTCGAGCTCCAGGGGGGCTTCCTCAAGCGCTACTACGACGAGACGGCCGACATCCCCTCCGAGGTCGACCTCATGGTGGACCTGCCGGACGCCGAGGTGGTGGGGGAGTGGCTCTCCGAGAAGCGCGGCAGGCGCTGCCGCGTCAGGCGGCCGCAGCGCGGCGAGAAGCTCCACCTGCTCGAGATGGCGGCCGCCAACGCCCACCACGCCCTCAACCGCTACATGGTGCGCACCGGCTACGCGGACGACCGCACCAACCAGGCCCTTCTCCAGCTTGAGAGCGCCCTGGCCCTCGATGCGCCCCCCATGCGCATCGAGTGCTTCGACATCTCGACCCTGCACGGGCGCTTCACGGTCGCCTCGATGGTGGTCTTCACCAACGGGCGCCCGGACAAGTCTCAGTACCGCCGCTTCAAGATCCAGACGCCGCTCGAGGAGGCCAACGACTTCGTCTCGATGGGCGAGGTGCTGGGCAGGCGCTACAGGCCCAAGACCATGGCCGACGAGCGCTTCGGCAAGGCGCCGGACCTCCTCGTCCTCGACGGCGGCAAGCCCCAGCTCTCGGCCGCCCTCGAGCAGCTCGACCGGCTCGGGCTCGACATACCCTGCTGCGGCCTCGCCAAGAGCGACGAGGAGGTCTTCGTGCCCTGGGACGAGACGCCGATCGTCCTTCCCTCGGGCTCGGCCTCCCTCTACCTCATCAAGCAGGTGCGCGACGAGAGCCACCGCTTTGCCATCACCTTCCACCGCGAGCTGCGCGACAAGGCCATGACCGTCTCCGTCCTGGACGACGTGCCGGGGGTGGGGCCCACGCGCAAGCGCGCGCTCCTGCGCCATTTCGGCTCCATGAAGCGGCTGCGCGCCGCGAGCGTCGACCAGATCGCCTCCGTGAGGGGGATCCCCGAGCAGGTCGCCGAGGCGGTCTTCTGCGCCCTGCGCGCCTGGGATGCGGAGCGCGAGGCGCTGGGTGGACGGCTTGCGGGCGCAGAGGGCGGCGACGGGGGCACCAACGAGGATTAAATGTCATATAGATTTTCAGGTAACAGGCTAATTCTTTCAGGAAACAGCGTTCATTCTACCGTCAGGCCCCTATATTTGTCTCATTTGGCGAAACTGGCTTCCCTAAATGTAATGGCCCCCATACTCTGGGAATCAAGCGCAGCAGCGACGTGCGCCAACCGGCCGGGGCCCTCCGCCTTGGCCCCGCCGCTGCGCGAGGGACTCTACGAATGGGGGATCACATGAAGGACATGAACCTGTCGCGTCGTTCTTTCCTCGGCCTGGCCGGTACCACGGCCGCCGCCAGCCTCGCGCTCGCGGGCTGTGGTGGCTCCAGCTCCGAGGGCGGCTCCACCGGCGGCACCGTCGGCGGCGGCACCATCACGGCCGGCACCGCGTACTCCACGCAGAACTACAACCCCTCCAGCACCTCCTCGGCGCTGGCGCTCGGCACCAACTGGCACGTCGTCGAGGGCCTCTACGGCATCGACTACCACGACTACAGCACCTTCCCGGAGCTGGCGACCGGCGACCCCAAGCAGGTCGACGACACCACCTACGAGATCACCCTGCGCGACGGCGCGAAGTTCTCCGACGGCAGCGCCGTCACGCCCGAGGACGTCATCGAGTCCTTCGCCCGCGCCTCCGCCGAGGGCAACATCTACGTCTCCATGCTGACGCCGATCGCCTCCGTGGAGAAGAAGGACGAGAAGACCCTCACCGTCAAGACCACGGTCCCCAACTTCGCGCTCCTGAAGGACCGCCTCGCCATCGTGCGCGTCGTCCCCGCCTCCTCCACCAAGGACGACATGACCAACAAGCCCATCGGCTCCGGCCCCTGGATGTACGACTCCATTACGGACAACACCGTCGAGCTCGTCCCCAACCCCAACTACAACGGCAGCTTCCCCGCCAAGGACAACAAGATCCACTACGACGTCCTGAAGGACGCCACGGCTCGCGTCACCGCCCAGCAGGAGGGCTCCACCCTCGTCATGGAGATGGTCACCGCCGACGCCGTCTCCCAGCTCGAGAGCGCCGGCTGCTCCATCGACACGGTCGACGGCTTCGGTACCCGCTTCATGATGTTCGACGTCGCCAAGGCCCCCTGGGACAACGTCAAGGTCCGCCAGGCCGTCATGTACGCCCTCAACTACGACCAGATGATCCAGAACGCCTTCGCCGGCATGGCAAAGGCGCCGACCTCCTACCTGCCCGAGAGCTTCTCCAACTACCACAGGGCCTCGACGGTCTACACTTACGACGTCGAGAAGGCCAAGTCCCTCATCAAGGAGGCGGGCATCACCCCGGGCGCAATCGAGCTGCGCACGACCGACAACGAGCAGGTCGTCGCCATGGCGACGCAGGTCAAGAACGACCTCGACGCCCTCGGCTTCAGCACCACGATCAAGACGGACACCTCCGCGGCGACCTACGCCGCCATCGACCAGGGCGACAACACCTACGACCTGCTGCTTGCCCCGGGCGACCCGTCCTGCTTCGGCGCCGACCCCGACCTGCTCATGAACTGGTGGTACGGCAACAACGTCTGGATGAAGACCCGCTGCCCCTGGATCGAGTCCGATGAGTGGAAGCAGCTCAGCTCCCTCATGCAGGAGGCCCTCGGCCAGTCCGGCGACGAGCGCCAGCAGACCTGGAACAAGTGCTTCGACCTCCTCTCCGAGAACGTGCCGCTCTACCCGGTGATCCAGGTCCAGACCACCACGGCCTCCTGGCGTGACTCCGCCAACGCCAACGGCACCAAGATCGAGAACTTCTCCGGCATCGGCACCACGGGCCTGTACTTCGTCGGCTCCAACACCGTCAGCGCGTAGCGGACCTCCGGCGGGCGCCTTCGGGCGCCCGACAGTGCGGTACGGAGACGTTTCGCCGCCGAGGCGTAATATCCTCGTGCCTGTCTCGCAACTCGAGCCCGAGTAGACTCAGGTGGACCTGGAAGAATCTACTCGGGCTTTCAGGAGAGCGTATTTGTTATACCAATAGGGGAATAGTCAGGAGAGGAGAGGGGAACGTGAACAACCTGCTGCGTCTCATCGGTCGTCGTCTCATAGCCCTGCCGATCATGGCACTCGGCGTGACGATCCTGGTGTTCGTGCTCATGTCGTTCTCGCACGTCGATCCGGCGTACAACGCCCTCGGCGAGTCCGCGACGCCCGAGGCCGTCGCCCAGTACCACGAGGAGCATGGCCTGGACGACCCGCTGCTGGTCCGCTACGGCCGCTACATGGGGGGTCTCGTCCACGGCGACCTCGGCACCTACGGTGCCGCCAACTACTCGGTGGGCGAGAGGATCAGCAGGGCCCTGCCGGTCACCATGCAGCTCACCTTCATCGGCCTCATCATCGGCGCGATCGTCTCGTTCCTGCTCGGCGTGCTTGCCGCGCTCTACCGCGACCGCTGGCCGGACCAGGTGATCCGCGTCATCTCGATCGCGGGCATCGCGACGCCCTCCTTCTGGCTCGCCGTCCTGCTCATCCTGCTCTTCTCGAGCTACATGCACGCCCTGCCCGCCTCCGGCGCCCTGCCCGCCTTCACGAGCAACCCCGGCGGCTACTTCGCGCGCATGCTCATGCCCTGCATCGCCCTGGCCTTCCCGCTGACCGGCCAGATGACGCGCATCGTCCGCACCGCGATGGTCGAGGAGCTCGACAAGGACTACGTCCGCACCGCGAAGGGCGGCGGCCTGCCGCAGTCGGTGATCGTGGGGCGCAACGTCCTGCGCAACGCGCTCATCACCCCCGTCACCACCCTCGGTATGAAGATCGGCTACCTCATGGGCGGCGCGGTCGTCATCGAGGTCATCTTCAACCTCCCGGGCATGGGCACCGCCATCCTCGAGGGCATCCAGGGCAACGAGACCAACCTCGTCCAGGGGGTCGTCATCGTCGTCGCGCTCTCGTTCATCGTCATCAACATCGTGGTCGACATGCTCTACATCCTTATCAACCCGCGCATTAGGACGGTGTAGACATGATTACTAAGAGAAAGGAACAGGCGGAGCAGCTCGAGGAGGCCGCCGCCAGGGGCGCCAAGCTCGGCGGGCTCAAGAAGATGAGCACCGGCTCCAAGATCGCCCTCGTGCTCCTCGTAGCCGTGGTGCTGCTCTCCGTTCTCGCGGCCGTCATCGCCCCGCACAACCCCACCGACATCTTCACCGCGCGCCAGGCCCCTGGCAGCGGCTTCCTCTTCGGCACCGACGACAAGGGCCGCGACATCCTGTCGCGCATGCTCTACGGCGGCCGCTACTCACTGGTGATCGGCTTCGGATCCGTCCTGTTCGCGCTCGTGTTCGGCTCCATCATCGGCGCGATTGCCGCGGTCTCGGGCAAGGTCGTCTCCGAGGTGATCATGCGCATCCTGGACATCATCATGTCCTTCCCCGGCATCGCCCTGGCCGCCGTCTTCGTGACGATCCTCGGCAACTCGGTGCCCGCCATCATCTTCTCCATCGGCTTCATGTACACGCCGCAGATCGCCCGCATCGTGCGCGCCAACATCGTGTCGGAGTACGGCGAGGACTACGTGCGTGCCGTCATCGTCTCCGGCGCCCGCGCGCCCTGGATTCTGTGGCGCCACGTCCTGCGCAACTGCATCGCCCCGATCATGGTGTTCACCGTGACGCTCGTCGCCGACGCGATCATCTTCGAGGCGTCCCTGACCTTCATCGGCGCCGGCATCACCGAGCCGACCCCGACCTGGGGCAACATCCTCGCCGACGCCCGCGCCGGCGTCCTCGCCGGCCGCTGGTGGCAGGCCCTGTTCCCCGGCCTGGCCATCATGGTCACCTGCCTCGCGCTCAACATCCTCGCCGAGGGCCTGACCGACGCAATGGCCGCCGCGCCCGGCGCGCCCGTCGAGGTCGAGAACGCCGAGTCGCGCCGCAAGGACGACATCCTCGCCTCCGACCCGGTGCGCGCCTACGCCGAGCAGGCAGCCTCCCTCAACCGCCGCCTGTCCGACCTGCGCGCAGTCGAGCTCAGGCGCACCGACCGCCACGTGCCGGACTTCTCCGTGAAGCCGCTGCTCGAGGTCAAGGACCTGAGCATCAGCTTCGAGAGCCACGGCGACACCAAGGTCGTGGACAACGTCAGCTTCGACGTGCGCCCCGGCCAGTGCATGGCCCTCGTCGGCGAGTCGGGCTGCGGAAAGTCCATCACCACCAAGGCGATCATGAACCTGACCGACCCCAAGGAGACCCTCACGGGCCAGATCCTCTACAAGGGCCAGGACCTGCTGAAGCTCTCCTCCGAGGAGCACCGCAAGCTCCTCGGCACCGAGCTCGCTATGGTCTACCAGGACGCGCTCTCCTCGCTCAACCCCTCCATGCTCATCTCCACCCAGATGAAGCAGCTCACGAGCCGCGGCGGCACCCGCAGCGCCGAGGAGCTCCTCGAGCTCGTCGGCCTCGACCCCAAGCGCACGCTCGAGAGCTACCCGCACGAGCTCTCCGGCGGCCAGCGGCAGCGCGTCCTCATCGCCATGGCGCTCACCCGCGACCCGTCGCTGGTCATCTGCGACGAGCCCACGACCGCCCTCGACGTCACCGTCCAGAAGCAGGTCATCAAGCTCCTGAACGACCTGCAGGCCAAGCTCGGCTTCGCGATGATCTTCGTCTCGCACGACCTGGCGCTCGTCGCCGAGGTCGCCTCTGAGATCACGGTCATGTACGCCGGCCAGATCGTGGAGCAGGCGCCCACCAAGGAGCTGCTCACCAACCCGATCCACGAGTACACCCGTGGCCTGCTCGGCTCGGTTCTCTCCATCGAGGAAGGCGCCAAGGACGGCTCCCGCCTGCACCAGGTGCCCGGTTCCGTCCCCTCCCCGGAGGACTTCCCGGCTGGCGACCGCTTCGCGCCGCGCTCGAGCCACCCGACGCTCGGCCTCGACGTCCACCCCGTCCTGAAGGACCTGCCCGGCGACGCCCACCACAGGTTCTCGGAGCTGCCGGATGCCTACCTCAGGGAGAACGGTCTCGTCCCGTACCTCGACAACCTCGCGAAGGAGGCCTAGGCCATGGCAGAAGAGAACAGCGCCTCCACGGAGCCGATCATCTTCCTGGACGACATTTCCGTCACCTTCAGGACCCGCACGGGCTCGCTGATCCACCCGAACCTCGTCCACGCGGTGCAGGGCGTCACCATCAAGCTCATGCCGGGGGAGACCATCGGCATCGTCGGCGAGTCCGGCTGCGGCAAGTCGACCACCGCGAACGTCATGTGCGGCCTGCAGTCGCCCACCAGCGGCAAGGTCTACTTCATGGGGACCGACGTCACCAAGAGGACGGCCGACCTGCGCAAGAAGATCGGCCGCGTGGTCTCGGTCGTCTTCCAGGACCCGGCGACCGCGCTCAACCCGCGCATGGTCGTCCGCGAGCAGCTGCTCGACCCGCTGCTGGTCCACAAGGTCGGGAGCAGCGCCGAGCAGGAGCGTCGCATCAACGAGCTGGTCGAGCTCGTCGGCCTGCCGCACTCCGCCCTGAGGGCGCTGCCGGGGCAGCTCTCCGGCGGCCAGCGCCAGCGCGTCGCCATCGCCCGCGCCATGTCGCTCAACCCCAAGGCCATCATCGCCGACGAGCCCACCTCGGCCCTCGACGTCTCGGTCCGCGCCCAGATCCTCAACCTCCTGACGGACCTCAAGCACGACCTCGGCCTCTCCATGATCTTCATCAGTCACGACATCCAGACGGTCCGCTACATCTCCGATCGCATCATCGTGATGAACCACGGCCAGATCATGGAGCAGGGCCCGGCGAAGCAGGTGTTCGAGCACCCGCAGGACGCCTACACTAAGACCCTGCTGGGGGCCGCCCCGTCGCTCTTGCACCCCAAGCTGGGGCAGTAGGCTTGAGAGCCGGCCGCCGGGCGCACACGCGGCCGCGCGGCCTCCCCGGACGCCCGTCCCGGTCGCCCGGGGCCCATCAGGAGCCCAGCTAAGAACCCACGAGAAGGAGAGAAGCAAAACAATGTCCGACTTCAAGATCTCCGGCGTCGTCCCGCCCGTCGTCGTGCCCGACACGCCCGAGGGCGCCCTCGATGTCCCCTCGTTCGAGCGCAGCATCAACCGCATGATCGACGCGGGCGTCGACGGCCTGTTCTTCCTCGGCTCCTCGGGCGAGGTCGCCTTCGTGACCGACGAGCGCCGCGAGCAGATCATCCGCGAGGCGGTCCGCATCGTCGACCACCGCGTCCCGGTCCTCGTGGGCGTCATCGACACCGAGACCGAGCGCGTCCTCGAGCACGGCCGTCAGGCCCTCGCCCTGGGCGCCGACGCCCTCGTCGCCACCGCCCCCTTCTACGCGCTGGGCGGCATGGCCGAGATCGAGAACCACTTCCGCATCCTCCACGAGGAGCTCGACGCCCCGATCTTCGCCTACGACATCCCCGTCTGCGTCCACGTGAAGCTCCCCTGGAAGCTCCTGGTCAGGCTGGGCGAGGAGGGCGTGCTCGCCGGCGTCAAGGACTCCTCCGGCGACGACATCAGCTTCCGCTACCTCTGCGAGGCCAACGCCAAGGCGGGCCACCCCCTGAGCGTCCTTTCCGGCCACGAGATGGTCGTGGACTGCGCCTACCTCTCCGGCGCCGACGGGTCGGTGCCCGGCCTCGCCAACGTCGAGCCCTACGGCTACGTCCGGATGTGGAAGGACGCCCAGGCCAAGGACTGGGAGGCGGCCCGCAAGGAGCAGGAGCGCATCAACGAGATCAGCCACATCTTCGACGTGACGAGCGGGGTGGTCGGCTACGGCGCCGGCGTCGGCTCCTTCAAGACCGCCCTGTGGCTCATGGGTGTCTTCGACTCCAACATGATGATCCGTCCCGTCAAGCCCCTCGAGGGCGCCAACGTCGAGGCAATCCGCAAGGTCCTCGTCGAGAACGGGCTGCTCGAGGCCTAGGCACAGGGCGGCCCAGGTAGCAGGGCGAGGCGGAAGCCAGTGGACGAGAGGGGCCCGGGCGCCTGGCGGCGCCCGGGCCCCGGACGAGCAGGAGGAGGCACAAGGCATGGCAGACACCAAGCGCGTGGTGGCGCTCGACATCGGCGGCACCAAGATCGCATCGGCCCTGGTGACGCTCGTCCCCGGCGAGAGGCCGCGGGTCGATGCTGTTGGCAAGGTCCCCACGGAGGCCAAGCGCGGCGGCGCGGTCGTGCTCGAGCGCGCCATCGAGTCCGTGCGCCGCGTGATCGAGGAGACGGGTGCCGCCATCGACGGGATCGGCGTCTCCTCCGCGGGCGTCATCGACCCCAGGACTGGTGACGTCACCTACGCGAACGAGATCATGCCCGGCTGGGGCGGGACGCACCTGGGCGCGGAGCTCGAGGCCGCCTTCGGCGTGCAGGCGCGCGTCATGAACGACGTGCACGCTCACGCGCTCGGCGAGGCGCGCTGGGGGGCGGGCCTCGGCAAGTCCAGCTGCCTGGTCGTCGCCGTGGGCACCGGCATCGGAGGCGCCTTCGTGAACGCCGGCTCCATCCTGCTGGGCGCCCACAACGAGGCGGGCCACATCGGCCACGTCTGCTGCACGGACGCCGTCGGCGTCCCGTGCTCGTGCGGCGCGACCGGCCACCTCGAGCCCATCGCCGCAGGCCCCGGCATCATCGACAGGTACCTCGAGCTCGGCGGCAGCGAGCTCACGCCCGCGGGCGACCCCGTCGACGGCGCCTACATCGACAGGCTCGCCGCCGCGGGCGACGAGGCGGCGATTGCGGCGGAGGCCCGCTCGGGCCACGCCATCGGCGAGGTCCTGGGCAGCATGTGCAACATGTTCGACCCGGACTGTGTCATCCTGTCCGGCTCGGTCGCCCAGTGCGGCCCCGCCTGGCACGACGCCATGGCCCGCGGCTGGAACGAGTCGGTGATGCCGCCCGTCGCCAAGACCCCGGTCGTCTCCGGCTCGCTCGGCGGGGACGCGCCGCTGGTCGGCGCGGCCGAGAACGTCGTCAGCTCCGGGTACGCGGAGTTCGCGTAAGGCACGTTGGGCGGGCGCCCGGAGGGCCCGCCCTCATCAGAGGCAGGGGAGAGGACATGGAGATTTCACCGCTCGTAGAGTCCCTCAGGGGCAAGCTCATTGTCAGCGTCCAGGCCTACCCGGGCGAGCCCCTGCGCCACCCGGAGACCATGGCGCAGATGGCCCAGGCGTGCGAGGAGGGCGGCGCCGCCGCGATCCGCTGCCAGGGCCTGTCCGACATCGCCGCCATCAAGGGCCGCGTCGAGATTCCGGTCATCGGCCTGTGGAAGGAGGGGCACGAGGGCGTCTACATCACCCCGACCCTCCGCCACGCCGTGGCCTGCGTCAACGCCGGTGCCGACGTCGTGGCGCTCGACGCCACCGACCGTCCGCGCCCTGACGGCCGCACCTTCGAGGAGACCGTGCGCGACCTGCGCGCCCAGTGTGAGACGCTCGTGATGGCCGACTGCATGACCATCGAGGACATCCGCCGCGGCGTCGCCTGCGGCTGCGACCTCGTCTCCACGACGCTCAGCCATAACAAGCCGGCCATCCAGACCACCATGGACGAGGGGCCAGACCTTGCCCTTCTCCGCCAGGCGACCGAGGAGTTCCCGGGGCTGCCCATCGTGTGCGAGGGCCACGTCCACACTCCGGCGGACGGAGCCGCCGCCATCGAGGCCGGCGCCTGGTCGGTCGTCGTGGGCACGGGCATCACGCACCCCACGAGCCTGACCAAGTGGTTCAAGGCCGCCATCGAGGGATAGCCGCCCCCGCCCGAAGGAGAGGGCAGAGGCCCCCGGGCACGACGCCCGGGGGCCTCGTGCGTTCAGGCGGGCGTGCGGTGGCGTGTCCTTCTCGCCTGTAGTCCGCATGGGGGTGGGCGAGCGTCGCTGCGCGCGCCCGCGCGTTCGCGTATCCTTGGCGGCGTGGGTTTGTCCCGTCGCACTTCCAGGGGTGATGTGCATGAGCGACGCAAGCGTGGAGATGCGGGCCGCCGAGGCGCAGAGCCGCGTCCCGGACATCGTGGTCATCACGGGCATGTCGGGCAGCGGCAGGACCCAGGCGATGCACGCCCTCGAGGACATGGGCTACTTCTGCATCGACAACCTCCCGCCCCGCCTGATCCTGCAGCTCGCAGAGATCGTGGGCATCAACAACGGCGTCGGCCGCCACCTCGCGGTCACCTGCGACGTCCGCTCCCAGGGACTCTTCGACGAGCTCAACGACGCCCTCGATGAGCTGCCCTCCCACGAGCTCTCCTACAAGGTCGTCTTCCTCGACTGCTCCACCGAGGAGCTGATGAGGCGCTACAACGAGAACCGCCGCCGCCACCCCATCGCCGTGGCGGGCGAGAGCATCGAGCACGCCATCGGCCGTGAGCGCAGGCAGCTCGAGAGCGTCAAGGACCACTCCGACCTCGTGATAGACACGAGCCACCTGCACGCCAACGAGCTGCGGCGCCGCGTGCGGCAGGCCTTCTCCTCCCTGGGGGAGCAGCAGCTCCTCGACGTGAGCGTCTTCTCGTTCGGCTTCAAGTACGGCATGCCGCAGGAGGCCGACCTCCTCGTGGACGTGCGCTTCCTCGCGAACCCGTTCTACGACCCCGAGATGCGCCGTCTGACCGGCCTCGACGCGAAGGTGCGCGACTTCGTCCTTACGCAGGAGATCACGAGGCGCTTCTCGGAGCGGTGGTTCGGCATGCTCGACGTCGTGCTGCCCGGCTACATCACGGAGGGCAAGGCGCGCGTCAACGTGGCCATCGGCTGCACCGGGGGGCAGCACCGCAGCGTCGCCATCGCCGCGGCGACCGCCGCCCACCTCGAGCAGGCGGGATACCACGTCGCGCTCTCGCACCGCGACCTTTCGCGCGCGGACGTGAGCCCGGCCTCCGTGGCGGCGCGCCACCCCGAGGGCGGGGCGCGGTAGCGCCATGTCGTTCACGGCGGAGGTGAAAGACGAGCTCTCCCGCGTGGAGGGCGACTGCGAGGGCTGCGGGCTGGCCGAGCTCTCCGCCCTCATGCGCATCTGCGGCACCCTCACGCTCACGGGAAGCGGGCGCCACTCGATCCGCGTCTCGACGGAGACGGGCGCGGTGGCGCGCAGCACGATCAAGCTCACCCACGAGCTCCTCGACCTGGAGACCCTGCTCACGGTGAGGCGCTCCGTGCTGCACAAGGCGCGCAACTACCTGATAGAGATCCCCGAGCAGGACCGGCTGGCCTCCCAGCTCGAGCGGCTCCAGATCCTGGATCCCGGGCTCAAGATCCACCCCGGCGTTCCCGAGCGCCTCCTCGGGTCCGCGTGCTGCCGCGCCGCCTTCGTCCGGGGCGCCTTCATGGCCGGCGGCTTCGTCGCCGACCCCCGTGGCGACTTCCACCTCGAGATCGCGGTGGTGGGGGAGGAGTTCGCGCGCGGCCTGGCCGACGTCCTCTCCTCCCTGGGCATCCAGGCCCGCCTCAACCACCGGCGCGGCGCCTTCGCCATCTACCTCAAGAGCTTCGACGACGTGGAGAGCATGCTCCAGGTGATGGGCGCCGGTCGCTCGGCGCACACCGTGGCGCGCGTGCGCGAGCTCAAGTCGGTCAAGAACGACGTCCAGCGCAGGGTGAACGCGGAGATCGCCAACCAGGCCAGGCAGACCGCCTCCGCCCTCGACCAGCGCCTCCTCGTGGACCGGGTGCGCTCGACCGTGGGGCTGAGGTCGCTCCCGCCCGCGCTCAGGGAGTTCTGCGAGCTCAGGGAGCGCCACCCCGGCGCCTCGCTCGCCGAGCTCGGCAGCCTCGCCACCCCCGAGGCGTCGAAGTCCGCCATGTACCACCGGCTGCTCAGGCTCCAGGCCATGGTGGACGCCGCCGAGGCCGCCGAGGGGGAGCGTGCGGCCGGCGAGGGGGCCGGCGAGGCCGGCGAGGCCGCCGAGGGGGCCCGAAAGGGCGATTGAGGTTTGGGCGAAAGGTCCTTCTCGCTAGGCAAGCGGTAGTAAAACCGGTCGCCGATTTGTGGAGAATCGCCGGCGCACGCGCATAAGTTGACCAGGATTCGCGGACATCTGAAAGCGCCTGCGGCGGAGAAACCCCAGCTCACAGCCACGCGCGGGCCCGCAGGACTCCCGGCCGGGGCGGGCGTGGAATCTCGTGTTTAATCAAAGGCATCTTTGTGGCTATACTGTGAGAGGAAGGCATTGACCCGTCTGGGGATCGGCCTCAGAGGGCCTTGCGAAAGGAGAAGGCATGGCAGTTAAGGTTGCAATTAACGGCTTTGGCCGCATCGGCCGTCTGGCTTTCCGTCAGATGTTCGCGCACGAGGGCACCGAGATCGTCGCCATCAACGACCTCACCTCCCCGGAGATGCTCGCTTACCTCCTGAAGTACGACTCCACGCAGGGTAACTACTCCCGTGACCACGAGGTCACCTTCGGCGAGGACTCCATCACCGTCGACGGCAAGCAGATCACCATCTACAAGGAGCCGGATGCCAATAACCTGCCCTGGGGCAAGCTCGGCGTCGACGTCCTCGAGTGCACCGGCTTCTACACCTCCAAGGCCAAGGCCCAGGCGCACATCAACGCCGGCGCCAAGAAGGTCGTCATCTCCGCTCCCGCGGGCAACGACCTGCCGACGATCGTCTACAACGTCAACCACGAGACCCTGACGGCCGAGGACAACATCATTTCCGCCGCCTCCTGCACCACCAACTGCCTTGCTCCCATGGCCAAGGGCCTCAACGACTTCGCCCCGATCGTCTCCGGCATCATGACGACCATCCACGCCTACACCGGCGACCAGATGATCCTCGACGGCCCGCAGCGCAAGGGCAACTTCCGTCGCTCCCGCGCCGGCGCTGAGAACATCGTCCCCAACTCCACGGGTGCCGCCAAGGCCATCGGCCTGGTCCTCCCCGAGCTCAACGGCAAGCTGATCGGTGCCGCCCAGCGCGTCCCGACGCCCACCGGCTCTCTCACCAACCTCTACGCCGTCGTCGCCAAGACCGTCACGGCCGACGAGGTCAACGCTGCCATGAAGGCCTATGCCGAGACCATCCCCGAGACCTTCGGCTACAACGAGGACCAGATCGTCTCCCGTGACATCGTCGGCGAGACCCACGGCTCCATCTTCGACGCCACCCAGACCATGGCCCAGGACCTCGGCAACGGCCAGACCCTCGTCCAGGTCACCTCTTGGTACGACAACGAGAACTCCTACACCTCCCAGATGGTCCGCACCATCAAGTACTTCGAGAAGTTCGTTGCCTAGCCAGTCCTAGACATGAGGCCCGAGGGGCGCGGTTGCAGCTTCAAAGCCGCGGCCGCGCCCTTCTTTCGTATGCAACGGTTAGGAGAGAGCATGGCTTTCACTAAGAAGACCGTCCGAGACGTGGATGTCGAGGGCAAGCGCATCCTCATGCGCGTCGACTTCAACGTGCCCCTGAAGGACGGCGTCGTGACGGACGATACCCGCGTGCGCGCCGCCATCCCGACCATCAAGTACCTCAAGGAGCACGGTGCTGGCATCGTGCTCATGAGCCACCTCGGCCGTCCCAAGGGCGATGGCCCCGAGCCCGAGCTCTCGCTCAGGCCCGCCGCGGAGAAGCTCGCCGAGCTCACGGGCTACGACGTCAAGTTCGTCGACGACACCTACGGCGAGAAGGCCGCCGAGGCCGTCGCCGCCGTCAAGCCGGGCGACATCCTGGTCCTCGAGAACGTCCGCTTCGACAAGCGCGAGAAGAAGAACGACCCCGAGATCGCGAAGAGGCTCGCCTCCTACGGCGACATCTTCGTCCTCGACGCCTTCGGCACCGCCCACCGCGCGCAGGGCTCGGTCGTCGGCCCGGCCGCCTACATCCCGGCCGTCGCCGGCTTCCTGCTCGAGAAGGAGGTCGACACCCTGACCTCCATCTTCGCCGAGCCGGAGCGCCCCTTCGTCGCCATCGTCGGCGGCTCCAAGGTCTCCAGCAAGATCGGCGTCCTCGACCACCTCATCGACTCCGCCGACACCCTGATCATCGGCGGCGGCATGGCCTACACCTTCTTCCTGGCGCAGGGCCACACGGTCGGCACCTCCCTCAAGGAGGAGGACTGGGTCGAGCGCGCCGGCGAGATGCTCAAGAAGGCCGAGGCCAAGGGCGTCAAGGTCCTTCTCCCCGTGGACAACGTCGTGGCCGACCACTTCGGCGAGGACGCCAAGGGCGAGGTCGTCAGCTCCGACGACATCCCCGACGACCGCATGGGCATGGACATCGGCCCCAAGACCGAGCAGCTCTTCGGCGACGCGATCAAGGGCGCCAAGACCGTCTTCTGGAACGGCCCCATGGGCGTCTTCGAGATGGACCAGTTCGCGCATGGCACCGAGGCCGTCGCGCGCGCGGTCGCCGAGGTCAAGGCCAACGGCGGCACCTCGATCATCGGCGGCGGCGACTCCGTCGCGGCCATCAACAAGTTCGACCTTGCCGACAAGATGAGCTGGATCTCCACGGGCGGCGGCGCCTCGATGGAGCTCGTCGAGGGCAAGGCCCTTCCCGGAGTGGAGGCGCTTCTCGATGCGTAACCATGTGATGGCAGGCAACTGGAAGATGAACAAGACGTTCAGCGAGGCCGTCGAGCTCGCGAGCGGCCTGGCCGCCGAGCTCAAGGGCGGCGTGGGCGACGTGGACGTCATCGTGGCCCCGCCCGCGGTCGACCTCAAGGGCGTCGCCGAGGTCATCGAGCAGGAGCAGGCCCCCTTCGCGCTGTCCGCGCAGAACGTCTACTTCGAGGAGTCCGGCGCCTACACGGGCGAGACCTCCCCGTCCATGCTCGAGTCCGTCGGTGCGACCTACTGCATCATCGGCCACTCCGAGCGCCGCGGCTACTTCGGCGAGACGGACGAGGACGTAAACAAGAAGGCCAAGAAGCTGATGGAGCACGGCATCGTCCCCATCAGCTGCTGCGGCGAGTCCCTCGAGGTCCGCGAGGCCGGCAAGCACGTCGAGTTCGTGTGCGACCAGGTCAGGCGAGACACCGAGGGCCTCGACCTGTCTGACCCCTCCAAGTACATCATCGCCTACGAGCCCATCTGGGCCATCGGCACCGGCAAGACCGCCACGGCCGACGACGCCGAGGAGGTCTGCGGCGCAATCCGCCGGACCCTCGCCGAGGTCTTCGGCCAGGAGACGGCCGACGGCGTCCGCATTCTCTACGGCGGCTCCGCCAAGCCGGGCAACGTGGGCGGCTTCTTGGAGAAGGACGACGTCGACGGCGCGCTCGTCGGCGGTGCCTCCCTCAAGGCCGACTCCTTCGCGGAGATGGTGCGCGCCGCCATGTAGCGGCTCGGCAGCGGCGGGCCCGCGGGCTCGACCGAAGACGCGACGAATCGGGGTCCGGGCGATGGCGCCCGGGCCCCGATTCCTTCTCGCCCAGACCCCCGGCTGTTGGAGGACGCCGCGACGGTGCACCCGATGGCGCGCGGCCGACGCGGCGCTCGCGAGGACGCCACGGGTGCGGCCGGCGTCCGTGCGGCGGTGGGGGAGCGCAGGCTCTGGACGGTTTGTGCACCCCTTGGCCCGTGCATCGGCATGTGCTAATGTCGATACGTTGGATTGTCTATGCAAGTGCGCGTCACGCACAGAGGGAGTCTTCGTGAGCGTCCTCAACATCATCCTGCTCGTCCTCATGGCCATCTCGGCCTTCCTGACGATCGTGCTCGTCCTCATGCACTCCGGCAAGGGAACGGGCGTTTCGGACCTCATCGCGTCCTCCATGTACAACGCGACCGCGGGCTCCGGCGTCTGGGAGAAGAACCTCGATCGCCTGACCATCATCACCGCCGTCACCTTCGGCGTCTGCGTCCTCATCATGGCGCTGACCTTCCCGACCGGCACCATCGGGATGTAGCCTCGACGGACGCGCGCCAGCCGCGTTCTGCAGAGCCTCCCTGCACGTGAGCCTCCCTCAAGCATTGCGGGGGAGGCCTTTTTGTGCCAATTTTATGCAAATCCTGTGCGAGCCGCGCGCAGGGAGCGTGGCTCCGCCTGCTCGGCGGGTACCGTCAAGTTTCTTGCGCACTTTCTGACAGGCGGGCGGCCCGCCGTCCGGTACGGCTACTCGTGCAGCAGTGACACGTCCAGGTAGCGGCGCGA
>OMVS01000052.1 GCA_900314575.1 uncultured Olsenella sp. | reverse complement strand
CAACGAGGAGGGCGTCGGCTCCGCCGTCGCGAAATCCGGCGTGCCGCGTGACGAGATGTTCATCACGAGCAAGGTGTGGGTCACGAACTTCGGCGAGGGCAACACGATGCGCTCGATCGACGAGTCGCTGCGCAGGCTGGGGACGGACTACCTGGACCTCATGCTGTTGCATCAGGCCTATGGCGACTACTACGGCGCCTACCGCGACCTCGAGAAGGCATACGAGCAGGGCAAGGTCCGCGCCATCGGCGTCAGCAACTTCGACTTCAATCGCATCCTGGACCTCAGTACGTTCGCTCGCATCAAGCCCATGGTGAACCAGGTCGAGACGCACGCGTACTGGCAGCAGCGCCAGAATCATCAGGTCATGGAGGACCTGGACATCGCGCACGAGGCGTGGAGTCCATTCGCGGAGGGCGCGAACGGCTTCTTTAGGGATCCGATTCTGACGGCCATCAGCCAGGGGCACGGCAAGACCGCGGCGCAGGTGGCGCTTCGCTACCTCATGGACCTGGGCGTCATCGTTATCCCCAAGTCCGTCCACAAGGAGCGTATGGAGCAGAACTTCGACGTGTTCGACTTTGAGCTGACGGACGAGGACAGGGACAGGATCGCGCGGATGGACGCGGACAAGTCGGTCATCCTGGACCACCGTGACCCCAAGACCGTCGCCTGGCTCATGGGCCTCTTTGCGAACGAGCCCAAGCAGTCGTAGCACACAATAAAAGAAGTAACTTCCTAAGTGGAGGCATCCATGCAGTACCTGACCATGAACGACGGCAACAAGATTCCCCAGCTCGGCTATGGCGTGTTCCAGATGAGCTCGGCCGACGTCGAGAAGCACCTGCCCGAGGCCATCGCCGCCGGCTACACCCACATCGATACCGCGAACGCCTACTACAACGAGGTGGCCGTGGGCAAGGCCATCAAGGCCTCTGGCGCCAAGCGCGAGGACCTCTTCGTGACGTCCAAGCTGTTCCCGCAGGACTACCCGTACCAGAAGTGCAAGGTAGCCATCGACGCGACCTTGGAGCGCCTGGACATGGACTACCTCGATCTTCTCCTCTTCCACCAGCCCTACGGCGAGTACGTCGACGGCTGGCGCGCCATGGAGGAGGCCGTAAAGGAGGGCAAGGTCCGCTCCATCGGTCTGTCCAACTTCAACGAGCACAAGATTCGCCAGATCTTGGATGTGGCCACCATCAAGCCTGCCGTCATCCAGGTCCAGATGAACCCCCGCTGGAACCAGCATCCGCTCAAGGCCGCCCTTGCCGACGAGCGCTTTGTGTGGGAGGGTTGGTATCCGCTGGGCCACGGCGACAAGGCGCTGCTGAGCCTGCCCGTCTTTAAGGAGCTGGCCCAGAAGTACGGCAAATCCGTGCCGCAGATCATCCTGCGCTGGCACATGCAGGAGGGCAACGTCGTCTTCCCGAAGACTACCAACCCTGCGCACATGGCATCCAACGTCGACATCTTTGACTTCGAGCTCACGGATGACGAGATGGCGCAGGTTAACGCCATCCCCCAGCGCACCTACTACAACGTCCCCGAGGAGGCACCCGCCTGGGTCTGGGGCCCCAACGACTACTCCAAGCAGGCGTAGCGCGTGAACAAGGGACGGAGGTTCGGTCATTTGTCGGGTGCTCTTCTTTCCGAATGAAGAAGGACGTCGTCGACGTATAGCGATGCCACATTTGCGCGATAGTACTAGGTAGAGAATGATGGGGCCACTCGCAAACGCGGGTGGCCCCGTTTTTAGAAGGAGCGTTTTGGCGCGACAACATCTCGAAATACAATACCTGTCCGGCAACCTCTGGACGAATGTCCTGCGCTTTGCATACCCCGTGGCCCTGACCAGCATCCTGGAGCAGCTCAGCAGCCTGATCATCGTGCTGTTCCTGCGCGTGTTCCTGCTGGGCATGCCGTCCGTCCTGCTGTACAACTTCGAGGCGGCCATCCTTCGCGCCGACGGAGACGCCCAGTTCCCCATGCAGGCGCTGTGCCCCTCGGCCGTGATGAATGTGGTGCTGGACCTGCTGTTCATTGGCGTGTTCGGTTGGGGCGTGGTCGGCTCGGCCATCGCCATCGACCTGTGCTACACCACCATCGCGGTGCTTTTGTCCGTGCGTCTGCTGCACCTGGACTCGCCGGTGCGCATCGATTCGCATCGCCTTCATGTGGACTGAAAGAGCATGCGCACCATCGTGCAGATAGGCCTTCCCGCCGGCATCCAGAGTGCCGTGTTCTCCATCGCCAACATCGTGATCCAAGGCGCCATCAACAGCCTGGGCACCGAGGTCATGGCCGCCTCCAGCGCCGGCATGAACATCGAGTTCGTGTGCTACAGCCTGCTGAACTCGTTCAGCCAGGCATGCACCACGTTCGTGGGGCAGAACCGAGGCGCCCGCAACTACGGGCGGTGCCGGAAGACCATGGGCGTGTGCCTGGGGGAGGGCGCCATCGCGGCAGCCTTGCTGATAGCCTTCGCGGTGTTTTTGGGCCGGCAGGTGCTGGGGCTCATAAACCCGGATCCCGCCGTGGTGCAGTACGGCTACATGCGTCTGTGCACCATACTTCCGGCCTACGCGTTCAGTATGGTCTACGAGGCCATCAGCGGCTACCTGCGCGGATTTGGCATGTCCACGCCGCCGGCGCTGACCACCATGATCGTCATCTGCGGCCTGCGCTTCTTCTGGATTGCGGTCGTCTTCCCCGTCAGCCACACGTTCCAGACCATCATGAACATCTATCCCATCAGCCTTGGGCTTAACTGCGTGTGCCTGATCGCGCTGCTGCTGATACTGCATCCCGTGAGGATGCTGACCAAGAAGCGCGTGCAGGGGGCGTAGCAGTCTCCGACCAGGTGTGGAGCGGTGCTTGCGGAAAATCCATCAGTAGTGATGGTGAAAATCGTGCAGTAGAAGGTGATAAAATTAATCAGTAGGTAGAGATGCTGCACTTCAACGGGGGCCTCATGATTATTCCGCGAGAGATGAAATCCGAGCTGCCGCGGCTTTCGAAGATGTATCCCGTTCTCTCCGTTACGGGGCCGCGTCAGAGCGGCAAGACAACGCTTGCGAGAGAGACGTTTCCCGACTATGCGTATGTGAGCCTGGAAGACCCCGATACGCTGAGCGCATTTGAGGACGACCCCCGCACCTTCCTGCGAGCCTATGGTTCGCGCGTGATATTCGATGAGGCTCAGAGGGCCCCCGAGCTCTTTCAGTACCTACAGCAGGTCGTGGACGCGAGCGAGGAGACGGGTCGCTTTGTGCTGACGGGCTCGCAGAACTTCCTGCTCATGGATGCAATCAATCAGTCGCTGGCAGGGCGGGTCGCCCTCCTGTACCTGCTGCCGCTCTCGCTTCAGGAGCTCGAGGACGCCGGCTTGGGACCCAAGAACGAGGAGGACTGGCTCTTCCTTGGCGGGTACCCACGGCTGCATTCGGTCTCGATTCCGCCAGAGACGTTCTTCTCCAACTATGTCCAAACCTATGTCGAGCGAGACGTCCGCAGGGAGCTTGGCGTTCGCAAGGTGAGGGAGTTCACGACGTTCTTGCAGCTATGCGCATTGCGCACTGGGCAGCAGCTGAACATAAGCAGCCTGGCATCTGACTGCGGCGTTGCGACGAACACCGTTCGCGAATGGCTGTCAGTGCTTGAGGCCAGCGGAATCGTCTACCTGCTTGAGCCCCTCTTCAGAAACAGGAGCAAGAGTCTTACCAAGACCCCGAAGTTTTATTTTCTGGACACGGGCCTTGCTGCGTACCTTATGGGGATTCGCTCGGCTGACGAGCTGCTCCTCAGCGAGTTCAGGGGCGCGCTGTTCGAAACCGCTGTCGTTGCCGAGATCCTGAAGGCCGGTTATGCTCTCGGCTCCAAGCCCGAGCTCTCGTATTGGAGGGATGCAAAGAAGCGCGAGATAGACCTTGTGGTTCGGAGGGGCCTGAAGCCTGCAAAAGCTATCGAGATCAAGTCATCCGCGACGTACAAGTCGCGCTTCTTTGACATGCTCAGGCAGGTTGCCCCCTCCGAACTGGGCCTAGACGAGAAGGACTGCTACGTGGTCTATGCGGGTGACGAGGAGCTGCATCCTGCGGGTGGCAGCCTCGTCTCTTACCGCAAGCTGCACGAGCTTGTGCAGGAGTGGTTTCGCATCTAGCGGTGCTGCTCCGCAACCGTGACGAGGTTGGCACCAGACACGACTGCGTGGCCCTGCTACATGCTCTTGCGGAGAATCTGCGCGACCTCGTCCTGGGTCAGGGGATGGCAGCCGCCGGTGAGGATGAAGGTGCCCTTCACTGCATCGTCGACCGTGTCCTCGGTGAAGCCGAGCTCGCTCAGGTGCTTGACCACGCCAATCTCGTCCATTCACGTGCCCTTGCCTGTGGTAACCGGGGCGTTGCGGATGCGTCGCCATGACGCGCCCGGGGCTACAATGCCCCGTGCCGTCGCATCGCCGGCTGCCGTGCCGCCGATGCGGGCGAGTTGCGAAAGGAGCCCTGTGGACAGCCTCGTCTTTAGCGTCAACGCGACGTCTCCCATCTTCCTCACCATGCTGCTGGGCATGCTCCTGCGGCGCCTGGGGATGATGGACGACCGCTTCGCGGACTACCTCAACGCCTTCGTGTTCAAGGTGGCGCTGCCGGTCCTGCTGTTTCAGGACCTTGCGACGCAGGACTTCGTAGCCGCCTGGGATGGGCGCTTCGTACTGTTCTGCTTTGTCGTCACGGCGGCGAGCATGGCGGCGATCGTGCTGCTGTCCCGCCTGGTGGTACGGGACGTGCCCCAGCGCGGTGAGTTCGTCCAGGCGAGCTACCGCAGCTCGGCGGCCATCCTGGGCATCGCGTTCATCAATAACGTCTATGGGAGCTCTCCCACCACCATGGCGGCCCTCATGATCCTGGGGAGCGTCCCGCTCTACAACGTGTTCGCCGTGGTGGTGCTCACGCTCACGGCAGGAGGGGACGGTTCTTCTCGCCCGTCTGTGGGCTCCATGGCGCGCAGGGCGGCGCATGGTGTCGTCACCAACCCCATCATCCTGGGAATCGCCGCGGGATTCGCGTGGTCGCTCCTGGGCCTGCCCGTTCCCAGGGTCCTGGCGTCAACCATCAGCAACGTGGCGGTGCTCGCGACGCCCCTGGGCCTCATGGCAATGGGGGCGCAGTTCAGGTTCCGCTCCGCGCGCGGGAGCCTGGGCGTTGCTGGCGTGGCGAGCCTCATAAAGCTCGTGGGGCTCGTTGCGATCTTCATGCCCCTGGCCATCCACCTGGGGTTTCGCAACCAGCAGCTCATCGCCCTGCTCGTGATGCTGGGCTCCGCCTCCACGGTGAGCTGCTACGTGATGGCGCGCAACATGGGCCACGACGGCGTCCTTACCTCGACCATCGTGATGATGACCACGGCGGGCTGCGCGCTCACGCTCACTATGTGGCTCTGGATGCTGCGCGCCGGCGGCTTCGTGGCATAGGGGAGAAGGGCACTAGAATGCGCCTCGCGCCCGCCCGTCACCCCTCCGGCGTGAGGAGCGTGAAGAGGTTCTTGCGGCAGACGATGAGCCCCTCGCGCCGCATGCGGCCCAGCTCCTTCGAGAGGGCGGAGCGGTCCACGTTGAGGTAGTCGGCGAGCTGCTGGCGGTCGAAGGGAATGGAGAAGCTCGTCGAGCCGGCTTGGACCGCCTGGGCGTTGAGGTAGGCCATCACGCGCGCGCGAATGCCCTTGGGCGCGGTGAAGAAGCTCTTGCGGGAGAGCATCAGGTTCTTGCGAGCCGAGTCCATGAGCAGGTTGTTCTCGAGCGCAATCGCCCAGGGCTGCCGCTCCTTGGCCAGGCGCCCGAGTGCGCCGACCCTGAGGAAGAGGACGCGGCAGTCCTCGTTGGCGCGCACGTCCACGAGGAGCGGCTCGTTCTCCAGCAGGGCGTAGGACTCGGCGAAGGCGTTCTTGGGTCCGATGCTGCCGAGGATGGTGCGGTTGCCCCAGACGTCTCTGCTCTCGATGGTGACGCTGCCCTCGAGCACGATACCGATGCGGTCCGTGATGGTGCCAACTCCCAGTATGAGGTCCTGCTTGCGATAGCGATGCTCCTGCGCGAAGAGCGCCGAGAGGGCGCGATCTATCGAGGCGGGCTCCATGCCCCGGAAGAGTGGCGTCCCCTGCACCGGTGCGGCGTCCATATCATCGTCCTCTTTCTCCATATGTGGTCACCACCACATACTGTACCCATCGCCGATCGGAGAATAGCCGTGGTCGATAAATGAGTGCGCCGTGGTGACAAAAGACGGCTCGGCGGCCACGCGGGTCGGACCGGCGGTGACGGGGGCCGGCTCGAGAGGCGACGAGAGCCGTCCGGTGTCAGAGGCGTCACGCGCGGCGTCTAGAAGAAGGGGGCTCACATGGGAAGGAGCTACGGTCAGGTCTTCCGGCTCGAGTCCGAGACCCCGTCCGTGGAGGGGTGCACCATCTCGAGGGAGGTCACCGGCGGTGCGACCTACTTCGCGCTGGGCGCGGGCACGAGCATCAGCCCCGAGTCCCACCCGGAGGCGAAGCTGGTCCTCGTGACCACGGGCGAGCTCACCGCGAGCGTGGACGACAAGGACCACGCGGTTCGCGCAGGCGAGGCCCTTCTCGTCCCGGCTGGCGCGCTCTTTGGTGTCGAGGCCGGTCCGGACACCGGCTACGTCGATTTCGGATGCGAGGGAGCGAACATGGACAAGCAGGGTATCGAGGCGGGCGTCGCGCAGGAGCTCGCGGGGCTGGCGCCCTACCAGGACGGGGTCATCGTGAACCGCGACGTGCTCCGCACGCCGGGGATGAAGCTCGTGGTGATGGCCTTCGACGAGGGCTGCGCGCTCTCCGAGCACGCCGCTCCGGGCGAGGCGCTGGTCATGGCGCTCGACGGCGAGGCAACGATCACCTACGAGGGCGTCGAGAACAAGGTCAGGGCGGGGGAGTGCTTCCGCTTCGCCAAGGGCGGCCGCCACGCGGTCAAGGCCGACACCCGCTTCAAGATGGCGCTCGCCGTCGGCCTCGCCTAGCGACCGTCGCACGGGGCTCGCGTCGGCCTCGCCTAGCGAGCACGAACCAAGCAACCAACCAAGCACCGATAAGGGCAACCGCCTGAGGATAGGAGCGAAGATGATGGACACCCCGATGTTCTGCTTCCAGTGCCAGGAGACCGCCGGATGCAAGGGCTGCACCCGCGTCGGCGTCTGCGGCAAGACCCCCGAGGTCGCCGGCCTCCAGGACCTTCTCGTCTACGTGACCAAGGGCACGTCCGCCCTGGCCTGCGCCCTGCGCGATGCCGGCAAGGAGGTGCCGGTCGCGGTCGACCGCATGGTCACGCTCAACCTCTTCACCACGATCACCAACGCCAACTTCGATGCCGAGGCCGTGACCGAGCGCATCGAGCGGACGCTCGCCTGCAACAAGGAGCTCGCCCAGACGCTGGGCAGCACCGAGGGGCTGCCCGCCGCCGCCCTCTGGCAGGGCGCGCGCAAGGACTTCTCCGCCAAGGCGCGCGAGGTCGGCATCCTCGCCACTGAGGACGAGGACATCCGCTCCCTGCGCGAGCTGATCACCTACGGCCTCAAGGGCCTCTCCGCCTACACCTCGCACGCAGACGCGCTGCTGGTCCGCGACCCCGAGATCGACGCCTTCCTCCAGAGGGCCCTTGCGGCGACCCTCGACGACTCCCTCTCGGTCGACGACCTCGTGAAGCTGACCCTCGAGTGCGGGTCGTGGGGCGTCAAGGGCATGGCTCAGCTCGACGCCGCCAACACCAAGGCCTACGGCAACCCCGAGGTCACCGAGGTCGAGATCGGCGTGCGCAAGAACCCGGGCATCCTGGTCTCCGGCCACGACCTGCGCGACCTCGAGATGCTGCTCGAGCAGACGGCGGGCACCGGCGTGGACGTCTACACGCACTCCGAGATGCTTCCCGCCCACTACTACCCCGCGTTCAAGAAGTACCCGCACTTCGCCGGCAACTACGGCAACGCCTGGTGGAAGCAGACCGAGGAGTTCGAGAAGTTCCGCGGCCCGATCCTCATGACCACCAACTGCGTCGTGCCTCCCAAGGACAGCTACAAGGGTAGGCTCTGGACCACGGGCGCCGCGGGCTTCCCCGGCTGCGCGCACATCGACGCCGACGCCGAGGGCAACAAGGACTTCTCGGCCCTGATCGAGCAGGCAAAGACCTGCCAGGCCCCCGAGGAGATCGAGCAGGGCACGATCGTGGGCGGCTTCGCGCACGAGCAGGTCTTCGCCCTCGCCGACAAGGTGGTCGCCGCGGTCAAGTCCGGCGCCATCCGCAAGTTCGTGGTGATGGCCGGCTGTGACGGCCGCCACAAGACCCGCAGCTACTACACCGAGTTCGCCGAGAAGCTCCCGAAGGACGTCGTGATCCTTACCGCGGGCTGCGCCAAGTACCGCTACAACAAGCTCAACCTCGGTGACATCGACGGCATCCCCCGCGTCCTCGACGCCGGTCAGTGCAACGACTCCTACTCGCTCGCCCTCATCGCGCTCAAGCTCAAGCAGATCTTCGGCCTCGACGACGTCAACGACCTGCCGATCGCCTTCAACATCGCCTGGTACGAGCAGAAGGCCGTCATCGTCCTGCTGGCGCTGCTGTCCCTCGGCGTGAAGAACATCCACCTCGGGCCCACGCTCCCGGCGTTCCTGTCGCCCAACGTCACCAAGGTGCTGGTCGACAACTTCGGCATCGGCGGCATCACCACGGTCGACGAGGACCTCAAGCTCCTCATCGGCTAGCCTACCGCGACAATCCTCCCGCGGGAATCCTCCCGGGAGAAGTCTCATGCGAGAAGACCGCGAGGTCCCGAGCTCATCGGGGCCTCGCGGTCGTTCGTCGGGCGCTGGGGCGACGGGTTGCCTGCTCGGCCTACGGCCGGGGCTTCCCGCAGTTGCAGCAGAAGCGCCCGGTGTTCTGCGCCCCGCACGAGCAGGTCCAGGGGCCGGCGGCAGGCTGGGGCCTAGGGCTCCCGCAGTTGCCGCAGAAGCGCCCCGTGTTCTGTGCCCCGCACGAGCAGGTCCAGGCGTCGGCTGCGGTGGCCGCCGCGCCCGGTGCACCCGGCGCGCCCGCTGTGGCACCGCCCGTCGCCGGCCCGACGCCCCGAGGACCGCCCGGTGCCGCGCCGCCCGGAGCCGTCGTGCCACCGGCCGCGCCCATGCCGTAGAGCCCCTGCATGTTGGCACCGCCGCCCAGGGCGTTGGCCATCCCCATGCCCATGAAGCCGACGGCCGCGCCCGCGCTGTTGGACGCCGCCATGCGCATGGCGTCCGCCTGCGAGGCGGCGAGGTTCGCCGCTGCCATCGTGGGGTCCCTCATGACCGCGGCCCTCTGCAGCTCCTTGATCATGGCCTCGTCCTCGGGGGACGCGACGATCGAGTTCATGCCGAACGCCGCTACCTCGATGCCGCGCGTCTGCCCCCAGGACTCGGAGAGCTCCTCGTTGAGGGCCTGGGCGAGCTCCCTGGTGTGCGCGGGGACCGCCGAGTAGCGCACGCCCATGGCCGAGATGCGCGCGAACGCCGGCTGCAGGGCCGTGAGCAGCTCGCTCTTGAGCTGCGAGTCGATCCTGTCGCGCGTGAAGGGCTCCTCGACGTTGCCGCACACGTTCTTGTAGAACATGAGCGGGTCGACGATCCGGTACGAGTACTCGCCATTGCAGCGCACGGAGATGTCCACGTCCAGCCCGATGTTGTCGTCGACCACGCGGAAGGGGACGGGCGCCGCCGTCCCGTACTTGTTGCCCACGACCTCCTTGGCGTTGAAGAAGTAGACGCGCTGGTCCTTGCCCGTGTCGCCGCCGAACGTGAAGCGCGTGCCCACGCGCTCGAACGACGCCCGGATCCTCTCCCCGATCGAGCCGCCCCCGCCGAAGAGCAGGGTCGGCTCCGTCGAGCTGTCGAACACGAACTCGCCCGGCTCGCCGCAGGCCTCGACCACCGCGCCCTGCTCCACGACGATCATGTACTGCCCCTCGTTCACGGCGATCACGGAGCCGTTCGAGATGATGTTGTCCTCGCCGAGGACGTTCGACGAGCGTCCCTGCGAGGACGTCCTCTTGTGCCCCTTGGCGACGAGGGTGTCCGCGTCGAGCGCGTCGCAGTAGAAGTACTCGCGCCAGGAGTCGGCGAGAACCCCGCCTGCGGCACCTATCCCAGCCCTCAGAAGTCCCATGGTCCACGCTCCTTCCTCGTCGTGCCCTTCGGGCGCATGTGCCCTCGGCATCAGGGTGATTCGTGAGCCCCGACGGCGGAACCACCGGGCGTCCCAAAACGCCCGTCGAACGTTGGCCGCGCGACCCAAAGGGCGTGAGCCCCCGAGACTAGAATGGACGTATCGGCTGCCGCCGGCGCTTCCGCCGGGGCGCGCTGCCGCCGGGGCGCGCGGCCGTTGGGGACGCGAGTGAGGGGGACACCCGCGTGAGCAGGTCTGACGACACGCTTGTGCGAAGGGTCGTCGCCGGCGCGTGCGCCGGAGGGATCCTCCTGTGCCTGGTCCTTCTCGGCATGCAGGCCTTCGGCAGCGCACCCGCCCCCGAGCCGGGCAGCGCCAGGTTCCTGCGCGGGGCGCCCCTCAGGCCCTCGGGCTCATACGGCGTGGTGCCCTCCTCCACCTCGGGGCTCGTGCTCCTCATGGCGCCGGCCGCGGCGCTGTGGGGCTTCTCGGTCCACGTGCGGTGCTCGGACGCGCAGGTACGCCACTGCCTCAAGGGCGTGGCCCTGCTCGTCGGCCTGTGGATGCTCGACGTGCTCGTCAAGTACCGCTATCCCATCGACGACCCCGGGCTCATAGCCTTCCTCTGGTACCTCTACTACGTGCCGATGACGCTCATCCCGCTGCTCTGCCTGCTGTGCGCCCTGCGCGCCTCCGCGCTGGACTCGAGGCCCTGGGCGCGCCTCCTTAGGCGGGCCGCCTGGGCGACGAGCGCCGCGGTCGTCGCCCTGGTGCTCACCAACACCTTTCACCTGCAGGTCTTCTCGTTCGACATCTCGAGGCCGGACTGGCAGGAGACCTACGCCTACAACTGGGGCTACTGGTTCGCGGTCGCGGTCTACGTGGCCGAGTACCTGGGCTTCTTCGCCCTCCTCCTCGCCGCGTCGCGCCGGAGGCTGCGCGGCGTCATCGCGCTCCTCGTCATGGCCGCCGTCCCCTTCGGCGCATACTGCCTCATGTACGCCCTGCGCCACGAGCTTGCCGTCAAGACGAACTTCTCCCTCAACTACTGCCTGGTGGTGGTGCTGCTCCTGGAGCTCGCGCTGGACTTCGGACTCCTGCCCTCATACGCCTGGTACGGCGAGGCGTTCTCGCGCCTGTCCCTCGACCTCAAGGTCCTCTCGCGCGACGGCTCGGTCGCCTTCGCCACCGACTCGGCCGCCCCGACGCCCGCCTGCGCCCTCGAGCTCGCGCTGCGGGTCGCGCGCTCGCAGGAGCGCGGCGGGGTCACGAGGTTTCGGACCTCCGCCGTCCCCCACGCGCTCTTCAAGGCCTACGGGGTGAGCGGCGGGGTGGCGCTGCTCGCCGAGGACGTGGCGCCCCTGGACGAGCGGCGCCGCGTGCTCACCGAGCGGCAGGACCGCCTGCGCAGGAGCAACGAGGTCCTTCGCCACGAGAGCGGCCTGCGCCGCGAGCTGTGGCGCCTCGAGAGCGAGAAGCGCCTGCTCCTGGACGTCGAGGGGTCCATCGCGGACAAGGTGGGCCGCATGCGCGAGCTGATCGCCTCGCTGCCGAGGGGGAGCGGGGCGCAGGACCGCGCGCGCAGGCGCGACATGCTCGTCGAGGTCAAGCTCCTCGTCGCCTACTGCAAGCGGAAGGGGGCGCTCGTCCTCTCCGAGAGGAGCGACCCCGCGTTCGACCGCGACCGCCTGCAGCTCGTCTTCAACGAGACGGTCTCCGACCTGCGCTCCATCGGCGTCGACTGCGCGGCGGCGGTGAGCCTGGAGGGCGAGCTGCCGGCCGCCGTGGTGAGCGTGCTCTACGACTGCCTGTACGATGTGGTCTCGGTCGCCCTCTTCGCCGTGGACCCCATCCTCATGCTCTACGTGAGCGAGGACGAGAAGGGCGTGGGGCTGCGGGCGGCGCTGGACGCGGCGCGGATGGACGCGGGGCGCCTGGAGGCCGCCGCGGCGCGCCTGCGGGAGGACCTCGCCGGCTCCCGGGGCGAGCTCTCGCTCGAGCTGTCCCCGACCTCGTTCAACGCGGCGGTCCGCGTTCGCGTGCCCCGAGCCGTGCGACAGGGGGGTGGGGAGCCGTGAGCCACCTCTTCTCGATGAGGGTGTCGACGCTGATCGTGATCTGCGGGGTCGCCTACCTCCTCACCGCCGGCCAGACCGTCCACGCGTGCCTCGCCTCGATGCGGCGGAAGGGCGGCCCGCGCTGGCTTGGCGTCTGGTACGAGGCGCTGCTCGCCGTCCACCTGCTCTTCGCCTGTGCCGTGTCGAGCTCGGCCATGGAGAACCAGGGGGTCATCCTCCTGTGGCTGCACCCCATCCTCCTCGGGCTGGAGTCGCTGCTCTGGGCGAACGCCCTCGCCGCCGTGCTGGGGGGAGTCCTGGCCGTCCGCCTGCGTCGCCCCTGGATGCTGGGCGAGGTGGCGCTTCTCGCCCTCTGCACGCCGCCCGCCATCGAGGCCCTGGGGGAGGGGTCCTCGCTGCTCCTGATCGCCGACGTCTCCCTCTTCGCGGCGCGCGTCCCCGCGACGCTGGCGCTCGACGTCCGCGAGAGCAGGACCTCGGTCTCGCGGCTCTCGCTCATCGACGCGCTGGACGCCCTGCCCGAAGGCGTGATGTGGACGAACGAGGGCTACGAGGTGCTCTTCATGAACGACGCCATGCGCGCGACCCTGACGCGGCTGGGGCTTTCGACCGACCTCGCGGACGCGCGTGGACTGTGGGGGAGGCTCGAGGGGGAGGCGCGCGAGGCCACGGGCGACGGGCTGCTCGTCGACGTGGGCGACGGCAGGACCTGCCTCTTCGTGCGCGACAGGGCGCGGCTGCGCGGGACGCCCTGCGAGCGCGTGATGGCGCTCGACGTGAGCGAGGAGGCGGCGACCAACGCGCGCCTCGAGAGCCTCAACCGGCTCCTGGAGGCCGCGAACGAGGAGCTGCGCGCCTCAATGCTCCAGGTGCGGAGGGTGGCCGAGGCCGAGGCGATCATGCGGGTGAAGGCCCGCGTCCACGACACCATCGGCGCGCGCCTCTCGATACTCCACCGCTTCCTGGAGGACGACTGCGACGACCCGGAGGCGCTCGAGCGGATCTGCGGGCTCCTCAACGGGATCATGGACGACCTCGCCGAGAAAGACCTGCCCGCCGCGAGCGCCGGCCTGGAGGCCATCCGCAGCGCCTTCTCGCTCGTGGGCGTGGACGTCAGGGTCGTAGGCGAGCTTCCGGCGGACGAGGCTGTGGCCCGCGCGTTCGCCGAGATTGCCCTCGAGGCGGTGACCAACGCCGCGAAGCACGCCCAGGCGCGGCGCGTGGACGTGAGGATCTGCCGCGGTCCTGGCGGCGCGGCGTCGCTGAGCGTGACGAACGACGGCTTGGCGCCGGCAAGCATCGTCGAGGGGACGGGGATCCCCGGCATGCGGCGGCAGGCGGCGGCCGTGGGCGCCTGGCCGGCGCGCCCACCCAGGAATCCAGCGACGAGAGGGGGCAGGCATGATTCGCATCGTGCTCGTGGAGGACCAGGCGATGCTCAGGGACTCGCTCGCCTGTACCATCAACGCGCAGCAGGACATGGAGGTCGTGGCCTCCCTCGCCGACGCCGCGGACGCGCTCGAGGCGACGCGCCGCACCGGGGCCACCTGCGCGCTTCTCGACGTGTGCACCGAGAACGACTCGAGCGGCATCGTGGCGGCGCGCCTCATCAAGGAGGCGCTGCCCGACGTCCGCGTGGTCATCATGACCGGGCTGCCCGAGATAACCTTCGTCGACCGCGCCCGGGAGGCGGGCGTCGACAGCTTCGTCTACAAGAACGTGGGGACGGGCGAGCTGCTCGGCATCATCCGCTCGACCATGGAGGGCTACTCGACCTTCCCCCTCTCCAAGCAGCGCATCATCCCCGACGGCGTGGAGCTCTCCCAGGTGGAGATAGACATCCTGCGCCTGGTGTGCGAGTCCAAGACGAGAAGGGAGATAGCCGCCGAGCTCTACCTCAGCGAGGGCACGGTCAAGCGGCACATCTCCGAGATCCTCGCCAAGACCGGCTATGACAACATCCTGCGCCTGGCGGTGCACGCCGTCTCCAACGGGCTCATCGTCCCCGGGATGGGCCGCCGGGACGAGTGAGGGGGCGGCCCCGTTGCCGGGGCCTCTGCCGCCTCGCCGACGGCGCGGCGTTTGGACGTCGGGTCATGCCCCGCGGCCCTGGATGGGCCGCGGGGCACTTCTGTTTGGGCCGGTCGCACGACACAATCTGTGCCGAGGGGCACTGGGGGACGCGGGCGACCGCTTGGTGGAAGGGAGAGGCGACCATGGGACTGTTCGGAAAGATGTTCGAGAAGAAGACCTGCAGCATCTGCGGTGGCGAGATCGGGCTTCTCGGCAACCGCAAGCTCGAGGACGGCAACCTCTGCAAGGAGTGCGCCAGGAAGCTCTCCCCGTTCTTCAGCGACAGGCGGCGCTCGACGGTCGAGCAGATCCGCGAGCAGCTCGACTGGCGCGAGGCCAACCGGGAGCGCGTGTCCGCCTTCCACGTCACGCGCACGCTGGGCTGCGACACCAAGGTGCTCCTGGACGAGGACGCCGGGCGCTTCCTGGTGACCTCGACCTCGCGCTGGCGCGAGGCCAACCCGGACGTGCTGGACTTCTCGCAGGTCACGGGCTGCGATACCGAGACGCGCGAGACCCGCACCGAGCTGTACTGGAAGGACAAGGACGGCGAGGAGCACAGCTACGAGCCGCCTCGCTACGACGTCGACTACGACGTCTACGTGACCATCCACGTGGACGTGCCCTACTTCGACTCCATCACGTTCCAGGTGAACGACTACCAGATCGAGGAGCGCGACTCGGTGGAGTTCCGCGAGGCGGAGCGGCAGGCGGGCGAGATCCGAGACGTCCTCACGCGGCTGCGCGAGGGCGAGCGCGAGAGGGTCGCCGCGGCCTCGGCGCCCAAGGTGGCGCGAACCTGCCCGTTCTGTGGCGCGACGACCATCCCGGACGCCAACGGCCGCTGCGAGTACTGCGGCGGGGCGATGGGTTCGTAGGGGTCCAGC